>JAZKFE010000305.1:31455-32099 GCA_040386595.1 Planctomycetota bacterium | reverse complement strand
ACGACTATGGTGAAACCAGTCGTAAACCGGGAAGATTTCTCAGAGGAGAAAGAAAACGAGCCGAGGGTCCGCAAGAAAGAAACGCCTCAGCCCATCCTGCCACGCTCCAGACCTGAGCTCGTAACGAGCTTGTCTGGAGCGGAGGATTTTATCCAGATCCAACGTCTATTAGCGTGCAACGTCGATCGAGTTCTCAATCGCCACGCCCGGCATCAGATCGAGCACAGCGTGCGTCGCGAGCTGCTTGACGTAGTACGATTCACTACGCCCTCGCAGCACAACCCGGCCCGCATCGTGCACGACGTTCAAGTCACGGACCTGACGAAACGTCTTGCTATCGATGCGACGAGTCAGCTCGCAATCGGGACCGCGACTCGGAAGGGTTTCCCGTTCAGTCGTCAAAGCGGGGGTAAGTAAAGCTACCATTCCTATTCATTCCATCCATTGTGAAAGTCGTACTAAAACCAGTATCAGCTTCGTCAGCGACGGGGGACATCGGTTCAATCCGATCAAATCCCGTCGTCAGCGACGTTCTTCTTACTTCGATATTGGACCCGAAGAGTGTGAACTGCTCGTGAATCGTCCGCCAACTTTTCGCTTACCTGGAAGACAGTAAGCCCGGCTTGCCGGTTCGGTTGGGGACT
>JAZKFE010000305.1:15000-31445 GCA_040386595.1 Planctomycetota bacterium | reverse complement strand
AACGTCCAGATGATCGCTCGACGTCCCAGTCAGCAGAACTTCCCGTTCTGTTACTGCCACTGTCTAGCGAATCGTGTGCCTGAATGTGTCCAAGGCAAAGAAAGCCTCGAATCACTGCAGTTTGCTGGATCGTCGTCAAGGTGGGGGAGTTTCGGGGCGAAAACTTGAATCTAAAAACGCTTAATTTACACCATCAGTGCACAGAATGCGAGCACATCCGCAATTGATTTCAGCAGTTGTTCCGCAAAGTCCAGCCGAGCTTCCGATTAGCGAAAATTCGAGGCAATTTGCCGGAATTGACTCCAGACGATCGTGAATCGAACCGCAGGCCCCAGCGTGTCCGTTCTTACAATCACTTTGAAATCTCTGCCAAATGAAGCATAGGCCAGATTTCCGCGAGCGGGCGGCTTCTTGTTGTTTTTTTGCAACATTCTGGGCAACAAGACGGGAGGCAAGGCTCAATTGGCACTCACGCTGTGAGCGAAATGGCTCAAATTCTGTGTCACAGCTTAGATTTGGGATCCACTCCACGAGGTATTGTGTGCCACTGCTTTGCAACTGTACCCAGTTGTTAAGCAGTGTATTCCAAGCCGTCCGGGCACTGCTTAACGACCGAGTACGGTCGCAAAGCAGTGGCACGCAATCCGAATCCTTAGCTGTGACACAGCCCCAGCCACCGGTTCTTCTGCGTCAGAAGCATCGAAGGATGCCGGCGGCTAGCGCCGTGCCGCTCACGAATTGAACCGCGAAGTGAGTAACATTTCGTAAACGACCGCAGCCGTTCTCGAAGAGCGAGAACGGCTGAATCACTGCGCCTGCGGTCGGAGGAATTCTGCGACCGGAAACAAAAAAGACACCGGAAGCAAAGAGATTCTTTGCTTCCGGTGTACTCTATGCAATAGCTCGATCTTGGCAGACCGAGTGGCTCAGTGTGCTTAGCGCCGAGCTTCGGCGGTGCCCATGAGTTCGAGTTCGCGTGGGCCGTGTTCGTAGCAGTCTTCATTGTGCCACAATGGCAAACCGGCGGCATACCGCGCGGAAAGCATTAAGACTTTGGCCTCTGATCCGGGCTTGGCCCTGGTGGGCCTGTACGGGTCAATGCCGAGCGCGGCAAAATCCTCCGGTTCGAATTCGACGAGTTCACCGTCTTCATCGAACGCTTCTTCGCCCAGAACATCAACGCCCAGGTCGAACTCGTCCTCGAGGGTATCTTCCTCGAAATACTTCGACATCGTCCACTCCGGCTAAAACAGGCCCCAGAAAAAATAATTTCCACGTGATACACGCCGAAAATGGCCACAACCCAGGTTGGGTATGGCTACATGATCAAACCACGTGGCGATCAGCAAAGGCAGGCTACCGTCGTTCCCCACTGGGATCGGCAGCAACTTCGAGTCTTGGCGACTCATTTGGTCAGGCAGGCTTGTCAGGTGGGAAATCTACCTGAGATCTATCCATTCTTAAAAATTTGGCCCGAAAGTCAATCAAAAAACTTACAATCGGAAGCGTTTTGGCGAATTTTCTGTAAATGGTTATAGTTTAGGTGGTTACAGTCGCCTCAGAATGCCGAAAATCGGCGGAATCTGCCGGTCAAATTGAGTACCGGTGGACTGTTTTTTCAGCGTCGTTAGCGAGCGAGTCACTTTCGATTCTGAACTTTAGCAATTCTTTTTTTAACCACAAAAGCCGCCCCATTTACCGGCCGTGGTGTCTTTATCGGGTCTCCCCCGGCCTTCACTGAAATTTCTTCTGACATTTTAGTACCACGGGGCAGAACCACTGGCAACGACGAAATCTTACTTCTTAGGCCTTTCGGCTTGATACCGTTTCAATTTGCGATCCAACGTGGAACGCTCAATTCCCAGGATCTGGGCCGCTTGCGACTTATTCCAGTTCGTTTGCTCCAGGGTAGCCATGATGTATTCCTGCTCCAGCACATCCAGTGTCAGCTCACGGAACGACCGCTGCTGTGACGGATCAGAAATGGTTTCGAACTGCGGCGAGCCCAACGAAGACAACTGAATGTCCTGCACCCCCACCAGCTCGCTGCCACACAAAATCACGGCCCGCTCGACAACGTGTTGCAACTCTCGCACGTTACCCGGCCAGTTGTACTTCGTAAGCAATTCCAATGCCGTCGCGGAAAACCCACGCACGACTCGGCCCGATTTCCTGGCGAAACGCTCTAAAAAATGATTGGCGAGGACCGGCACGTCATTGCGATGTTCACGTAATGGCGGGACGACTATTTCTACAACATGCAGACGAAAATACAAATCTTTCCGGAACGTTCCCCCGGAAACAGCCGATTCCAGGTCGCGATTGGTGGCAGCAACTACGCGAACGTCAACCTCCACCGGCGACCCGCCACCCACACGTTCGTAAGGATGCCCTTCCAGCACCCGCAGGAACTTGGCCTGAATCGCGAGACTCATCTCACCGACTTCGTCGAGCATCAACGTGCCCCCATGGGCCTGCTCAAACTTTCCAGCCTTACGGGCCACGGCACCGGTGAAAGAACCCTTCTCGTGCCCAAATAATTCGCTTTCCAGCAAACTTTCACTGAGGGCCGCGCAATTCAGACACACAAAGGGCCCATTGCGACGACGACTGCTGAAATGGATGGCCCGGGCCACCAGCTCTTTCCCGACGCCACTCTCGCCCCTGACGAGAACCGTGGCATCGGTCGGCGCGATCCGGCCAATCTTGCGATTAATCTCTTCCATCGGCGGGCTGCTGCCGACCAGCTCGCTTTCAATTCCCAGCTGTTCGCGCAACGTGTGCAGGTCATCCTGCATGCGAGCCAACCCGGCCGCCAAGGATTCCTGTCGCCGAAGCCCTTCCAGCGCGACCCCACATTGATCGGCGACCGCCAAGGCGAACTCAACATCGTCCGGCCCCAACGGATTGGTCGGGTTCGTCGAATACAGATGCACCAAGCCGTAAAGCTTCTCGTTCACCCGTAACGGGGCGCAGATCACAGTTTGTGCCTGAATCCGGCCTAAACTGTCCCGTTCCCTCAAGGCCGGATCGTCGGGCACGCACTTCGCCCGCACCGCTTCACGCGTCTGCAGCACGGTCCGCGAGAGATGTTCTGACAGCTTTTCGTACGGCTGCTGATTGCGAGATTTGTAAACCAGTAGCGTCAGCTTGCTGGGATCAACAGGTGACGACATGTCGGGGGGCAGCAACAGAATGGCGCCGATATCGCTGGGCGTGCTCTCAAACAAGCCGCTCAACACAATTTCCGCCAGACGCTTGGGATCGTTGGCCGTTCCCATCTCCATAGCCAGCTTATAGAGCTTGGCCAGTTCCTGACTGGTGCGATCTCGATTGAGATCTGCACTGGAGCCGCTCTCTTCGTAGCGTGTGCTCCGCTTCCGTTCGATGATTTCCGGCTCAATCACCGATTTGGACGACTCCGTGCGCAACTTAACGCCGGTGTCCCCTTCCACAAACGAGTGTTCTTCCAGCTTAGGAAGCGTTTCCTGCAGGTCGTACGTGAAGGCCAGCAGTGTATCGCCAATTTGAATCAACTGGCCCGATTCCATCCCCACGTCACCGACGACCGGCCGGCCATTCACCAGAGTTCCATTGCGGCTATCGAGATCGCGCAGCGTCCAGACCAGACCGCTTTGAAAAATCTCACAATGGTGGCGACTGGCAATTTCATCGCGCAGCACCACGCGATTGGCAGGCGCTCGTCCAATGGACATCACTTGTCCCGGAGTCAACCGATGGACATCGCGCCATTTATTCCCCTCACGCACCACTAAATACGCAATCATCGTGAACCGATTTAAATAGAGCCCTGCAAGAACCGTCGGAGAACTCAGAATACCCTTGGCGTTGCGCCTGTCGCAAGTTCGAGAACGGGATAGTGAGGTTTACGTGATACTTACGTGAAGTTTGGAGAGCCGCGGGAGGGGGAATTCACCAATGCCGACGGCCGCCGCCCGATTGACGCAAGAATGACCAAATCCGTATTGGCTGATTCACTTGCCGCATGGCCGAGGACAGAGTTCCCGGAGATACCGTTTTGCGCGCATCCATGGCATTCGACCTTCGGATTTGGTCATTCTTGCGTCATTCGGTTTTCGACATTCGTCATTCTTCCCACCTCTCTGCGGTTCGAAATTGTCAGCCGCCTTTCCGCCAGTTAAATTAAAACTTCCAACAGTGGGCCTGGTTTCAGCAGTCAAAGGTTTCAGAAATGCCAGAATGGCCTGGTGGCCCCTGCCCTTCGTGCGGCGAAGATACGCCCGCACGCGTCGTTCATTGCCGTAACTGTCGCACGCTGCTCAATTCCGATCTGGAAGAGGATAGCGTCGAAATCCCGCAATTCATCCCGATGCAAGAACTGGATTGCAAAGTGGAACTGGAACCGCGTGGCACTTATCTGTCGTGTCCGCATTGCCAGCAGGAACTGCGGATCAATTCCAAATACATCGGCGAAACGGTCAGTTGCAAGCACTGCGATGGACGGTTTCAGATCGATCTGAACAACCCGGCCATTATTGTGAAGGGTTACTACGGCGAGTGCCCGCATTGCACAAAAGAGCTGCGAATCGGTAAAAAATACGTTGGCGTCGAAGTGGCCTGCAAATTCTGCAGTGGGAAACTGAAGCTGATCCCGTAAACGGGCAGACCGCCCCCATTCGTTACGCGACTCCAATCACATTGACATTTTTCAACATACGGAATGGCCAGCATGAGTTCGTCCCCCCTGGAAATTGACTGCCGCAGTGTAAAAGCCAAGCTCGATCAGGGAGCCGACTTCCTGCTGCTGGATTGCCGTGAGAAGACCGAACACGACACCGTGAACATCAAGGAAGCCGTCCTGCTGCCGATGAGCGAGCTGACCGACCGGATTGCCGAGCTGGAAGCACAAAAGGATCGAGAAATCGTTGTCCACTGCCACCACGGCGGACGCAGCCTGCGGGTGACCAACTGGTTGCGCCAGCAGGGTTTTTCCAATGTCAAAAGCATGGCCGGCGGCATTGATGAATGGGCGACTGCGATCGACACCAGCTTGGCACGCTATTAATCACCGCCCGGCGGGTAGACGCAACGACGAATGAGAAGCCGGAATCGCGGCCGGCACTGAATTCCGCGAAATTTCCGCAATTTCGAGACGAAACGATCCGTAGCAACGAGTCTAGGGTTCTATTAGCACAGCAGATGGTGTGATCCCAATCGCAGTGGCTTGGCAAGGAATGACTCATGCTCCGGAACGTTTCGCGTGTCTCGGTGTGGATTCTGTTGGCAGCTGTCGCCGCCCCCGCGTGGCTGGCATTGGCGACGGCGGAAGAGCCGGCATCGAAACCACTTTCCCCAGAAGCCAAAGCGGCGGCCCAGACAGCCTTGGGGGAATTCAACGGTTTGATCGGGGGCTGGCGCGGATCGGCTCAACCCGTGCGAAACTCCACCAAGGGAGCTTGGCTCGAAAAGGCCGAGTGGGTCTGGGACATCAAGAAGGATGCCGTCGCCCTGCGCTATCAAATCAAAGACGGCCAAGCTCTCCAAGACGCCCGGCTGACGTTTGATCCCGAGCAGAAAACCTACCACCTTGCTGCCACCCTGCCCGACAAATCCGCTCGGGAATACACCGGCAAATTGGACGGTAAAAAATTGGTGCTCGATTCCGAACCCGACGCCACAGGCTTTGTCCATCGCATTACAGTCACGCAACTCAACGACAAAAGAACCTTGGTTCTGTCCGAAAAGCGGCCCGCTGCGGGCGAACGTTTTACACGCGTCGTCGAAGTGGGCTACACGCGAGAAGGCACCAACCTGGCGGTTGAAGGGGCCGGTGAGCCGGAATGTATTGTTTCTGGTGGCAAGGGAACAATGCAGGTGACCTACAAGGGAAAAACCTACTGGGTCTGTTGCTCCGGTTGCCGAGACGCCTTTAACGATGCCCCCGAGGGGATCCTCGCCGAAGCCGCCGAACGAGCTGCCAAGAAAAAGAAAGCGGGAAAAACGGACTAAGCGGATGCAGCCCCAGCGATTGCGAAGGGGCGAACAACCTGCCAAGATGCTAACTTGGCCCGCTATCCCGTAGAAATAAAGTCATGACCCAGCCACTTCGCATCCCCACCATCGATTGTCGTCAAAACAGCGTAGAAGCCGAGCGTCTGCTCGCGGAACTCCGCCATAAGCTCAGTCCCCGCGGCGACATCGTCTCGCCCGCCGGACGCCAACGGACGATGGAACTCTTCGGGGAGCCGCTCTCTCCGCAAGCCGTGGTCGAACGCATTTGTGGCGATGTGCGGCAGCACGGTTTGACCTCGGTCCTGCACTACACCGCACAACTCGACCGCAAAACGCTGACCCCAGAGACAATTCGAGTCTCCGCGGAAGAACTCGCAGCAGCCCATGCGCAAGCCGCCCCCGAGTACCTGGCAACGCTCCGGCGTATCGTCAGCAACATTCGCACCTTCCAAGAAAGCATCCTCGTCAAAAGCGTCAGCAACCGCTCGGTACTGGGGACAGGCGAGGTCCAACTCCGCCAGCGTTACCTGCCTCTGAAGCGGGTCGGAATCTGTATTCCCGGCGGCGCCGCGGCTTATCCGTCAACACTCACGATGACAGCCATCCCCGCCCAAGTCGCGGGAGTACAGGAAATTGTCGTCGTGGCTCCCCCGACGCCCTTCGGCAGCTACAACACCGATCTGCTGGCCGCCTGCCACGAACTCGGGATCAAGGAAGTCTACCGCCTCGGCGGAGCCCAAGCGGTCGCCGCAATGGCATACGGAATCGAAGGCCTGCCACGTGTCGACAAGATCGTCGGACCGGGCAACCTGTTCGTCGCGCTGGCCAAACGGTTCGTCTACGGCGAAGTGGATATCGACAGCATCGCCGGCCCCAGCGAGGTCGTCGTCCTGGCCGACGAATCGGCTCGAGCCGACTTCATCGCCAGCGACCTGATTTCGCAAGCCGAGCACAGCCCCGGTTCCGGAGTCCTGATCACCTGGCACGAGCCACTGATCGCGCAAGTCCAAGCCGCCCTGACAGAGCAACTCAGCCGCCTTGAACGGGGAGATTTGGCCCGCGATAGCCTGGAACAATACGGAGCCTTGGTTCTGGTCCGTGATGCCGTGGAAGCCGCCCGCCTAAGCGACCTGCTGGCTCCCGAGCACCTGCATATCTCCACGTCCAACCCCGAAGAGATGCTGAATCGGGTCCAGAACGCCGGGGCCATTTTCATGGGGCATTACACCCCTGTGGCCGTCGGCGACTACTACGCTGGCCCGTCCCACGTCTTGCCCACCGGCGGGACAGCTCGGTTTGCCAACGGCTTGTGTGCGAACGATTTTCTCAAACGATCATCCGTCATCAGCTACGACGCCCCAGCCCTCGCCGCCGCGGCCGCCGACATCTGCCTGATGGCCGATAAAGAAGGTCTGACGGCCCACGGTGCCAGCGTGAAAATTCGCCTGTAAACGGCCTCTCGGTCCTTATCTCTCCCCTTCCCATTCCGCATGGAACTCGGCGAGATACCCTTCCATGTATGTATGCCGTTGGGCGGCGAGTTGCTTGCCGGTGAGGGTCTGCATTCGCTCCTTGAGCAACAGCAGCTTCTCATGAAAGTGATTGATCGTGGCGCCGCGACTGTTGCGGTAGGCTTGAGCGGACGTGTGCATCTCCGGGGGATCCTCGGGATCATACAACGCCCGGCCGTCGTGCCCGCCATAGGCAAATGCCCGTGCGATACCGATCGCTCCGATCGCGTCGAGACGATCCGCATCTTGGACGACTCGACCTTCCAGGGTGGGCATATCGGTCGCCACGCCCGCCCCTTTATAGGACAGGTGACCGATGATCTCGCACACATGGTCGATCGTGGCCGCAACGACCTGCTGGGATTCCAGCCACAATCGAGCGGCCCGCGGTCCCGCGGTCAGATCGCCGTTGTGAAATTTCCAGTCGGCAATGTCGTGTAACAACGCCGCCAGCTGGACGACAAACAAGTCGGCTCCCTCGGCAGTCCCCAGTCGCACAGCCATTCGCCAGACGCGATAGATGTGCCACCAGTCGTGGCCGGAGCTGTCCCCCTCCAAAACGTCCTGAATATGACGAACGGCCGCATCAATAATCGATTGCTGATTCACGCGAGAATAGTCCTCAGAAAACATCATCACGGCGAGCTGTCGCCGACGCCAAAAACTGAACCGCCCGCGACAGGCGACTACAGGTTGTCCATCAAGCTTTCCTGCTGTTCCATCACTTTGACAATCACAGAGCGATTGCGCGGCCCATCGAATTCGCAGAAGTAAATCCCCTGCCACCGTCCGAGAACCAACTCGCCATCATTCACGATGACCTGGCAGCTCGAGCCCATCATGGACGCTTTAACGTGCGAGTCGCTGTTGTGCTCGTTGTGACGGAAGCCGGGCGTGTCTTGCGGAATCAGCCGTTTCAGAGTCAACAAGATGTCATGAACGACATCGGGATCGGCGTTCTCGTTGATGGTAATTCCGCCCGTTGTGTGGGGCGAAAAAATCATGACAATCCCGTTTTGCACCTGCGATTGTGCCACAATCTGGCGGACGCGGTCGGTGATTTCCACGAACTGGTCACGTTGCTGAGTCGCAATGTTGAATTGGAACATAAGGCTGACAATCTCATGAGAAGCGTGGGATGAGCGACCGACCAATGCCCACCTCGGGGGCATCCGGGGCAAGCGGCCGCCATTCTAATGCTGAGCCGCCGGAGATGTCATCACAATCTCGAAAGCGTCGTACTGTGATGAGATCCAAGAACGCAGGTGTTCGTATCGGAAGAAATTGCACCACGGAGTCACAGAGAACACGGAGAGTTCGAATGAAGAAGAGTTTTTAGCCACGGATGGACACGGATCAAACACGGATTGGGTCAGCGTATTGCAGACATTGCCCGACGATCATAATCAGTCCTGGAGTAGTCGATTGGCGTCCTAAGATAACACCAACAGAGGATGATCCAATCCGTGTTATTCTGTGTTCATCCGTGGCAAAAAAACCTTCTTCGTAAGGATTTCTTTCTCGGTGCTCTCTGTGGTGCAGCGTTTCTTAAACGACAACATTCCGCGAAAGCGCTCGACCCCTATCGCACCTGACATGCCTAACTCAACGTGCGGCCAGCAGAGAACCTTACGTTACGCTGCGGATACGGTTGATAATCAGGTTCCAGAACAACGTCACCCAGATCTCTTCTTCAGCCGCAATCTGATCGTTCTGGTTGAGTTTCCGCAGCCCCTCACAAATATCGTGGACGACGTAGCCGAACAGAAACACGGCAATCGAACGAGCCCACTCGGCGGTCAAATGCACGATCGCCCCGGCCTGCTCGTTGTCGAAAGTCCTGGCCGAAGAAAACTGCTGATGGTCCTCGAGAAACCGATCCCGGTCCCAATGTGACGAGCGTAGATATGAGCGAGCCAGCAATGTTGCCGCTTCACGATTGGAATCCGCGATGAACGGAAGCGTCGAGAACACCTGATCGAGATCCGAGATAAACATCAACCGGATAATTTGCGTCCGCTCTTCCACTACTTGACCGGTGTGCGGAGAACGGAAGACTCCGTCCACCTCATACATCGTGTACCCGTAGAGCAAATCCGGGAACCGCTTGATGAAGTTTTCATTCAGAAATTGCTCAGGCGTCGGGCTATTCTTGCCCGTGATTTCCCAATACTGCGCGGCCCCACCCAAATACGCCTGAATCTGCTTCCGCTTGCCTCGCAAGTGCTTCCGCACGTTCTCGACATCAAAGCCATTCGTCAGAGTCTCGTACAACAGCCCCTGATAATGAGCCTTCTTGGGCAGATATAACTCCGCAAAGACACCCGATTCCAGAGGCATCAATTCATAGCGAAGCTGGGACATAAGGCGAAATGTCGAATATCTAAATCCCGGTGTTGAACGAGGGCAAGGTGGTGGATCGGGACACGATTGCCTGGGGGCGACTGTCCACAACACGTGAGCAATAGTCCATTGAAAATTGCTCAATCACGGATCGAGCAACCCTCAATGATAACAAATTCCCACAAATTTGCAGCCCAGTGCCCCGCAGCCTCACCCGTCACACCACGTACCCCAAAGGCTCACCGATGTTTGCCCGGCAGTGCCGTGTGTGACTAGGGGATCTACGACACCGCCATTAGTGAGCCGGCGGCGGGCTGTTTTGGAAGGCCCGGTTGCGATACAGGAAGTCGATGATGTTGCCTTCGTGCGGCTGCAGCCAGTTCAAGCCAATCGTCTTCACCGCGCCGATATTCAAGCGATCGATCGTCGTCGCGTCGAGCAAGTCCTGGGAGAACTTCGGATCGTTGGTAATCGCGGTGCAAACCAGCGTTGATCCCATTCGTTTGATCATGTCCTTCTGCGGACAATCGACCACCACGACGAACGGATACATGTACTCCGCCTTGGAGATTTCCGGATCGGGCGACGTGCTGTGCAGCACCGTAGGCCGCAGATAATCGCAGCGTTCGTGCTGGATTAAGCGGGGACCACCGCGATACTTCTCGCTGACTTCAGTCACCGCACCACCGGCGCTCCGGATCCCTTCGTCGATCTGATTGTTGACCGATTCCGCAACACCTGGAATGGTAAACGCCGCCAGCATGGCGTTTGGATCAGTCATCGGCAGCGGAGCGATCGGCCCCAACCTACGAGCGATCGCATCGGCGATTTCTCGACCGTGACGCGGAGCCCAGATGGCCGAGGCATTAATACAACCGCGACCACTGTTCTTCACCACGCTGTCGACCATCAGGTCGATGTGTTGCTCCCAGTTGTCGACTTCATCTTCGCCGAAGATGATCTTGGAGAACCCGGGACCATGCACCTGCACCCGCGGATTACCCGCGTACTTGTCGATCGTCGCCTGACTGCCGAAAATCATCGAGCGTTGGCAGTGTTCCATCACCGCACCGCCGACATCAGTCTTGCCGGGATACAACGAGATCGCTTCGCGGGGAATACCCGCTTGGAAGAAGGCTTCCGTCATGCGATAAGGAGTCCACGGCTCGGACGAACCGGGCTTCATGACCAGCCCCACCTGCAGAGGAATCACAGGCATCCACAGAGTGTGCACACCGGGCGAATTCGACGGCAAAACCAGGCCGATCACTGGGCTGTTAGCCTGGTAACTCAGCATCACGCCGCGGCTCTCGGTGCCGTAGCCTTTGGATAAAATATCAAACGGCAAACCGCGTGTCAGAGCGTCCAGGACTTCGCGCATATGGGTCAACACGAAGTAATTCTTGGACATGTTGGCGGCACACATGTGCTCGGGCAACCCGGTTGTGGCCGACTGCATCCGGCAGAATTCGGTCGGGGATTGAGTCCCCCCTCCCACGGGCAGCGTGGCATTCAAATACAGATCGGCGGCCTTCTTGGTGATCTCAATCAATTGATCGATCGAGAACTGCCGCAAGGAATCCCGCGCCCGCTTGGCCTGCCGCATATCCATGGCGACTTGACCGGCATTGGCCTGGTGGATTTTGGCGACTTTCTCGCCCGTTTCAAAATGAACGACGTCAGCCTTCTCGATGCTTTCGTACGGCTTTCCCCAACGATAAACGGGCAGTTCGATCATCTTGAATTCGTCCCTTAGTTCTGACAAAACCGAGTGTCGGCCATTCAGCGCACGTCAAGCAGTGCCTGACATGAGTTGCGTTGAAGTGAAGCCATGCCAAAGCTCTGACCTACCGCATTCACAAACTGAGCCGGGTGGGATCAAGAGGGCTCGACTTAGCGGTTCGGCAGGAGCCTCACCCTCCCAGTAGCATTCCGAATCGTAGATCACGTCAGGCACAGCCTGACCTACGACTGTCCGAATTAGGAAGCAAGGTCGGCCAGGTATCGCCTGGCCGACCTTGCTGATCGCATTCGTTAGTACACGCCCACTGTCGTCGTCTTGGCGAAGACGTGGAACGGACGAGTGCCGCTGATGCCGTCCCACGGGTACTTCTCGTGGGGCAATTCGCGTTCGCCTTCATCGCGTTCCATGAAGCCAGGAACGAACAATTCTTTGGTCAACGTCGTCAGCTTCACACGACCGGTTTCGCCGTATCCGACCAGCGTGTTGTAGTCGTCGAACGTCACCACTTCGATGACCGCACGCGGCTGCGGAGCGAAATAGGTGATCTTGTAGTTATCCGCCGGATCGAACGGCTTACCACAGGCCAAACCCATCAGCGTGTTGCCGTAGGTCGGGGTGATGTAAACATTCGGCCCCAGCAACTCTTCACAGCAGAAGCGATACCACTGCGGAGTGAACTCGGTGCCGCCAGCGAAGATGCCGGTAATCCCGACTTCTTCAATGCTCGTGCCGTTGTCCATCAACTTGAGGGCCAGGGCTTCGAGCAACTTGGGGGTCGCAAACGCACACTTAATATCGTGACCGGCGGTCAGGATGGTCACGGCCTGATCGATGACGTGATCGGCGTAAGCTTTGGCCCCGGCGACGTCGCCCTTCTTCAAGAGCTTCACGACCCAGCGGGGATCGAGATCGACGCAGAAGCAGATGCCGCCGCGGTGTTGAGCCAGATGTTCGACCGCCAAACGCAGGCGGCGCGGCCCGGACGGCCCGAGCATTAACCAGTTGGAACCACGCGGGAACGCGTCGTCCGGCAGAGTGTCGCTGAAGTTTTCGTAGTCAATCCAGTGATCTTCGACCACCAGGCGACTCTTGGGGATACCGGTCGTACCACCGGTTTCAAACACGTAGGCCGGCTTGCCAGCCAAGCCCTTCGGCAACCAGCGAGTCACCGGGCCGCCACGCAGCCATTCGTCTTCGAATTCCGGAAACTTTTTGAGATCTTCGTAATTCTTGACTTCAGTCAGCGGGTCAAACTTCAGTTCCTTCTTCTTCTCCAGCCAGAAGGGACACCCCGTGGATTCACTGAAATGCCACTGAATTGTCTCATAAACGTGTGCGTCGAGTTGATCTTTAGCTTGCTTCACTTTGGAGGCGAGATCGCCAGTAAACTTCGTTAGCACGGGGGCATGTCTCCAGCAGGCGAGAAAAAATCGGCAGGCCGCCTCGCGGACTACAACCGGTTGGCAGCATTTCATCATAGACATTTGAGGTTGGATTTCAACGCCGCGCACGGCGTACGCATGGTGCCTACCAGTGTAAAAAATCAACGATGAGTTTGAGAGACAGTTCGTTCGTTCACGTTTTCGACAATAGCCAACGATCGCGTGGATACGCCCCCGAGGTCACGGATCGCTCCGTGAGTAGAGTACAGGACTGAAAATCCTGGTGCCGTATTCGGTACGCCGTGAAGGGTCTACCGTTCTGTTGGGAGGGTGAGGCTCCCGCGGAACCGCACTGTCTTTCGAGTCCCAGTAGACTTAGCGGTTCGGCAGGAGCTCACCCTCCCACACACTCGGTAGTTGTGCTCGGGCACAGGGTCCGCTTAGAATCATCAAACTTCGTTGATTGGTTAATCGCACCTTGATTGGACGCGTATTGTCCGGGAGAACCCGATGAGATTCGGCTGTCGTTTTGCCGCGTTGGCGTGCTTGTTTCTCGCAGCCTCGGTGGCTCCTGCCGCAGAACCACTGCCGGGAACTCAATCGCTCACCGTGCAAGAACCCCTCGATCAGTACATGATCAACGGGATCAACAAATTCGCCCTGCGAGAAATCGAAGAATCGGTCGCCAATCGCGAGAAACTCTGGAAACGAGACTATTCGAGCCCCGAGGCTTACGAGAAAAGCATTGCTCCGAATCGCGAACGGTTCCGCGAAATTATCGGTGCCGTCGATGCCCGTATTCCCGCAGCAGGGCTCGAATTAATCACCACGACAAACCAGGCCTCGTTGGTCGGTCGCGCCGAAAAATTCACCATTCACGCCGTTCGTTGGAAAGTCCTCAATGGTGTCACCGCGGAAGGCTTATTGCTGCAACCCAACGGCGCTGTCATCGGCCGCATGGTCGCGCTGCCTGACGCCGACACCACCCCCGAAGCCTTCAGCGGTTTAACGACCGAAGTTCAACCATCAGCTCAACTGGCACGGCGGCTGGCCGAGCATGGGTATCAAGTGTTGGTCCCCATGTTGATTAACCGCGACGACACGTACTCGGGAAATCCGCTGGTGCGTTACACCAATCAGCCGCACCGCGAATTCCTCTACCGCCAGTCGTTTGAAATGGGCCGGCACATCATTGGCTTTGAAGTGCAAAAAGTCCTGGCCGCCGTCGATCAATTTGAATTTCTGAACAAACAGGAAGGCAACACTCTGCCGATTGGTGTCGCCGGCGTGAGCGAAGGCGGGTTACTGGCTCTGTATAGCGCAGCCCTCGATCCACGTATTAAATCGGCCTATGTCTGCGGCTATTTTCAAGGTCGTGAAGGGGTCTGGGAAGAACCCATCTATCGCAACGTCTGGAACTTGCTCCGCGAGTTCGGTGATGCCGGCATCGCCAGCTTGATTGCCCCCCGAGCCCTCATTGTCGAAGCCACCTCCGTTCTGGAAATCTCTGGTCCCTCCCCAGCGAAACCCGGACGTAGTGCCGGTGCCGCCCCGGGGAAAATCACGACCAACGTGCTGGCTGCAGTCCGGAAAGAATATGACCGAGCCCTGCCCCACTTTGAAAAATTGAAAGTTCCTACACAAATCGTCCTCGTGGCCAGCGGCGAAGGGGACGGCCAGCCCGGCAGCCCCCGCGCACTGGCCGCCGTCTTGCAGTCCTTGGCCGGTCCGAATGAAGTCGCGGCTGAAGGTGCGGCTCCGACATTAGTTAAGGCGGCCTGGGGCACTGAAACTCGACAGAAGCGACAGTTCGACGAGATCAACGAGTTCATCCAGGATCTCCTGCGTCGTTCGGCCGGTGTCCGTGACAAGCTCTGGGCCAAGGCAGACCGTAAAAGTACCGAAACCTGGAGCAAAACGGCCCCGGCGCTGCGGGAACATGTCTGGCAAGAAGTGTTTGGCAAGCTGCCAGACTCCACGATGCCCCTCAATCCGCGCTCGCGACAAGTCCTCGACGAACCGGGCTATCGCGGCTATGAAGTCATGCTGGATGTGTACCCCGATGTCGTCGCGGCCGGCATTCTGTTGTTGCCGAAGGATCTCAAACCGGGTGAAAAGCGGCCGGTCGTCGTCTGTCAGCACGGTCTGGAAGGGGTGCCGATGGATACGATCACCCGCACGGGAGACGGTTTCAACTATTACAGTGGGTTCGCCCACGAACTGGCCAACCGCGGCTTCATCACCTATGCCCCCCAAAATCCTTACCGCGGCAAAGACAACTTCCGCACGATCCAACGCAAGTCGAATCCACTGAAACGCTCACTCTTCAGTTACATCATTCCGCAACACGCCCGGACGCTGGAATGGCTGGCAGCCCAGCCCAATGTCGATCCCGAGCGGATCGCCTTCTACGGCCTGTCGTATGGCGGCAAAACCGCGGTGCGCGTCCCGCCAATGCTCGACAAATACTGCCTCTCCATCTGTTCGGCCGACTTTGACGAATGGATCTTGAAGAACACCACGACTGAAGCCCCCTACAGCTACGTCTTCACCAATGAGTATGAAATCTTCGAATGGAACATGGGCCACATCGTCAACTACGCCGAGCTCTCGACACTGATGACGCCGCGACCGTTCATGGTAGAACGCGGCCACTTCGACGGCGTGGCTCCTGATGAATGGGTGGCCTGGGAATACGCCAAAGTGCGTCGCCATTACGACCTGCTGGGCCTCGGCGATAAGACCGAGATGGAAACCTTCACCGGCCCCCACAAGATCAACGGAGTCGCCACCTACGACTTCCTGCACAAACATCTGAAGTGGCCGAAACGTTAGGCGGCGATTCACGCATACATTGACACTAATGCAATAGCCCAGATTTTCGAATCTGGGCTATTGCATTTCAGTTTAAAATCTTCATCAATATCAATGTCCTCTGGACGTGGAATGAGCCAGCCCAGTCGGAGATTAAATTGAGGTGATCGCGAATCTGACGAGCGATCATTTCAAGTTCGACCGTAGTCCCGACAGGGACGACAGAACCTAGCCGTGGGCGTCAGCCCACGGAACAATTCACGCGAAAAAAGAGCCCTGAATGGGCGACACCAGCTGTATCCGCAGAGTGCCGCCCATTCAGGGCTTAGAACCCATTTTTAAACGTCGACCGTGGGTTTACACCCACGGCTAAGTTCTGTCGTCCCTATCGGGACTGGATTGCAGACACACCATTTGGCATGAGTTTTCGATGAATACTTTAGGTTAATCCGCTCGCCCCAGCGACTCAGCTCGATCACACCGTCGCGGCAATAGGCTGCTCATAGTCGCGATAGGATTTTTCTTCTACCAGACGCGAACCGAGTAAATCGTTGATCTGCCGCTTCAACGCCGCTCGCTTGTCGTTCTGGCGGTAGACCGAGCGGGCCAGCTCGACAAACTTGGAGCTGAAGTCCTGATCTCGTTCGCAATCTCGGA
>JAZKFE010000305.1:3545-14990 GCA_040386595.1 Planctomycetota bacterium | reverse complement strand
CGATCTGCCAGAGTGCCTCGTTGACAGCTTTCAACTGGGCAACCAAAACATCCAGTTGTAAACGTGTGGCCGACTGTGCCGCAGCCCCGGCCCGCACGGGGTTAAAGGCCTCGGTGAGCGTCTCCAATTCGCGGCGGACATTTTTCAATTTTTCGGGATCAGAAATTCGTGCCGATTTGATCTCCAGGATGGTGATCTTGTCGACCAGTTCGCCAATGGACGTCTCCACGAAGACCGATCCCTGGGATGCCACCGGACGACGAGCGGCGACTTGTTGTTGGAGTGCCTCGGCAATGCGTTCGAAGACCCCTTCCCAATCGCCGACATTCGTCTGACGAAATAACCGCATGGTGGGATACCACGGGGTATCTTCCCGGGTCGCAAACCACCGCCAGTCGGAGACGAACGGCAAGGCCACCCAGACAGGGACACCTAAGCCACCCGCCAGATGGGCGACAGAAGTGTCCGCCGTAATCACCAGATCCAGGTTCATCATGACGGCTGCCGTGTCCATGAAGGCCCCGGTCTCGGCGTCCAATCGGCCAGCGAAATCATCAATCTGCAATGGCCCCGACAGCTCGGCCAGCTGTTCGGTCCCGTCGCCCCGTTGCAAACTAAATAGTTGAATGCCCTCAATCTGACTGAGGGGAGCGAAATGTTTTAATCCCATCGATCGGCGGACGGCAACGGTATTCATGTTGCTGCCCTGCCAGACAATCCCCACCTTGAATCCGGATGTTTGCTGCAGCTTCTCGCGCCAGGTACGCGTCAAATCAGGATCGGCAAAGAGATAGGGAATCTCGGCGGGAATGGTTTCCGGCGTGGTTCCGAAGATACCCGGAAGGCTTAACAGCGGAGCGTAAACATCAAAGTGTGGCAGGTCGCCATTGGGCACCGGGATGAATTCATCGATCCCCGCACAGCCACTGAGGATGGGAATCAAGATCTTGTTACAGGCGACAATCACGCGACCACCGCGGGCTTTGACCAGCGGGGCATAGCGGATGAACTGCAACTTGTCCCCCAAGCCTTGCTCGCCATGCAGCAGAATCGTTTTTCCATTCAGCGGCGAGCCGTCCCACCTTGGCTGCGGAAAGACTGGCAGCGGCGGTTTCTGACAGATCGCACGCCATTCATACTCGGGCCAACCCGCCTGAAAATTTCCCGCCCGCAAAAGCGACATCGCCAAATTTAAATGGGCGTCGGCGAAATCGGGTTTGAGTCGTACGGCTTGCTGGAATGACGCGATAGCCTCATCGGGCCGCGCGGCGTCACTGAGCACATTTCCCAAATTATTGTGAGCATCCGCGTACTTTGGATTGATCCGCAACGCGGCTTGATAACAGGCGAGTGCCTCGTCGGATTTCCCTTGGTCACGATAGACGACTCCCAAACTATTGTGAGCGGTCGCGTGATCTGGCTTCAGTCGGATGGCTTGCCGAAAGCTGTTGGCTGCAGATTCCAGGTCTCCCTGATCCTTCCGAGCGATCCCCAAATTGACGAGAGCATCAATGAAGTCCGGCTTGAGTCGCAACGCTTGCTCAAACGACTTGATCGCCTCGTCAACCTTCCCCATGGAGGAATAGACATTCGCCAGGTTGCCATGGAAGGCCGCCGCGCGAGGGTTCAGCGAGATGGCTTTCGACAGACACTCCACCGCGGCCGGATGCCGCCCAGTCTGCGACGATACGACTCCCAGCAGGTGCCAGGCATCGGCATGGTTCGGTTCGGCCTGAAGAATCTGCCGATACAGTTGCTCGGCGAGGTCCAGGCGACCCGTTTGATGTTGCTGAACGGCGTCAGTGAGTATCTGCGAGGTAGTTGACATGCGGGGATTATGACAACCACTCGAAAACGCGACAAGCAGATTTATAGCCATAGTCGTTGTTCGCTCCGCGAACTGAACGCGCTCGCAGTAGCGAGGTGGGAGCCGCGCTGAAGTTGAATGCTAATTCCAGCCGGCTACTGCGAACGCGTTATGTTCGCGGAGTGAACAACGACTATAGGCTCCACGCCAAGCCTTCCGGTAACTGCACTGCGGCGTATTCGAAATGGAGAACACGTCGATGCCCGGGTACTGTCGCGGCTGCGGAACTGTGCAAGAGGAGCGGCCTCAAAAACAGAGCGTCCCCCGCTTGAGCCGCACAGGTCACCGCCGGGACGGTAGCTCGCCATTGAGTCGCGGCCTCGTCGGTCAAACGCCCGGCCGCGTGACTGCCGGGGATGATTTTCAAGGCCCCGTTTTCGGCCGGGCAATCATCCAGATGAATGCGTACGGCCAGAATCTGAGCCATCAGACTGGCGGGGGGCTGGACGTGCGGCACGCCATCCTTTTCGGACCACGCGTCGTACCCGGGCACATCGCAGCGTTCCTGGACGGAGATCGTCAGATCCTGATGCCAGGGAACGGCCCAATTGGCCTGCGGAGTCTTATCGAACAGAATCCCCTTCACCGGTTTGGCTTCCGCCCCAAGAACCACCCTCACGCGTTGGAGTACAGCCTCAGAGAATGCCAATCGCGAGCGGCCGGCATCAACTGCAACAAATGCCGCAACCCAAACGCGCTCCCCCGTCGCGAACGAACGCGAGGGCTCTGTACCGCGACATCGGCAGCCGCACGCAACTGATCTAAGCCGGTTCGATCAATCAGTCCGGGCACCAAGGCCCAACCGAACTCGGTGATTTGGTCCAGTAGCATGCGATACTCTTAGCGAGACACGTTCGTAAGACTATGTCGTTGTTCGCTCCGTAAACTGAACGCCCTAGCAGTAGCGAGGTGAATTTTGCGATGAAGTTGAATGCCAACTCCAGCCGGCTACTGCGAGCGCGTTCTGTTCGCGGAGCGAACAACGACTATGGGCACTCCGCCCTTACTTCTTGGCCAGGATTTCGTGCAATACGCGCGGCGGCGACATCGGCAGCTGAGTCATTCGGACTCCGACTGCGTTGTAGATCGCATTGGCGAGAGCGGCGGGGGGCGGGACGATCGGCACTTCCCCCACACCGCGAACGCCGTACGGATGGCCGGGGTTCGGGACTTCCACAATGATCGCATCGATCATCGGCAGGTCGAGGCAGGTCGGCATACGATAGTCGAGGAACGTCGAATTCCGCATGACGCCGGTTTGGTCATAAAAATATTCTTCGTTCAGGCCCCAGCCGATTCCCTGGACGGCCCCACCCTGGATTTGGCCTTCGACGTACGCGGGGTGAATGGCCGTGCCGACGTCTTGCGACGCCGTGTACCGCAGCACGGTGACCTTGCCCGTATCGGGGTCGACTTCCACGTCCACGCAATGGACGGCGAACGCTCCGCCTGGCTCTTGAGGATCCGCGGCCCCGCGCCCCACGAGCGGCTCGCCGTGCTTGCTGGCTTGGGTCGCGATCTCCTTGAAGGTGAGTCGCTTGCCGTCCGGACCACTGACGCCGCCGTCGGCATACGCGACTTGGTTGAGAGAGACCTCCCAGGTGTCCGCCGCACGTTGACACATCTGCCGCGAGATATCTCGAGCCGCCTCATAGGCCGCCCAGCCGGTTGCGAAGGTGACGCGGCTGCCCCCCGTAACGTCGGTGTAGCCCACGCTGTCGGTGTCACCGACGCTCGGCATGACTTCAGTGACGGGAATGCCCAGAGTTTCCGCGAACTGCATGGCGATGCCCGTTCGGGAACCGCCGATGTCGGTCGAGCCTTCCACCAGCCCCACGCTACCATCCGAATTCACGGTCGCCGTGACGGCCGATTTGAGACCGCAGTTAAACCAGAACCCGGCGGCGATGCCGCGACCACGATTCTTGCCGGTCAACGGCGTCTTCCAATGCGCGCTGTTTTGAATCGACTCCAGCGTTTCGATCATGCCGATCCGGGGATAGACTTGCCCGTCGACCCGCCGGCTGCCCTGCGTCACGCCGTTCTTCAGGCGGAACTCCATCGGACACATCTGCAACTGTTCGCACAGTTCATCAATGACGGTTTCCGTGGCCATCGCGGCATTGGTCGCACCGGGAGCGCGATACGCATTCGTGCGGGGCTTGTTGACGCAGACGTCATAGCCATCCACTTTGCCATTGGGCACGTCGTAACAGGCGAAGACGCACATCGCGCCGGCGCCGATCGGTGAGCCTGGATAGGCCCCCGCTTCATACGCCATATAGGCTTCAGCGGCCGTAATCTTGCCGTCAGCATCCGCACCGATTTTGACACGAATGAACGAACCGGGGGTCGGGCCTGTCGCTTCAAAGCAGTCGGCCCGATTCATCAACATCTTGACCGGCCGGCCCGTCTTTTTGGACAACAACGCCGCCACCGGTTCCAGATACACCGAGACCTTCCCGCCAAATCCACCACCGATTTCCATCGGAATGACTTTGACTCGGCCGACGGGAATGTGACACAGCTCGGCGACTTGTTGCCGGGCGGTGAACGAGCCCTGAGTACTACACCACACAGTCACCTGACCGTCGGCATTCCACATCGCGGTGCCGTTGTGCGGCTCGATATATCCCTGGTGCACGGTCGCCGTATTGAATTCGCGTTCGACGATGACCTTGGCCGCCTTGAAGCCCGCTTCCAAGTCGCCTGTTTCAAACCGGAAATGTTTGGCGACGTTGCTGAGTTGCTGAGTTTGTTCTCCCAGGGAGTTCATATAGACGTCGTCATGCAGCAACGGAGCACCGGGCTGCATGGCTTCCGGAGCCGTCAGCACCGGCTTCAAGACTTCGTATTCGACCTTGATCAGCTTGCAGGCGTCTTCCGCAATGTTCACCGTATCGGCCGCGACTGCCGCAATCGCATGGCCGCGATACAGGACCTTGGGGCCGGCAAGCACATTGTGCCGCAAGTGCTGCAGATTGACAGCTCCTTCGCCCAGCTCCGCGATCTTGTTTTCGGCGTTGGGGATGTCGTCGCAAGTCACCACAGCATGCACGCCGGGCAGCGCCAAGGCGGCCGAGAAATCAATCGACTTGATGTTGGCATGGGCATGCGGGCTGCGGAGCATGACTCCGAACAGCATCCCCGTCAGACGGATGTCGCCGCCGTACTTGGCGCGTCCGGTGACTTTATCCACGCCATCGTGGCGAATCGGGCGAGTTCCAATGACGGTGTATTTTTTGCCGGGGGCGGCTTCAATGGTCGACATAGCGGTTTACTCGCAAAAAACGCAAAAATCGGTTGTCCGAAATCGTCTAAAACAGGGACTCGTGCTTTGTCACAACATCATCTTGGGATTGGGTGCCACTGGCTTTGCCAGTGCCGGCCGTCTAGCGACTGTTCCGAAAAACACTGGCAGAGCCAGTGGCACCCAAACTTGTCGCTGTGACGCAGCACTAGACCTTCGCTTCGCAGCAGCCGGCCATCTTGCCAGCGGCATCTTGTACGGCGCGGACAATCTTGTCGTAGCCGGTACAACGACACAGATTGCCCGCCAAATAGAAGCGGATCTCGTGTTCGCTGGGGTTGGGGTTTTCTTCCAGCAGCGACTTGGCCTGCATGATGAATCCGGGGGTACAAATCCCACACTGCAAGGCCGCGTTATTCAAGAACGCATCCTGCAGCGGGTGCAGTTGGCCATTGCAGGCCACGCCTTCGATGGTCTCCACCTCGGCCCCATCGACTTCTAACGCCAACACCAGGCAGCTGACCACCGGCCGGCCATTCAACCGCACGGTGCAGGCACCGCAGTTGCCGTTGGAGCAGCCTTCCTTCGTGCCGGTCATATCGAGACTGTCACGCAGCACTTCCAGCAGCGTCTGTCGCGGCTCGCAGAGGAAGTCTTTCTGAGTGCCATTGATCGTGGTACTGACGATGCGTTTCTTGGCCATTGGATGATTTCCCTGAAGCCCTTGCAAGCTGCGAATTGGTCACAGGAACCGCTCGCAGCTGGCTCTCGATCTGGGTAGAGGTAATTTGGATGCGGATCGTCGAAACGAAAACTCTGCAATCACTGTCCGCCGCGAGCCCGTTCGACCGCGTGCTGGATGACGCGGGCCGTTAACACCCCCGTCACGTGCTTGCGGAATTCGACCGTGCCACGCATATCATCAATCGGTGTCGCGATCGCTCGAGCAGCTTCGGCGGCCTTCTGGATCGTCGCGTCGTTGACCGGCTGACCAATCAGGGCCTGAGCAGCGGCGTCTGCCACCAACGGCTTGGCGGCGACTGCCCCCAGAGAAATCTTGGCCGCAATGAAATTCTGGCCGGCGGCATCGAGCGTCACCGAGACCCCGACACCTACGACCGCGATGTCCATTTCATTGCGGGGAATGAAACGCTGATAAGCCGAACCGCTCTGAGCAACTCGGGCCGGCAATTTCAGTTCGACGACGAATTCGCCCAGTTCCAGAATGTTCTTGCCGGGCCCCGTACAGAACGTATCGACAGAAACTTCACGAGTCCCCTTCGGTCCAGCAATCACCACGATCGCCCCTAAGGCAATCAACGACGGAATCGAATCGGCCGCTGGACCCGAGTTGCACAGGTTACCCCCGACACTCGCCCGGCTCTGAACCTGAATGCCGCCGATAATCGCCGCACTGTCGGTCAAAGCCGTGTAGGCCGCGGTGATTTCCGGATCGTGATACAGGCGATAACACGGGACCGCCGCACCGATTCGCAGACCTTTGGTGGAAAAGTCGATGCCGGTCAATTCCGGGATCTTTTTGATATCCACGACCAAGTCGGGACTGAGGCGGCCGACTCGCACCTGGTCGATCAAGTCTGTCCCCCCAGCCAACGGCCGGGCAGCCCCTTGATGAGCTTGCAGCAACTGCACGGCCTCGGCGACCGTGGTGGGTGCGGCGTAGTCAAAATCACGCATGGTGAACAGACCTTTCGGCGGAAAACCTCAGCCAGAACGGATGAGGAGAGGAATTTTATACCATGCACGGTCATCAATGAGACGTTTTAATCGCGGGAGTACTACTTTGATAAAAGTCTCAGCGTTGGCCGCGTAGAGAATATGCTGTACCCGACGAAGAATGAGACTTTCGCGACCCGATTCTCGCGATCCAGTGCGTCTCGTTCTTGTAGAGTGACAAAGGAGATCAGCGCCGAATTGTTAAGTTACCGCAGCCTTGCAAACAAGCAAGCCCGCGGGACGTTTTGTAATGCGACCAAGGTATTTCAACCGAAGCGAGGCACCACGGAGGACATTCATTCGACACCTCCGTGGTGCTCACGATTCCGACGACATCCACCCCCAAATTCGTCCTGCGGGTGGCGTTGTTTGTCCGCTTACGTCTTCTTGATTTGCAGGATTTTGTCCATGCGGGTGGAAATATCCGTCAACCGTTCCTTACCGCCGCCTTGAACTTCCGCCGTGCCCCACGCTTCGGTGATGCCCACGTCGCCCAAGGCCTTCAGCACGGCTGGCCAATCGCAATCGCCCTCACCCAGGGGGGCGGTGAAGCCGGCATAGGGGCCCTTCTTGTCGCGCAGAGTGCGACTGTATTCCTTGATGTCGACCTTCAGGATTCGCTTGCCCAAAGTTCGGATCCACTGTTCCGGCCAGCCGTAATTGACGACGTTTCCGACATCAAAATAGGCTCCGACCTGCGGGCTCTGGAATTCGTCGATGTAGCGAGCGAACTCCAGGGGGCTCAGCAAGAACATGTTCCAGACGTTTTCAAAGGCAATCTTGATGCCCAGTTCCGTCGCCAGGGGCAGAGCCTTTTTGATTTCTTCCTGCGTCCGCGTGTAGGCGTCCGCGTAGGAGATGTCTTTGTTGACGACGCCGACCACCAGCAACACCGTCGTGCCGCCGTAGGCCTTGGAGTCCTTGATTGCCTGCAGCAAGCCATTCAAGCCGTTTTCGCGGACCTTGGGATCAGGATGCGACAGCGGCTGCGACCAGTGGGTGTGGGTGACGACGCCATGAATGTTCAAACCCGTTTCATCGCGGGCTTTCAGAACTTCTTCATGCTTCAGCGGGGGACCGTCGACATCGACCCCGTGAAAACCACACTCTTTGATCAGCTTGAACTTGTCGAGGACCGTAGCCCCTTCGACCATGCTCAGTTTCACGGCCTTTTTGAAGGCGACTGCCGGCGCCGCAGCCGCTTCTTGAGCGAACGCGGAACTGGCAGCACCAGCGAAAGCCGATACAACCAAAGCCGAAGCCGCCAGGGCGACTCCCGAATCCTGCAGGAATTCACGGCGATTAACGGGCAGAGTCATTGCTGTTTCTCCTCGGCGAAGTTCAAAAGCGGGACATTCCAAGGCATGAGTATATCGTGATGCGACCGCCGGCGCGTAGCGAAACACGGCTCAGATCAAACATCGCCACGGCCTATTTCGTCATTCAGGCATTGGCCGTTCTTTCGTCATTCGGATTTCGACATTCGTCATTCCCTCACCACTTTCTCCACCTCGATTGGCACATCTTCTGCAACTTATGGGCTAATTGGGGCCGTCTGCCCCCGAATCTGGCAAATTTGGCAGCTTTCGCGTTATCCCCCCTGCTGCCGATTTGACATCCACCTGGAATTCACCACAATCCATGCTGTTACAGCACCCGTCATTTGATGCCAACTCACCATGCCTGAAACCAATTTGTACCAAGTCCTCGGTGTCGCTAAGTCGGCGAGTCAGGATGAAATAAAAAAGGCTTACCGCAAGTTGAGCCGGAAATATCATCCGGACGTCAACCCGGATAATCCGTCGGCGGAAACGAAGTTCAAAGAAGTGCAGAACGCCTTCGATGTCCTCAGCGATCCCGAGAAGCGGAAGCAGTACGACACCTTCGGTCGGACGATGCCTGGCGGCGGCGGCTTCCCCGGTGGAGCTGGCGGACAGCCTTTCAACTGGGGTCAGGGAGGGCAAGCTGGCCCCATCGATCTGGGCAACTTGTTCGGTGGGCAAGTCGATTTCGCCGATCTCTTCGGAGGGGGCGGAGGTCAGGGACGCGCGGCCAGTGGCGGCCGTCATCGTCGCGGTCGAGCAGGCCAGGACGTGCAACTGGAAGTCGATATCCCGTTCCGCATCGCGGTCGAAGGGGGCAGCTACGAGCTGCAATTCGAACGCGGAGGACAGCACGAGCGGCTGATGGTCAAGATTCCCGCGGGGGTCGACACGGGATCGGTCGTGCGCCTGGGGGGCCAGGGTGAAGCCGGATCCGACGGCGGGCCACCGGGTGATTTGCTGGTCAAAATGAATGTTGCCGTCGACCCCGTGTTTCGACGCGACGGCAAGAATCTGCTGGTCGACTTGCCGCTGACGATCGCCGAAGCGGTGCTGGGGGCGAAAGTCGAAGTTCCCACGATCCACGAGGGCCCGGTCACGCTGACCGTTCCCCCGGGCACGTCCAGCGGCGCCAAGTTGCGTCTACGAGGCAAAGGGGTCCCGGACCGCCAAACGGGACACCGCGGTGACCAACATGTGGTGATCAAGATCGTCGTGCCGAAGAAAATCGACGCGGCCGCTGAAAAGGCATTGCAAGAGTTCGACAGCCTGACGCCACTGAATCCCCGCCAAGGATTGTGGTAATTTTGGGATAAGTAGCACATCGACCTCAGAAACGGATCGTTTCTCCTCTCCCCGGAAATACCGAGGCGAGGGGAGATAACGTCATCCGATTCCGACGTGCCCGCCAATTACTAACGGCAAACAAGGCCGCTGCGAATTCTCAACAATTGTTGGATCTGAGGCTGGCGGTGGATAGAATTTTTTATTCTGATGCTACTTCGAAGCAGCACGTCGCCATCATTACCGTTTAAAAATCAGTCCAGAGTTGGTGGGCCACAGGCACTGGGCGCTGTCGATCATTCCCGGCAAACGCAGAACGGCTTTGTCGGAGAGACCTGAGGACCACTTATGCCTGTGCCACCCGTCGCATTGGAATTCGCCAAACGGGGCCTGCCAACACCACACTCCAACCCGCCGCCCATGAACCTGCAAGTTCACTGGAGCGTCTGGCTTTGGAGCGTGTTATTGCCGGGCTTCCTGATTGCCGCGGAGCCTCCAGCTGACGAGATGGCTTTACGGTCGCCCCCCGCGGTGGCCAAGGCTGCAGACAAACAACCGCTGACGGCCAAACCAGCGGGACGCGTCAAGCCGCCGCCGACGCCGGAACAAAAACGAAAAATGGTGGTGCTGACGTCATTGTTCATCGCCGGAATTCTGACCATATTGCTGTGCTTACTATTGTGGATTGTCTGGTGGAGTCGGAGAACACATCGACTCTTGCGGGCCCCTTTACCCGCAACCAATCGGGGAGACGAATTGTGGTATCTCAAGGCGAAACGCTTCCCGAACCAAGCCGCCCAGCGACCGGGACCGGACAGCCCCCCTGCCCCCCCACCGACGTAACCGACTGGCGTTTTCGGGCCACTCAACATTTACGACGCGGAGCTGACTTCGAACGCATCTACGCTCGGCAATGCCGCGGCAGTGATCAGCATTTGTTGATCTTCGCCGATGTGAACCAACTGCCGTGCACGCGGATCGGGCTGAGCGTTTCCAAGAAGCACGGCGGTGCCGTCCGCCGCAACCGGTTGAAACGCTTACTCCGCGAGGCCTTTCGCTTGAGCCAGCACGACTTGCCCACGGGACTGGATTTGATCTTGATCCCCCGGCAAGGCGTCGCCAGCACGCTGGCCGACTATCGGCAGTCGTTGGCTCGATCGGTGAAATACATCCGGCGGAAACTTCCGGCACCACAAAATGGTTGAAGAAACGCTCGCGGTGCTGGAAGATGAAGGTGGGTTGCCAAGCATCCATCTTCTTGGTCCCGTTCCCATTCGTGGCGTCCGTGTTATTCGTGGTCAATAAAACAACTGCATCAACATGAAAAATGTGTGGCACTGGTTGTGGTTTTTGCCGGCAAATGTGGCGATTGGCCTGGTGCGGGTCTACCAATGGACTCTGAGTCCGATCATTGGCCGGCAATGCCGATTTCAGCCGACCTGCAGCAACTACTACATTCAGGCGGTGAATAAGTACGGTGTCGTTTCGGGATCTTGTCGCGGAGCCATGCGAATTTGTCGCTGCCACCCGTTTCATCCGGGTGGCTATGACCCGCCGTGACCCGCAGGCCACAGAGGACAACATTGTCCGCCGCCGATCCCTGGGAGGGTGAGGCTCCTGCCGAACCGCTCAGTCTTTCCGCTCTCAGTAGACCAAGCGGTTCGGCAGGAGCCTCACCCTCCCAGAATCGCGAACGGTTATTGGTGGGACAGCGTCAGATATCGAGCTGCCCATGAACTTCTGGCCGCTCTGCGTTACGATGTCGGCATATTCCTGGCCTTTCTCCCAGTGGAGCACCATGACTTCCGAACGTCGTTTACGTATTGCAGTCCTGATTTCGGGCGGTGGCACGACCCTGGAAAACTTCAATTCCGCCATCGCCGCCGGACGGCTGCAGGCGGAAGTTCCGCTGGTCATCGCCAGTCGCCGGGATTGTGGCGGCATTGCCAAAGCGGCCAAGGCCAACATCCCCTGCGAAGTCGTGG
>JAZKFE010000305.1:1171-3535 GCA_040386595.1 Planctomycetota bacterium | reverse complement strand
GAAGAATTCAGTGAGGTGATCTTCGCCCATTGCCGCCGCGTTCAGGCCGATGTCGTTGCGCTCGCCGGTTTCTTATCTCTGGTCCGTATTCCCGAGGATTTTCTCGGCCGCGTGATGAACATCCACCCGTCGCTGATCCCGGCGTTCTGCGGGCACGGATTCCACGGACATCGGGTGCATGAAGCGGCGTTGCAGCGCGGAGTCAAAGTTTCCGGCTGTACTGTCCATTTCGCCGACAACGAGTACGACCACGGGCCGATCATCGTGCAGCGGTGCGTTCCCGTCACGGCCGAAGACACCCCCGACACACTGGCCGCTCGCGTCTTTACCGCGGAATGTGAAGCCTATCCCGAAGCTCTCGAACTGTTCCGGCAGGGACGTCTACAAATCGACGGACCGCTGATCAGGGTTCTCCCCGCCCACACTGAGCTCTAATATTGTGGCTAGTGATCGTTTCTCGCGGGCCTGAAGTACGTTGAGTTCCCGGATATTGCGGTATTGTGACTATGGATGAACCCGAGACACCACCCACCCCCCAAACGCCCGCGCCGCGCAGTTGGCCATTTCGCTGGTTTTGGCAAGTGGTGGTGCTGATCGCGGGGATCTTCACGATCGCCGTCGGGGTGATTTTGCTGCCGCTGCCGGGACCAGGAAGTCTGGTCATCGTGGCCGGTATCGGCATTCTGTCGACCGAATTTATCTGGGCCAAATATGCCCTGATGCGAATCCGCAATTGGGTCAAACGGATGTTGGTGAGAATCCGCGCCTGGTACACACAACGCAAACGTCGCCCCAAACAGAGCGAGAAAACAGGCGGGCCTGCTAAACCGTAGTCATAGTCGTTGTTCGCCGCTCCGCGAACATAACGCGCTCGCAGTTGCGAGGTGGGTTCCTCGCTGAAGTTGAATGCTAGTTTCAGCCGGCGACTGCGATTGCGTTGTGTTCTCGGAGCGAACAACGACTATGACAATGGCACCCGCCGCCATCAATCCGCGTAAACTCGGACCAGTTTCGCTTGTCCCCACGGTGCCACGGCGATCTCGGCTGACAGTTTTTTGGACCGCATCAGGTCTTCTATCGCTTTCCCTTTGCCTTCCTGGACGTAGAAGGCCTCAATGCCAAACTGCAACGGTTGGCGATAGTCGTTGGCGATCCGGCCACGGAGATATTTTCCAGCCGCCGGTCGCTGCAAGCTGGCCGTCGTTCCGGTCGAGTGGACACCGTCACCTTCCGGTTCCAGAATGACGTAGACGTTCTCGTCGTAGTGCTGCGAAGCACCCATCCAGCGTGAAGTAGGACCTTGGTTCTCGGCCAGCACTAAGCGATTCACGTCGTAGTTCAAGATGACGTAGTCACCGCGGAAGTAGTCGCGCGGATCGATCGGAGTCACCCGCAATACGTAACGCTGGCCAATCATCAGCGGCAGGCTTTCCAGCAAGATCATGCCCCCCAATAGGCCGACCTGACCGATGGCACTGCAGATCAGAATCGACGTGCGGTGCTGCCCCCACCACTCGACCGCCACGCTGACCCAAGTCGTCGTGGTCAATGTTTCGGCAGGGCGGGCAGTCGTTTCGGCTTGTAGCACGCGCCGTTTCCGACTCCAGAAATTGCCCACGACCACCAGTCCGCCACCGCACAGCGCAAACACCAATGCGGCCCCCAACAGACCGCCCGAGCCGCCAAACAAATCGATATAACGCACCAGCGTCCACATCAGAAACATCAGCACGCCCGCGGCAAAGGGGCGCGTCCGTTCTTCCTGCTCACCCACTTTCACCAAGTACAGGGCCATCCCTAACGTGACCAAGTTCGCCAGGATGATCGGGACAATACTGGCCACGGTGGCATTGGCGATCGTCAGGCTCCAGACCGACATCAGCATCAGACTGCCCACTAGAATGATGGCAAACCAGCGCCGCCGGACGCTATCGATTTCGGCCGCTTCCCCCTTCAAATCAAACGCCCCAACGCCTCGGAAGACGAACAGCAGTAAGGCCGAAATTGCCAGCAGAATCAGGTTGGCAATGACTTCGGTCAGCATCGCCGTGAACGCGTAATCGCCAAACCAGGAATCGCTCTGCAGCGTCCCGCGCCAGAATTCTCGCGATCCCAACGCCAGCAGGATCCCCGACACCATCAACACGCCCCAAAAGCGATACGGCACGCCACGCGGGTCTCGAGGGCGATGTGCTTCGGCAAACAGAATTAAGATCGCACCGACATTGCCGATCCAGAACAGCGATCGACTATCCAGCCGCAAGGCAAACGCTTGCAGCACGGTCCACCACGTCAGCAATGCCACATACAACGCCACGGCCATCGGCGATTTGCGTTGGTAGGCCCAGGCCAAACCCGGTGCGG
>JAZKFE010000305.1:0-1161 GCA_040386595.1 Planctomycetota bacterium | reverse complement strand
CGTTGGGAACTTCCCACCAACTGGGCAGCCACCAGGGGGACAGACTCCAAAATCCGAAGACCTCCATGCCACCCCAGAGGGCGACCAGGCTCACGAACAACATGTGCAGCAACAGAGAATCCAGGCACAGCGCGAACGGCAGGACTCCGATGGCCCACCACCAGACGCCGTCGGGGTAGTGTGCTTCCAGATGAAACGCCTGCGCCACCAGCCAGATGCCGGCACCGTAAAACAAACATCCCAGGAACGACACCGTTTCAGACAGCACGATGTGATGCCCACCGCGGCGTAACCGAAACGCCAGTAGATGAGTCCCCGTAACCACCGACAGGACTGCAACCAGCTTGACGGTCCGGGACAGCTCTTCCCAGTTGAAGCCGATCAGCAGCAACACCGCCAGACCGAACAGAAACGCGGCCATCGCGAACAAAGCTTGCACGGCCACCGAACGTTTGCGGTCGTTAATGTCGTCCGCAGAGTCATAACGACCACGAATGAGGTCCGCCTGGCTGGAGCTGACGACTTGATCGGCTTGCCACAGCGACAACTCCTGATCCAGCCATTGCTGCTGAGCCGACGTCAATTTGGAACGTGCCATGACAGTTCTTTCCCAAAGATAACCTGCAGGCCTAATCAGGCCCCTGAGATCACAGGCGGAATCGGGAACAGAATATCACGCGGATTTTTTCCGGACGAATGAATTCGCCAGAAAGCCGCTGGGGAAACCACAATCGGTCTCACCAGTCCGATGACGCCGATTGGGATGTTATCGAAACCATTGAGTGGAGTTTTTCTAATCCCTGACGGGCCGCGCCGTAAAGGATTTTTGCCGGGTGACGCTCGGGGTTGGAAAGGTTAATTTTTCTAAACAACCGCTCATCGTAGACGGCTCAGGCGAGCCGGGCGGCGTGAGCCAAATAGTACTCGCTTTGCCGTTCGATTCGTGAGCGGCACGGCGCTAGCCGCCGGCTTTTTCCATGCTTCTGACACAGAAGAGCCGGTGGCTAGTGCCATTCCGCTCACAACGTGAGTGCCATTGAGCGTGACGCTCGGGATTCTTTTCCCGTGGCCTGACTCTCTGAGTCGGGTGTTTTTTCCTACGAAGAAGACCCGACTCGGAGAGCTGACTTCTTGGCACATTTTGTTGTGGTTAGTTGGGAG
>JAZKFE010000304.1:13152-14936 GCA_040386595.1 Planctomycetota bacterium | reverse complement strand
CCAGCCAACGCCTTCGTTCACTTAGCATTACCAGTTTTGAAACCAGTTCTAGGCATTGCCACCTCGAACAGTGCGTGCCTCTTCACTATTTTGAATTGCCTGGGCTCGATCGCTTCTCGCACGGATGCTGACCTTTGGGAATCAGTTTCAGCCGGTGGGGTGCGGCCAGTCCATCTGAAGGCTGGATCTGCATGTTGATGACGTTACGGGACTACCGCATTTCAGACGCGACTCATGGGCGTACGTGGTCTTTCCTGGTCGCGTTTGTGATCACCACGTGCTCGTTGGCGGGGTGCGGTGGAGCTTCCCATGGTGACCGCATGCCGATCACGGGATCGGTCACTAAAGCGGGGCAGCCCCTGGATGAGAAAGCCACGATTTACTTCGAACCGGCTGATGGCAAAGCCGGTGTCGGAGCCAGCGGCAGCGTCATGAATGGCGACTTCTCAATCCCGGCCGAAGGTGGTCCCACCCCAGGTTTGTCGTACAAAGTTAGCGTCATCACTGCCCCAGGCATCCCGGCGGACGGAACACCTAAGGATAAGATCAAGCTCCCACGACGCTTCGAAAAGAAAATCGAAATTCCAGTCCGAGAAGCCGGAGTGGCTCAAGATCTTCAAATTGACTTTGAATGATTCGATATCAACTGAACCGTTCAGTTAGCACTTTATATCGGTGTCTATTTCAGGAAGTAGCTCATGAAACGAACTCCTAGACGGTTCTCAGGGTTTACACTGATTGAACTTCTGGTGGTGATCGCGATCATCGCCGTTCTTATCGCGTTACTACTGCCGGCAGTGCAACAAGCCCGTGAGGCCGCCCGCCGGACTCAATGCCGCAACAATCTGAAGCAACTCGGACTTTCCATCCACAACTATCACGACAACTATGGGACATTTCCCATTGGGAACTTGTACCGCGGCACGACAGTATCCAACGGCTGGTCCTGGATTTCCTATGTGCTGCCGTATATGGACTTGGCGAACGATTACAATCAGCTGAACTTTGCCTACCCGGGTCGCTGCTCTGAGTTCATGGGGCAGCAAGATACGGTGACTCCCACGGGGAATTTTACGTGGAAGAAAGCCAAACCGGTGCTGGCTTGTCCCTCTGATCCCAATGGGGGAAAAGTCTTCTTCGGAGCGACCGGCTCTGGCGCATACGCGATCCCGAACGGGACAATGGCCGTTTCCAATTATCTGGGAGTGTGTGGCAAGTCGCTGAGTTGGGATTGTGGTATGGGGCAGCTGTGGTCCATCACATCGGCCGACAACATTCCTTGTCAAAACACCAGCGGCTACGAAGGGATTTTCTATAACAACAGCCGCACCCGAATCGGCGATATCACCGACGGCACTTCCAACACGTGTGCGGTCGGCGAACGAGCCCAAGATAATACGCTGACCTATGGCTGGCCGCTGTGTGGTCGTGGTTATCCGCCACTCTTCTCCGGGCGCAAAGACCACATTCTGGAGATGTATACGTACTCTGTGGGCATAGCCAACGACCCTGCCGGCCCCGATTCCGGGCCATCGAATCAGAAATACTGGAGCATGCATGCCGGCGGATCAACATTCCTGATGGCTGACGGCTCGGTCCGATTTATCAGCTACTCCATTAACAACGGCCTCTATCAGGCGTTGGGAACTCGCAACGGCGGTGAAGTGCTGGGTGAATTTTAAGCTCCCTCTTCCAGCCAGAAGATCCAGGAAACGGTATTCCTACTGAATTGTCGGCGGACGGGTGACGTGAAGCGCCTGGGCCGCCGACACTTTTTAGGGCGT
>JAZKFE010000304.1:0-13142 GCA_040386595.1 Planctomycetota bacterium | reverse complement strand
GAACGGAGCATGCCCTCCCCTGAGATATCGGAGAAATCCCGCCGCTTGCCGGTGGTGGATTTACTCCGCGGGTTGGCAATCGTCCTGATGGCCCTGGACCACGTGCGAGAATTTCTGCAGGTCGAGCAGTTCGATCCGTTGGACTTACAACACACGACGCCGGCGTTGTTCTTCACACGCTGGATGACTCACTTTTGCCCCTCGATTTTCGTGCTCCTGGCTGGCGTCGGAATCGGTTTGGGCCTGTCGGGCAAACGCTCGCGGACTCAGCAAGCTCGAATCGTCCTGATTCGCGGGATCTGGCTGGTCGTCTTAGAATTGACGGTCGTGCATCTGGCTTGGTTCTTCAATTGGGAATTCCATGCGGCACTGGGACAAGTGATCTGGGCGATTGGCTGGTCGATGATTTTCATGGCAGGACTCATTTTTCTGCCCACTTGGTTGATCGTCTCCGTCGGTCTAACCCTGATTCTCGCGCACAATGCATTTGACACCGTCCCGGCCGATGCATTCGGCGAGTGGAAATGGGTGTGGTCGTTTCTGCATGCCGGTGGACCGATCTCGTGGAGTCGGTATTCCATCTACATTGCCTACCCCTTGATTCCCTGGGTGGGGGTGATGGCCGTCGGGTTCGGATTCGGGAGGTTTCTGCTCCGCAAGACACCTTTACGCAGTCGAATGATCATGACGACCGGACTGCTGATGATGGTCGCGTTCGTGGTTCTGCGAGGCGGAAACCTCTACGGCAATCCCACACCGTGGAAGCCGCAATCCACCCCCTTATTGACCGTCATGTCAATCTTGAATTGCCAGAAGTATCCCCCATCGCTGGCCTATCTGTTGATGACACTGGGGCCGACGCTGGCCGCCTGGCCCCTCTGGGAACGATGTCGAGGCCCCGTTGCGAATTTTCTGATGACGTTCGGCCGCGTCCCACTGTTTTTCTACGTCACGCACTTGTTCGTCATCCACGGTTTGACGATCGCCATCGTCTCGACACAAACGGGCACGTTGCCAGGCTGGCTGTGGAATTTTCCTCCCGGCCACGCCGGCGCGGGTTCCGGCCTGCCGCTACCGCTGGTATACTTAGTTTGGATAGGGGTCGTCTTACTCCACTACCCCCTCTGTCGCTGGTACGGCCGCCTCAAAGTCCGGCATCCCGGCAGCGTCCTTCGGTTTCTGTAAGCACAGCAACAACCCGTAGGATGGCCATTCCTGGCCGTCGCATTCTTCGCCATTCAACGTCCAGCACGTCCGTCCCAAAGCCCCCGGCAAGCTCACCGTACCGGGACGTTTATCGGAAAATCTGCGAGCCAGTTCGAAGAGAGCTATGGGATTTCGAATCGCTCCCGAACCGCCAGTGACTCTTGGCTTTGTATGGCATTCAGGCGTACGCCAAGACTCGGAAACGCGGGACTTCCTCTCGTTTCATAATTTGCGGCTGGCAATGCATATGGGAGCAAAGAATCAAAGGGGTGGCAAACTGAAGAGTAGACGCCGAAACATTACCAACCGCCAAGGAAAACACCTAACTCCCTGAGGGAACTGAAGATAGAGCCTAGCGACGAAAACACTCCTGTGATCATCAATTCAAAAAAGTCAAAGAATCAAAGAGTTGGTGGAAATTCGCGAGATGCCTCGGAGTCATGCTGAGTTCCAGACCCCGTCCCCCTCTGTGTTGGGGCCGTCGCAATGAACAGATTCCAAAGAATCAAAGGGGCGGCAAAACGAGGTGTATGCGTCGAAATGTCGCCCACCGCCAGACAAAATTCCTAACTCGCAGAGAGATCTAAAGATAGGGCGTGGCGGCGAAAAAGAGCCCGGTGAAGATCAGTGCGAAGAGAGCAAAGAAGCGCGGAAATTCGCGGTGCGTTGGATTCAAAATCCAGTGCACGTCGCGGGGTGCCACTTGTTCCCGACCAGTGTGATCCCGGTGACTCGAAGGAACATCAAAACAAAGGGGAGCAAAGAATCGGAAGAATTCACCAGAATTGGCTTCACTCATCCAGGTCCGCGGGATTCCCACATGGACCAAGAGGCGGTGTAGAAAAGGAAAAAGACCTATGGCAAGAGCCATAAGTCTTTTCCACTCAGAGTGCCGAAGGTGGGAGTCGAACCCACACGAGGAGTAAACCTCGCTGGATTTTGAATCCAGTGAGGGGCAGCTTTTGCGGGTGGTAGTGGAGACGCGGTTTGTGTGGCCAGTTTGAGAAATCGGAGAAAAACCGCACTGGATTTCGGTGACGAGCAATCTCAGATTATGAGAAAGTGGTGGGCAGAATATTCGAACGGCAAGAACTAAGGGGCGAGCGAATGTGTTCCGTCTATCACCTGGGGGCCACCGCTGAGGAATTGATGGAGGCTTTCAAGATACTTCGGCAGATTGAGTTCTTGGAACCGCGCTACAACATTCGTCCCAGTGAGTCCGTCCCGGTCATTCGAGAGGCTGCCGACGGATCACGTGAGATTGCCAAACTGCAATGGGGCTTTGTCCCTAGTTGGTCCGATGCGCGTCGCACTGCTCATACTCTTGCCAGATCGGAAACTGTGGCCAGCAGCCCTAGCTTCCGATCGTCAGCTCACAATAAGCGGTGCATCATTCCAGCTCGTGGATTCTTCGAATGGGAGAATACGAGCAATCGCACAAAGCAGAAATGGCACATCACGGCAGCGGACGATTCTCTGATGGCATTCGCCGGCATTTGGGATCGTTATGTCGAAGACGGAGAAGAGCTCGAAACGTTCGCGATGATCACGACGAACTCAAATGAATTCATGCATTCGATGAACGACCGAATGCCTGTTATCCTTGACCCAAATTCGATTGATGTGTGGCTGAGCCGCGGTATGACAGACACCGACCGCTTGAGGCCATTTTTCACAGCGGTTCCAAATGGATTCCTGACCCGGAGTGCGGTAGCGAACATTCAGCGGGAAGATTCACCCAAGTGTATCGCTCCGGTGAAATTGCAAAGGGGGCTGTTCGATTGAGCCGAAGAAGTCCACCCTACGAACCGGATCCGAACAGCCAGCAAGCCAGGTGGACGGCAGCAATCGCCGGGCTGGTCGAGATCGAAGAGGATTGGCAACCGCAGCATGAGCGGCTGAAACCAACCTACACCTTCGCGGAGAGCAAGGCTTGGCGAATCAAACTGCCCGATGGACGCCTGGCGTGGGCTAGGACATGGGGGATAGTTGTGAAATACTATCTGCCACCCGACGTCGCCGATGAATGCCACCTGAGGCAAGCTGCGAAACTCGGACGCGGGATGGCATGGGCCAAATCACAAATCGGCCGGAACGCTGGCTGGCTGAAGGACGGACTGAGGGACGCCATTCTTAGAGCGTCGCCGGAGCGTGTGAAACAACTTGAATACGAAATTGCCAGACTGCACTAACGGAAACAGATGTGGATCTGTGTGATTGATCAAACTCCGTTAGAAAGCCGCGTCGATCAAGACTCGGCTTTCTAACGTGACTTAAATTCGCCTATTCCGAAAGCGGAATTGAATTGCGCCAGAGCGCATGTTGCGCTTTGATTACTTCTTCAGAATCGCATTCTGGAGAAACTATCGTAAATGCTTCGTGATCGCTAGCAATTTTCGGAATGCCGGTCACCTTGCCACCCGGCTCTGCCGTCAAAAATCGGCCGTCAACCGAACGAAACGATACTTGGCTCCCCCGACGCACGACCGTCCACTTCTCGTACTTACCAAGTGCCGACCGATTGGCAACTAAGGTGCCATCCGGTTCGCAACAGACGTACAAACCTTGCCAACTTACGAATGCAACATGATCTTTATCGAGAACCTCAAGGAAGAACGATTCGTGCACACTTGGTATTTTTCTGTCCGCCAAGATCCGGAGGGGTGAGACAACTCGAAGGTATGTACCGTGAGCGCTTTTAAGCGAAATCAATCGCAAATTTGATTCGGTTCCGCCACCCGTAGACACTGTGGCGCCTGCCCCACCATCTCCTCTAGGACCGCCCTTATTCCAATCATTTCCACTCCCATCTCGCCCGGCTTTTATCGTTCCCTTATCCGGTCGACTATCGCCGCCATGGAATCTGTCCCGGTTATCTTTTTTCGGATCTGGTCGATCAAGCTCTCCGCACACCTCAATACCCCTGGACTTCGCGATAACACAACCCAAAATATAAGCTTTCTCTCCGCTTTTTATACCGTCGGGCACCCCACGTCCAAATTGGAACTGCGCAAAGGTTGGTGATCCCCAGAAAATGACGATCAATGCGACGGCCAAGAATCGATTCATCAGATTTCCCCATAAAGGTAGATTGACGCGACCTGTAAGCGATCGAATGTTCGCCTACGCTTAATCAATGAACGAATCTGTTCTCCGGTCAAGCTGGTACGGATCGTTTCCCGTTAATTCGCCTTCAATCATTCTCGTTTTTTGACGCAACCCTCTACGCACATGCATTTTTTCGGACCATGATTTTTCCCCAAAAAAATAATGGAGTTGCGAGACACCTCTTTATTTCGCACAATAATTGCATTTGAATCTGTAATGCAAAAACGAGCAGAGTATCTTAATTCTCGTCATCAGCTGGTCGGCAAAGCGCAAGTTCCGTTTGGAATTTTTTTCCGAGCGTCAGAATTCGCTCGTGCACGAGATGATGGATCCGGGATGCGTGGCCCTCGCTGATGCGGAGAGCCTCGGCAATCTCCCGGTACTTCCAGTTGAGGCCCTCTCTAAGGCCCCATATGGCTACGTGTTTGCGTCGATTCGGGTAGGCCGATAGGTAGGCCTGTTCAAGAACGGACAGATCACCCGCCAGGCGATCCGTCACGTCCACCTGCTCCCCGCTTTTTCGTCGAATGCTCATGGCCCGCGTGTCCGGATAAGTCGGCGGCCGCGCAAGTCCCTCCACAGGTCAAGAGCGGTCACCAAAACAGGATGTAGGGCCAGTGCTCACAACACTGGTAGGCCAAGGATGGCCTGGCTGCTCGTTTACTTAGAGGTTGCTATGACCGAACCCGAAAAGCCACGGAAGGTTGATTGGGTTGCGGTCGGCACTCTCACCTGGTCGGTCGTTGCGCCGGTGATCTCGACAATCATCGCGGGGGGATTCTACCTGATCTCCCGCCTGAACCAAATCGATTCCAAATTTAACGAGTTCGACGTGCGGTTCACCCGCATTGAGACACGTATGGGAATCGACGAACAACCCAAACGTATCGCTAACCGCTGAGGCATGGATGCCAGACGCAGTTGAGAAAATTACCGATTTTCGGGATGGCGATATCATCGCTTTCTACGGGGCTGAATGGCGGTCGCGAGTGATCAGCCTGGTCACCGGGGGCGGACCGTCACACGTCGGTATCGTGACCGATTGTGAGGTGCTCGATCGGGACCATGGGGGGGCTCGATCTGAGCAGGTCCTGATTGAGAGCACTTGCCTCTGCAAGCGTCCGTGCCTGGTCACTGGACAGGTTTTTAAAGGGGTGCAGGTCCAATCGATCAAGGATCGAATTGAGGACTATCACGGCAAGGCGCAGGTCCATCGGCTCTCTCCACGTTGGGCGAAGAAGCTGCAAGGACTTGGCGGCGATCTTAGCCACGATCTCCAAGAATGCATCGGTACGCCCTACGACGTGCCTGGTGCGTTATGGAGTGGCACTCGCATCCTGAAGTATCTCCCCTGGCTGCCGCACAACGATCAAGGCTCGGTGTTCTGCTCCGAGATGATCGCTCAGAGTCTGCAGGGCATCGGGTTCCTGTGCGTTTGGAATCCCGGCCTGTTCCATCCGGCGTCCCTGGTGAATCACCTGGTGAGGTCCGGGGTCTATCTTCCAGGGAGAGACGTATGATGTATTCTTGCGCGGCCCGCCGCAGTCTGTCGGTCTACTATCTGGCAATTCTCGCCGTGATCGTCTGCGCCCTGGCGTCCCGATGGTCATTCGGTGCCGAGATTGACGGCCAACGTCAGGCCGTGGTGCGTGTGGGCGAAGCGTCCGGCGTCTGTATCTCACCCGACGGCTACATTCTGACGGCCGCTCACGTCGTGGCCCGGCCGCGTCAAGATGGATGGCTGCCGGCAGGGCAGTCGCGAATGACTCACGTGCCGTCGATTGCGGTGCAGTTCCCCGGCCGCGATCCACAGGACGCCGTCGTCCTGAAAGTTGTAGACGACAGCCAGGCGACTGACCTGGCACTCTTGAAAACGGAAGGCGTGAATCTGCCCTACCTGCAGATGGCGAATGCCTCGCCCTCGAAAGGTGCGGACGTCGTCTCGCTGGGCTACCCGTCGGGTCACTACGCCAGGTTAGAGAGCAAGGTCGTGCTGGTGGGGCAAGTCGGGACGCTCGACATGATCAAGACGAGCCATCGTGCAAACGGTGGCCACAGCGGCGGGCCGCTACTCAATGCCGACGGCGAAGTGATTGGGATCTGTTCTCGTGGTTCGGTCGATGTCGCCACGCCAAACGGGATTCAGTACACGAATCATTACACGCTCTGGGCGAGAACTGAATCGCTCCATCAGTTGATGGCTTCGGCTGGCGTGCAGATCACTCAGCCCGCGGTGGTTGTCACCGACGACCCCAATCGTCCCGAGCTGCAGGTGTGGAGCACTGACTGGTGCGGACCGTGCAAAATGTTCAAGGCGGATCGCAAGCAGGGCAAGATTGTCATAGCCGGCGTTCCGCTGGACCAGGCTTTCGTGGTCACGCTCCATAATCCTGAGAAGGAACCGCAGCAAGCCCAAGATCTCGGAATCAGTGACGTTCCTGTGTTCGTTACCGAGGATGGGGCCAAACTCCAGGGGTACAACAGCCCCACCGGACTAATCAAATTCTTATCGACCTATCAACGACAACTGGCCGGGCCACCTTCTGTGGTTGCCGCGCCAGTTACCCCGCCGCCGGAGCCAACTGCTTCGGCCCCTGAACCCGTTGCTCCCCCGGTTGTAGATGACAGCCAGGGGGCCGGCCTGAAAGCCATCGTGCTTGTCAGGAAACAGGAGCTCAACATGTGGCAGGCGGCGGGGGTTACTTTACTCGAGCGACAGGCCAAGGGCCTGATCAAGACACACCTCACCGAGACGCTTGGCAAGTACGCTGAGGTGGACGTGGTGTTCGAGCGGTTGACGCCGGCACGCTTCAACGACCTGGCTGCGATCGCCGGCATGGGAGCCAGCAAGAAGGTGGGCGTGCTTGTCGCGGTGCGTCAGTCCTACACCGGTGCCGGTGAGTCGATCGTCAAATACGTTGAGGAGCGACTGAAGACGGTCGCCAAAGCCGAGTGGCAGTCAGCGACTCTCGAAGTTGTCTTCGAGCGTGTTGACCAAGAGGGGTACGACGATCTGTGTGCGGCCATTGACCGCAAGGAGAGCGACCTGCTTTCGCAGGATGTGCCGGGCGGTTGGTTTACAAATATCGTGACCGCATTTTCCACCCTCATCGGTGGCATCTTCACCGGCACTCGGAGGAAGCTATGGGCGGGGTAAGCGGGTTAATTATCTCTGTCGTTTTGCCTTGGGTTATTGGTCACTTCGGATCGGGAATGATCTTGGGGACGCTGCTCAAGCTCGGCGTTCCGCAAGCCATCGCTCAGAAGATCGTCAGCGAGGTTATTGACCTGCTGAAACTCTTCCTGCAGCGGCCACTCAATGAGACCGAGCAGGCCTTGGTCAAGCAGAAAATGGAACGGGTTTTTCGCGACCCTTTCGATTCGCGGAACTAGTCAGCGCGGGTGCACGCGCCATCTTGGAGATGATCATCGTGGCAGTCTGGAAACTAGCAGTATTAGCTCCCCTCTCTGCCGGCAGCGTCGTGCACGGCCGGTTCCGGTTGGACCGCGAAGGCGAAGAGTCCATTGAATTCAATGTGCAGGTCCCGCCCGACGCAACGTCTCAGCAGATCGGCCAGATTGCGATCCAGCGAGCAAAGGAATTGGTTGAAGCCCAACCCGCCCCTGTGCTGCTCACGCTGCAGCAGCTGGCCAGCAGCAACACAGTGTGGTCGTACGATCCGAAGCCCCCGCAGTCGACACCACCGCAACCCGCGAATCCGGCGGCAGGCCAGGCCGCGGCCTAATATTTCAGGCCAGCGACCAACGCATTATTTCATGTGAAATAGTAAGCCGGCGTGGATCATTCCACGCCGGCTTAAGGCAGTAGAGCAACACCTATAAGTTGTTTAATCAAACCGCATAAAACCCATGGAGGGGCCATGAAAACGATCGATGCAATTGAATCCACCGAGGAGCTCGATGCCGCCCTGGCTGTGGTAGGTGACTTCGACGCGGCCGTTGCGGTGGCCAATGCCAACTTGGACCAGGCAATTGCAGCCGTCCGCACGGAGCATGAGGTTCACTTTAAGCAGGCCCTCGAATCTGGCGAGGCCGTCCCAATCGTTGAGTTGCGAGAGAACCTGGTGGGGCTGATTGGTCGCTACTGTGACAAGCACCGCAAGACGCTGCTGCAGGGGGACAAGAAGTCGGTTGACCTGAATCACGGGGTGATCGGCTGGCGTAAGAAGCGGGACGCGGTGGTTGACCTGGTGGTGACCGAGGACGACAAGGCCAAGGGCTTGTTGGCTAAGGCCTACTCACTACTGGTTGCCGCAGCTGCGGTGCTCAAGCTAGTGCTGGGCAAGCTGCCCATCTCCAACTTCCTCAAGGTTGAAGTGAAGTGGGATAAGCCGCAGATCCTCAAGGCCTTCAAAGAGAAGAAGGTCACGGCTCTGGCGTTGTCCAAGCAAGGCTTGGAAGTGCAGCTCGGTGCGGATGAATTCTACTGCGAACCCAAGTCCGAAAAGCGGACCGCGTAAAACCTGTGGAGAGCCGTGCCGCCCTGGATTTTCTCGGGGCGGCACGGCGTGTGCTATGCCCGGGTCCTCCCCGGGGGTGGGGGGGGAGGCGCGGTTAAGGCATCGCACTTTTCGCGTTCCCCGCAATTTTTGAAACTCGTTTCTTCTTCTTCCGATGCCCAAAAAATCCACCACGAAGAAACCGGCCGCTAAGCCCAATCCGAATCCGAGTCCCGACTCGCCGGCGAAGGCGAAGGCAACCAAACCAAAGCCAAACGCATCCCGCAAGATCATCGGCGACCACGAACTCGGCCAGCATTACGGGGTTGACAAGAAGTCAGTCTACAACTGGCGGAAGAACGGCATGCCGGGGAAGAAGCTGCCCGGCAACAAGTGGGAATACGACCTCGACGAGACTGATCCTTGGGTCGAGAGCAGACGCGAAATCGGCGAGCTCGACGATGAGAACAAACTCATCAAAAAACGGACGCTCGAAGCGAAGATGCGCATCGTCGAGGCCAAGGCCGAAGAGGAAGAGCGAAGCAATGAAATTGCCGAACGCAACGTGCTGGATCGGACGGCCATAGAGCTGAAGATCACCGAGGCGATGCAAGCGATGCGTGATGGGCTGCTGCGAATCCCGACCCTCTTCCACAGTCACCTGTGTCGCAAATGCCAACCAAAGAAGGACGAGCTGAAGAAGCAGATCGAACACGAGTTGACCCAACTCGCGAAGAGACTGGCCGGGCTCGGCGAAGAAGACGACGACGATTAAGCCCACATGTGTGGGAAGCCTTGAATCCCCCCATCGTGCCGCGTGCCGTGGAGTGGATTCCCGAACACATCGCAATGCCAGAGGGCAGCGAGTTTTCACACTTTAGTTTCGACCAGGCTCCTCACACACGAGGCGTCCTGGAAGCGTGGGATGATCCGGAAGTTCGTACTATCGTTTTGTGCTGGGGTACTCGCATGATGAAGACGTCGACGATGATCAGCTTGTTGATTTTCGCGAGCGTCTTCACGCCTCGGCCGATGGTCTGGGGCGGTCCGGACGAAGAAAGCGTCAACAGCGATTTCACCGAAAAGCATTACCCGATGCTGGAGGGCTGCCCTGCGACCAGGTCGCAGCTGTTGCCCAAATCGCGGCGCGGAACCAAGTCGATCCTGTTGCGACGATGCCGGATTCGCAAAGCCTATTCGGGCAGCAAATCCACCGTCGCCGGCTTCCCCGCCTGCTATGTTTTCGTCACCGAAGCTGACAAATGGACGTACAACAAATCAAGCGAAGCCGATGCCGTCGAGAACATCCGGGATCGTTCTAAGGGCTATTCGCTTGAGAGTAAGAACCTTATTGAAGGTACCCCCGGCACCGTCGAAGCCTCTCGCATCTGGAAGCTGGTCACGTCACCGACGACAGACCAGAAATTGTTATACGTTCCGTGCCCCCATTGCCAAGAGTTTCAGACTCTTGAACGTGGGACTAAAGATTCCCCGTACGGGCTGAAGTGGAAATCGAAGAAAGACGGCAAACGGGATATCTCCCTCGTTGTGTCGTCAGCCTATTACGAGTGCCGGCATTGCCACGGAAAAATCCTCGATCATCATCGCCACGAGATGATGCGTCGCTGCAAGTGGGTCTCCAAAGGACAGTCGATCGACAAGCACGGCAAGATCACCGGCGAAAAGTCCGTGAAGTCTTCGACCGTCGCCCTGGGGCCGTGTTCGTCACTGTATTCGCTTTGGTTCGGATGGGGCCAGGCGGCTAAAGAAATCGTCGAGGCTGGTCGCGATCGCGAGAAGATCAAGAAGAATACCAACTCATTTTGGGCAACGGCCTTTGATCCCAAGCCGGTCGCGGTTGAACCCAGCGACCTCATCGCCCGCCTGGTTGACGACGACCAAACGCGTAGCCTGGTGCCTGAATGGGCTGTCTTTTTAACGCGTGGAATTGACGTCCAGAATGATGGCAAAACTTTTGTCTGGGTGGTCGTTGCGTGGGGGCCTGGTGGCCGTGGTCACGTCATTGACTATGGCATCACGGACGGCGTTCAGGAGATTCAGGATCTGTGTCGTCACCAGGTCTATCAACACGCCGACGGCGGTCGGGCGTTGCGTCCAACGTTGACCATGATCGACTCAAGCGATGCCACGGTTCAGGTATACGCACTATGCCGGATCTGGACTGGCCTCGGTCTGATCCTGCCCTGCAAGGGGTCGAGCACCTCTGATTTCACTGAGACGTGGAAACCGTCTCGAATGGATGAAGATGGGCAGTCGGTTAAGCCACGCGAAAAGATCAAAAGAGGTGACCTGGTGCTGATCATTATCAACGTCAAGGAAACCAATAAGTGGTTCCGTGGCCATCTCGAAGGCGCCTATAAAGACACTGCAGTTGCCCCCTTCACGCTGAATCCGGACGTCGCGTTAGATCCTCAATTCTTGGTGCAATTGACCAATGAATATGAAGACGAGGATGGGAACTGGAAGAAGTCCGGGCCCAACGATTACCGCGATGCGATCCGCATGGCCTACGTCGGAAAGATGTACCTCACAAATCACGGCAAGAGCGACAACGCCTTGCCTGCACGTCCAACAGTTTCAGAGACGCAAACGGTTGCCAGGCGGCGGCCGAGAAGACCAAACCCTTACACGGAAGGATCGGGACGATGGGACGAACGAACTTAGAGCCACCCAAGGATCCAGCCGCACTGGCAGCACTTTTGAACGGCCAGGCACCAGCTGTCAAGCCGTCGAAAACACCGACCTCGCAGAAGGGTTCAAAAAAACTGCGACCTGGTCGCATGGGTGATCCGTGTGTCACGCAGCTCCCGGGCGGCAAAGGTCGGTGCAAAGGGAAGCTGTCCGATTTCAGCCGCGTGCGTCTGACCAAGCTGAAGATCACGCGGATTACTTTGCAATGCCCGCTCTGTCGAGTGGTGCAAGCGGTCTGTGATGTCTCCGACTTAAGCTGAGGTTCGCCGTGTGGGAATTCGCAAATTGGCGATCGAACGACGATCCGACCGAACGACTAAGACAGCTCCGGCTGCACATCGCCGAGGTTAGCCAGCACGTCCTGGGAACGTCGACACGAGGCCTATCCGTTACGCCGGCGGATCCGCAGTATCTCGCACGCCTTGAAGCGTCCGAAGATCAGCTCCGAAAAGAAGTGACTCGCCCCAGCATCGCCCGCAACAAACTCAGGATTCGCGACTGATAATGGCACGTCAAAAACTGACTCTCCCTGCTGCCAACTGGATTGACCGAATCGTCAATTTCGTTGCCCCTGAGGCCGGCCTGTCTCGGCTCGAAGCCCGCGCACGCCAGGCCGCGATCCGCGGTTACGGTCAGTCTTATGACGGAACGAAGGAAGGTAAGGGAAAGAAGCCACGCAACACATCGGGCGGAGCCGGTGATCAACATCTTGACCAGGCCACACTCTGGGAGCTGCGGGAGATCGCGTACGAGCTCGACCGCAACGAAAGTTTGTCAATCTCTGTCATCGACCAGGCTACCGCCAATGTGATCGGTCCGTGGGGCTTCGCTCACTATGTGCGAACAACGTCACCCGATCTCAATACACGGGCCGAAGGTGGCTTTGCCAAATGGTTACAGGAAGAGTGCGACCCGACGGGCGAGGATCACGGCTGGGAGCGACTCCGGCGATCGTACCGTGCCACCAAAGTTGCTGGCGATGAATTCTGGCAGACCGACGATTTCGATCGATTCAGCCCGCCGCAGTTTCACATCATTGAAGCGCCCCGGATCTTAACTCCGTACGAACGCACGCCGAAGAACAGCGGCCGCATGATCAAGGTCGACGGCCAAGATATGTGGCACGGTATCACTCGCAGTAAGCGAGGCAAACCGGACTGGTACTTTATTGCTGACGGCATTCCGGTATCCGATACGGTGTCCTTTGCTGACGGCAAACTCTATCGCGGCGATCGAATCATTTCTTTAGTCCGTCGACGTCGCGAGAGCCACACTCGCACGGCCCCGGCGATGACTCCGGTGATTCGTGAGATCGACGATTTGAAGGACCTGAAAACGTCGGAACGCCTGGCGTTGCGGACCTATGCCGCGTCCGGCGTATTCATTGAAACCGATGATGATCCTACAGCCCTGGCTAACCACATGGCCGAGCTCTATGGGGAAACCGACGCCGACGGCGAACGGCTCGAATACCTCGATCCGATGTCGGTCAACTATATGAAGCGTGGGCAGAAAGCTCAGATGCTGCAGACTCAGCGTCCGTCAATGGAGGTTCAATCCTTCATGCGTATGGTGATGAGGCACGTCGGCTTGCCTCTTGGCATGCCTTACGAGCTGTTCTTCCTGGACTTCGAAAACACTACTTTGGGCACGTTG
>JAZKFE010000303.1:0-13581 GCA_040386595.1 Planctomycetota bacterium | reverse complement strand
TCCTGCCGAACCGCTTGGTCTACACGGACTCGCAAGACTAGGCGGTTCGGCAGGAGCCTCACCCTCCCAATGACTCGAATCACCAGGAATTCAAGATTCCTTGAGAATTCGCGTTCAAAAATCCTTCACGGCGTAGCCCTTGGGGGCTGAAAACCGACAAGTGTGCGTAGCAATCCCGTCTGCAATACCCGGTGTCACGCCAGCAACGGCTGCAAAACTTTCGCGTCATAGACGTCAGTCAGACGCTCGTCGCGACCATGTACGTCGTAGGTCACCCGTTTGTGATCCAGCCCCAGTTGATGCAGCACGGTCGCATGCAGATCCGCTACCATCACGCGGTTCTGCACGGCGTGATAGCCCAGTTCGTCGGTGGCTCCGTAAACCTGGCCACCCTTAATGCCCCCCCCGGCGAGCCACATACTGAAGCCCTGCTTGTGATGATCCCGGCCGTCCCCGGATTGGCTCATGGGAGTCCGGCCAAACTCACCGCCCCACATCACCAGAACGTCGTCCAACAACCCGCGACGCTTGAGATCTTTCAACAATGCGGCCACCGGCTTGTCCGTGCGATCGCAACAGGCTTTGGTTGTTTCTGCATTCTTGGCGTGCGTGTCCCAGATCTGACCTTCGATGAAAATCTGCACGTAGCGCACGCCGCGTTCGACCAGTCGCCGAGCAATCAAACATCGCTTGGCGTAGCTGTCGGTGACCGCCTCACCGATCCCGTACAGGGCCTGTGTCTCCTGCGTCTCTTCGGCCAGATTTAAGGCCGCTCCCGCCGACAACTGCATGCGGCCGGCCAATTCATAACTGGCGATCCGCGCCTCCAATTCCGGAGCCAGTCGCGGCACTTGCTCGCGATGTTCCGAATTGAGTTTATACAGCAAATCGCGACGTAGCTGCTGCGTTTTGTCGGTGATCGGTGTCCCGGGCTGCAGATACAGCACGGGGGTCCCGGAATGACGGAAATGCACCCCTTGATACTTGGGAGGCAAGAAACCGCTCGACCAGTTCCGCGTCCCGTCGGTCGGCAACGCGTTGTCCGTGCGCAACACCACGTAGGCCGGCAAATTCTGGTTCTCGGAACCCAGGGCATAGCTGACCCAAGCCCCGATCGTCGGCCGGCCACTGACAATACGCCCCGTGTGCATGTGCCACAGAGCTTGCTCATGATTATTGTGCTCCGAGTGCAGCGATCGAATCACCGCAATATCGTCGGCACAGCTCGCCGTATGCGGAATAATCTCTGAGTACTCAATCCCGCTCTGACCGTACTTCTGAAACTTGTACGGGCTGCCGAGCAAGTTGCCATGAGCCGAAATCTTCACCCCGTCGCTGAAGTACTTGGGTACCGGTTGCCCATTGCGGACGGCGAGTTCCGGCTTGGGATCCAGCAGATCCATATGGCTGGGGCCACCGTGCTGAAACAGCTGAATGACAGCCTTCGCCTTGGGGGGAAAATGAGGCTCAAGTAACGTGCTGGAAGACGCCGCCCGAGCCGAATTCTGACCGAGCAGACTGCCCACGGCCATGCCCGCGAAGCCGGCTGCGGTACGGGAAAACAGATCGCGGCGGCTGAGTGCCGCCAACAATTCGGGGGATGCTGCGGGAATCGATGTCATAGCAGGGTACTCGTAAAAGATCGTGAACCAGTCAACGACTGACCGCGATAATTAATGCACAAAAACGAACTCATTGCTATTCAGCAGGACTAATGCTGCTTCCTTCCACGCCGCACGTGTCGCGGCCAGTTGATCATCGGCTGTGGGAGCCGGTTTATTGACCAACTGCTCCTGACGGTTCTCCGCCAGAAAATTTTGTAGATGCTGCAGCTCGCTCGCCCGGGGGACTCGTGTGAACAACGTGCGGTAGATCCAAGTCACCCGTTCATCGTCGGTGGCGGCAGCCGCGATCGCTCGTTCAGACAGTGCTGCCGCGGCCCGGTCGGCTTGCGGTCCATGTAACATGGCCAACGCCTGCAACGGAACAATGGAAACAGTCCGTTCCGGGCAATTCACTTCCATCGAAGGCGTATCAAACAACTCCAGCATCGTCAGATGCTGACTGCGGCGGACGATCTGATAGATGCTTCGGCGTCGCCCCGCGGCATCGTCAGTATCGACCACGGCACCGTCGCCCGATCCGGCAACATTGGCCGGCGAGCCCAGCATTTGCGGATTGAGCTTACCGCCGACGGCCAGCAAACCGTCGCGCACGACTTCACCTTCAACACGTCGTGGTTGCCACGCACCCCAGAGTTTGTTTTCCGGATCAGCGGCCGTCTTAACAGGGTCGACATCGACCGATTGTCGATAGGCCGTGGAGGTGACCATCAACTTGTGCAACGCCTTCTGGCTCCAGCCCAGGCTCACAAATTCCGTCGCCAGCCAGTCGAGCAATTCCGGGTGCGAGGGCTTCGTTCCCGAGCGGCCAAAATTTCCCTGGGTCGGTACCAGCCCACGTCCGAAATGGTGAGCCCAGATCCGATTGACCTGCACTCGCGCCAACAACGGATGCGACGGCTCGGTCAGCCAGCGGGCAAACGCCAACCGGCGGCCCGAGGTCTTGTAGCCCGGTTTGACATCCAGTTGGAATCCGACCGGCGTCAGCACTTCGGGGACATTGGCCGTCACGACTCCACCGGGCTTGGTGTGTTCGCCACGTCGCAAAATACGGCCTTCCGCGGCCTTCTCATCGACGTCACCCAACGACCGCAGATTCACAATCGTCTTCTTCAAAGCCGCTTCAGCCACCGCAGCCGCCTTTAACTTGGCGAGGTCTTCGCCATACTCCGCGAACTGCTTGATGAGTTCTTCATCAGTCCAAACAGCTCCCGGAAGATGCAGGGCAATCAGCTGTTTCTGTTCTTCGTTTTGCTTGTCCGCGGCGAGTGCCACGGCGGCTAACAATTTTTCCACGACAGCCGGGTCGACCGGAGCCGCAGGAGTCGCCGCCGACAGCATGGCCGTGATGCGACGTTTGCGAAAGCGGGCCGTCAGTTCCGTAGTTGTCACGGCCAACGCGGCCACTCGTTCATCCACCTTCTTATTCAACTCGGTGATTCGTGCGACTTGAGCCTCCGTCGCCAAGGGAATCCCGCGGACTTCCGATGGCTGCCAGCGAGCCGGATCGAAACCTCCCAGCAAGACGGCCTGCAACGAATAGTAATCGCGTTGAGAAATCGGATCGAACTTGTGCGAATGACACCGGGCACACTGCACCGTCAGTCCCAAGAACGTAGAGCTGACAATCTGCACGGTATCGGCCAAAACCTGATGGATTTCCGGGGCTTCAATGTACCCGGGATAAGTCGGGTCCATCGCCGTTCGCAGGAAGCCGGTGGCACGCAATTGTCGTTCGACTTCCGAGCTGATTTCTTCGCCCCGGCGCCAGTCGGAAAGCTCATCTCCAGCCAGTTGTTCCCGGACAAATTGATCGTAGGGCAGATCCCGATTCAGGGCTTCAATAACATAATCACGGTAACGCCAAGCCTCCGGCCGTAACCGGTCTGCAGCGAGGTATCCGTCGGAATCCGCGTACCCGGCAACGTCGAGCCAATGTCGGCCCCAGCGTTCGCCATATTGCGGCGCGGCCAGCAAACGATCGACCAGCAACTCGTACGCGTTGGCGCGCTCGTCCTGCAGGAATTCGTTGGCTTGTTCAATCCTGGGAGGTAGCCCCCACAGATCCATGTAGAGCCGCCGGACTTGAACTTCTTTCGGAGCATCAGGGTTGAACGTCAGCCCCTTCTCTTCCAGTTTCTGGAGCAAGAAGGAATCAACCGCCGTTCGAACACGGTCCATCGATTTCACGGTGGGCTGAGCCGGACGCACGGGAGTCTTAAATGACCAGAACTGCCGGTCCTCCTCGGAGATACGGCTCGCAATCTCGGATTCCTCGAGCGGCGATTCGGTACTCTTGGCGGTGGGGGCCCCGGCGAGGACCCATTGGCGAATTAAGGCTTTTTGTTTGTCATCCAGCCGCCCCTCATCTGCGGGGGGCATTTCGTTGTTCTCAATGCGTTCGATCAACGTGCTTTCATCCGGCTTGCCCTCGGTGAACGCCGGGCCGGAGTCGCCCCCCTTCAGAATGGCAAACCGCCGGCGGACGTCGAAACCCGCTTCCAGCTTTTCATCCCCGTGGCATTTGGCACAGCGGGCCTGCAAGATCGGAAGAATGTCGGCTTCGAAGGTCAGAGGACCCGCAGCGGCCGGGGCCACCGGTTCCTCGGCACTGACCGGGCCGGTAACCATCAAACCTGCCACAACGGTGAAAACTACTGCGTTCAGGAACCGCATGCGTGCTCTCATTCCGTGAATCTCGTTGCCTGTCGTCGTGCAGACCGCGGTAGGTGCGGCTCACACAGGTGGGATTTCCATGTCGGTGACCAAACTGGATTGTCGACAATCCGACACATCGCAGTCTACCAATCCGTGGAGTCACGAACAGCCCCAAACCGGTAGGAAAAGGGATTTGATTCCGAAAAAAACGAACCAACCGGAACCCTTGCTACCGCGCGGAAATCATGCATAACTCAATACGAATAAGCCACTTGCAACTTGCGACACCGAAGGGCGAATTCTTCAGAGGCCCTGACAAGAGTTCCAGCATTCAAAAAACGGCGAATTGATGTGGGAGGTTTTCACCACGAATAACACCAATCACACGAATGAAGAACGGCCGGGACCGACCGTTAAACGGCCACACCCGGCTGCCCTTTATTTCGTGGGATTGGTGTCATTCGCAGTGAAAATCTGTTCTAAACTCATAGGACAGGCATCTCAATGGGAAATTCTTAACTAATGATTCACTGGTCTGGTGCGATATCTGTCGCGGAGTTCGCGCAAACAGACTGGTAGAGATACGACCAGCGGAGCCACTCGGCCGGCCGCTTATCGGAATTCAAGGGGAAGCATCATGTCGCTCAGCCGCAGCGTGCTCGTCGTGGCGTTGGTTGCCGGGTTATTCGGAGCGTTGTATGGAATCGAACCCAACTCCGCCGAGATCAAAAAACCGTCGATTACCAGTCTCCCCAAACTCTCTCACGAGCTACGAGACGCCTTGCAAAGCCGGGATTTCGCCCTGGCGGTCAAACTGATCGATGCCGCGCTGGCCGAGGCCGACCCCAAGTTGGCCGTCACCCCTGGCGACTATTTGCTGTATCTCAAAGGCCGGGCTCTGACGGAACAGGAGCAACTCGACGCGGCCCTCGAAACATTCGCCCGCTTAGAAAAAGACTATCCCAAGTCGCCGTGGTTCGCGCGGTCTCGATTTGGCCAAGCGGCCGTGCTGGCGAAGAAACGCAACTATCAGCTGGCCGGTGAGATCTATAAGGCGGAAGCCGACCGTTTGCTCTCGGCGGGCCGACGCGATGAGCTCACAGCGATCTACCTGGAATTCGCCCACCGTTACTTCGAAGGGGTTCCCGCAGCCGGTCCCAAGCCGAAGCAAGACCCGGATTACGCACAGGCCCTCAACTACTATCAGCAGGCGTTGCAACTGCGTCCCGGCCTGGCGTTGCAACAACAGATTGAGCTGCGAATAGCACGGTGCCATCAGGAACTCAAACAGCTGAATGAAGCCCTCGCCGCCTACCAGAAATTCATTAGCAACTACGCTCAGCCAAAGACTCCCGGCCCCCGACGAGCGGAACCGAAGCTCGCGGCGGAAGCCCTATTCCAGCTGGGACAAACACAACTAGATGCCGGCCAGCCCGCTGAAGCTCGCAAAACCTGGCAAGATTTTCTCGCTAACGACGTTTCGAAGGAAGCGGGGGGCACACTGATTGCCGAAGCCAGTTATCGACTGGCGAAGACTTACGGCGTTCCTCAACCCGCCACAATCGGCGACCTGGAATTGGGCGTGGAAGTGCTCGAACAGTTCGTCAAGAATTTCCCCAAGCATCCGTTGGCCGCAGAAGCCGAATTCAATCGGGCTCAAAGCTATTTGCATCATGGACGGCATGATCAAGCCATTACCGTATTGCGAGGTTTGATCGACAACCCGCAGTACGCCACTGCCCCGCAAATTCCGGCCGCGTGGAACCTGTTAGGTGTGGCTTACGCTGGACAGAAAAAATTTGCCGAGGCCATTGCCGCATGGCGTTCGTTCCTGGACAAATTCCCCACCGATCCCAAATGGAGCGGCGTGCAACGGTTGATTATCACCACCGAATTTGCCGCGGCCGACGATCAATTTCAGCGGCACGAGTTTAAGCCCGCTCGCCAAGCCTGGGAGACATTTCTCAACAAGTATCCGCTTGATCCGCAGGTGCCGTTGATCCTCGATCGATTTGGGCAGATGCAGCTGGATGACGCGATCAAGATCACCAGGTCGATTAAGCCCCCCGCCAAGCTGACCGCAGAACAACAGGCCGAGGTCAACAAACTCCTGGCCGCCGCATTAGAAGATTGGCAGCGGCTGGTCAGTAAATATCCCGATACGAACGAAGCCTCCCGAGCCAGTCTGATGATCGGCGTGACGCTGGAAGAACACCTGGGAAAACTGTCCGAGGCGGTCGAAGCATATCGCAAGGTGACCGGTCACGCCCAGGGCGATGCCCAGCAGCGGCTGGTGGCCCTGACCTCGCCGCAGCTGGAAATCATCACCGAACGCAAATTCCGCAGCACCGAGAAACCGGTAATCAAGGTCACCACTCGCAATCTCAAAAATGTCTCGGTCAAACTCTATCGCATCGATCTGACCGACTACTTCCGCAAGCTGCATCTGGCTTCGGGGGTGGAATCGCTCGATATCGCCTTGATCGATCCCGACAAGAGTTTTGACCACACGGTGGCGAACTACGAGCAGTATCGCAAGCTGGATCAAGCGGTAGAGATTCCGGTGGAAGGCCCGGGTGTGACCGCGGTCACCGTGAGCAGCGACACGCATGAAGCCACCACCATGGTCGTGGTCAGCGACCTCGACAGCATCGTGAAGAGTTCTCGTAACGAACTGTTTGTGTTCGCCGAAAACATGCTGACAGGCAAGCCGGCCGAAAATGTCAAATTGTTAGTCAGTGATGGCAGCAAGGTTTTCGCCGAGATGGCGACGGGCAAGGACGGCATCCTGCAGCAGAAGTTTGAGGAACTAAAAACAGTCTCTGACCTGCGAGTGTTCGGCTTCACCGACCAGCACGCGGCCAGTAGCCAGGTCGGACTGGAGGGCTTGCAGTTCTCGGTCGGGTTGTCGGCCAAGGGCTATCTTTATACCGATCGACCCGCCTATCGCGCCGGCCAACTGGTGAATGTCAAAGGCATCATCCGCTGGGTCAGTGAGGATCGCTATACCTTTAAAGCGGGCGAGAAATATCAGCTGGATGTTTACGACACGCAAGGTCGTGTGATTGATACGCAGAACGTGGCCCTCGGTGAGTTCGGGACCTTCGCCGCACACTGGCAATTGCCCGAGCAAGCTTCCGCGGGCAAGTATCGCGTGCACGTGTTCCAGCCCGGCCGCGAACAGTCGTACGAGATGAATTTCCTCGTCCAAGAATATCAGCTCGAACCAATCCAGTTCAGCGTCGAATTGCCGCAGACGGTCTACTATCGGGGCGAGCATGTCAAAGGCAAATTCAGCCTGAAGTACTACTACGGTTCTCCGCTGGCCGGACGGACCATCCAGTACCGCCTGGGCGATGATCGCCTGTGGACGGCCACCACCGATGCGAAAGGTGAAGTGGAATTCGATCTACCGACGCAACGTTACAGCGAAGCGCAGCCGGTACAGCTGGTGGCGAGTTTTCCGGAACGCAATCTGGCTACGGGAGAAACCATTTTTCTAGCCACACGCGGCTTCCAGATTGGGATCAAAACCATTCGCAATGTGTATGTCACGGGCGAAACCTTCGACGCCGTGGTGTCGGTCACTGATCCTGCCGGTAAGCCCATCGGCACGGATCTCAAGTTTGAGATTTTGGAGGTCACGCAAACCGCCACGGGAACCGGTGAAGCGCGACTGTCCACGCATGACCTGAAATCAGACGCCAAGCAGGGTGAGGGGCGGCACACGGTACAGCTCGATAAACCGGGTCGGTATATTTTGCGAGCCACCGGCACCGACCGCTTTGGTCATTCCGTAAGCGGCTCTCATCCCCTCTATATCTCGGGGGCAGAGGATGAAGTCCGTCTGCGAATCCTTGCCGACCAGCATCAATACAAGGCAGGCGACCAAGGTCGCGTGCAGCTGCATTGGCGTGATGAACCCGCATTGGCGCTCGTCACATTTGAAGGGGCGACGATCCTGGGCCATCAACTGGTAGAACTGAAAACGGGAGCCAACCCGCTCGACATCAGCTTCGCCGAGCATCTGGCCCCCAACTTCCAACTCGCCGTCGCGGTGATGCAGTCCAACAAATACCACGAGGCCCGCGCCGATTTCCGCGTGGCCCGTGAACTGACGATTGTTTTGAAACCAGCGAAGACGACACTCAAACCGGGCGAGCCGGTACAGGTAGAAGTCCTGGTGACGGATGCTCAAGGCAAGCCGGTGCAGACTGAGTTGTCGTTGGGTTTGATCCAGAAAAATTTGCTTCAACGGTTTCCCGATCAAACGGCACCAATCACCACCTTCTTTAATGGTGGTTTACGAGAAATCTCTTGCCGTGCCATGTCAAGTTGCACGTTCCAATATCACCCGGCCACTCGGCCTATTAATGAGTTTTTACTCGCGGAAACGCAACGTTTAAAAACCACCACGGCGGAGGACCTGGCGAAAGAATTGATCGCCGGTCAAATGCCGCCGCCAGGTCCAATCGCCGACGGACCTGGGCCCAACGGAGCACCGATGGCCGGCAGTATGGGTGGAATGGGAGGCGGCATGTTGGCTATGCCAATGCCAATGGGTAAGAAACTCTCGTTGAAACTGAAGCAGTCTCAACAACTCGGTGAGCCTGAAGTGTTAGATGCCTACAACAAGAATGGGAAGGCTGATTTCAAAGAAGTGGACCGCGAGCAAGAACAGAAGTTTAATAGCGACCTGATCGAGGCGGCAGGCGCTTTAGGTCTTTCAGACCAGCCTGGCGTCAGAAGAGGCTTCATTAGTAGACCCTACTCGATTTCGGGCATCGTTGGTGACATCTCGGGAATTGACAAGAACTGGGGGGATACCGTCGTCGCAGGGCAACACGGAGATTTACAAAAATATTCGCTGTTCGAGGTCAACGGCGCAATGGCCAGTTATCCGAATGGACCAGAAACGACAATCACCAACGGTATTGATAATCTCTGGGCTTTTGATGTCTTATCGAATTCGCAAACACCCCTTTTCGGTTTGAATCTGGCCGGCCAGCTGCAAGTCGTCAATGGTCGTACGGTCGAAGAATTGAAACGTCTGGCGGAAGGCGGTTTGCAACTTGTCACAGCTCAGCGGGCGGCCGAAACCGGTTATTGGGATCCGCTGCTAACGACCGATGCCACAGGAAAAACCGTCGTGACGCTCGTCATGCCGGACCGTTCTACGGCGTGGATGATTAAGGCACAGGGAATCAACAAAGTCGCTCTGGCGGGCAAAGCCGAAGCCGAGCTGATCACCAAAGAGGATTTGTTTGCCGAGATTCAAACGCCCCTCGCCTTCGTCGTCGGAGACCAGACTCAGATCCTGGTGGAAGTTCATAATGCCGTACTAAAAGATGCCAAGATTGAGGTCAACCTGAAGACCACCATTGGCGATGCGTCGACCGAACTGAAGCAAGTCATTGAGGCCAAAGCACCGGGCATTTCAGAAGTCAGTTTTCCGGTCAACATTACCTCCGGCACGAAGGCCGATTTTGAACTGACGGTTACCAGCGGTGAACTCAAAGACAGCGTCACTCGGACCGTTGCCATCGAGCCCGATGGAATCCCGGTCTATGCCACGGCGGGCGGAACCGCAGCCCAGAACACGTCCTTCCAGATCCAGTTTCCCGACAAGGTGAAACCTCAGCAACCGACGCTGGAATTGCTGATCGGGCCGAGCGTCAATCGCACGTTGCTGGAAGCCGTGCTGGGCGGAGCTTCAGGAAACTGGGAGCGATCCGCATATACTCCGCATAGCAACATCGAACGGGCCGTGTCAGACCTGTTGGGTGGGGTCAGTCTCTTGAAAATGCTCGGGCAGAGCCGTCACTCAAACGTACCTGAAGCCCGCGAATTGTCTGGCAGAATCCAGGCTGGACTGGCACTGTTGATCAGCAGTCAGCGGGATGATGGTGGTTGGAGTTGGTCGGGTGCGACCAAGGCCGAACAGCCCGATCGCTACCTCAGCAGCCGCGCCGTGTGGGCTCTTTCGGCAGCTCGGAAAGCGGGCTTTGCCGTGCCTCAGCAGAGCTTCGATAAGGCAATCCAATTCCTGCAATCGGCCTTCGCCAGCAGTACCGAGGATGATCACGAACACAGAGCGATCATCCTCCATGGTCTGGCCGAAGCCGGGGCTTGCGACTTCGCTCATTTGAATCGCCTGCATCGTCTCCGCAACGAATTGAACGCGTCCGCATTGGTGCATCTCAGTCTGTCGTTGACGGCACTGGATCGAAAACAAATGGCGGGCGAAGTCTTAGCTTTGGCCAAGCCCAAACTGCTCCCCTTACCGCCGACACATGCGGTGGAAGACAAGGGATTGGCTGGCTGTATGCCGTGGATGCATTCGGGGGCCGAGGTCCGCGGACTGTATCTACTCGCCCTGAATACGCTAACTCCCGCAGCACCGGGATCAGAGGAAATCGCGAACTGGCTACTGGGGGCTCGACTGGGATCGCGGTGGCAGCCGGAGAAGGCCAACGGCCCCGTCGTGATGGCCCTGGCCGATTGGTTTGGTCGAGCCAAACTCACCCCAGAAAAATACACGCTGTCGGTCTTCGTCAACGATAAACTGGTGACGAAACTGGCCGTCGATCCTAGCACTCAGCCGAGCGCTGCGGTCCCTGTCCCTGCCAAATTCCTCGTGGCCGATAAGCCGCAACGGGTGAACCTCGACATCGAAGGACGAGGCCAATTCAGCTACAGCGCCATCCTGACGGGATTCATCCCCTCGGCTGCCGTCGAAAACAGGGACGGAGAACTGGCCTTAAACTTCAATCGGGTCTATGAGCCCGCTCATCGCCTGCTGGATGGAGAAACGATTCCTCGTGGTTTCGATCATTTGATCTCGCCATTCCAGTCATTTAGCAGTCCCTTCACGCAGGTTCCCGTCGGGGAACGGGGTGAAGTGACGGTCGATATCTGGCGGCACAACGTCACGAATCAACCGAATGAACATCGGCAATATTTAGTCTACACGGAACCCCTGCCGGCCGGTGTCTCCGTATTAACCGAGACGATTAAGGGGCAGTTTGAACGTTATGAAATCGGCCCGAGTTCAATCACGTTTTATATTGGCGATCGTCCGCATCCCGGGCGGATTCAATTTGAAGTCGTGGGGTATCTGCCCGGTCGCTACTTGCGTCGTCCGAGTGTCGTTCGCAGCTTCTATGACCCGGCGAAATTCCGGGTGGCGAAGGCCGATCCGCTGACGGTGCTGCCGCGTGGTGTAGCCTCTAAAGACGAGTATAAACTGACGCCCGTCGAAGATTATGAATTCGGCAAACGCTATTTTGCTCGTGGAGATTTTGCACTCGCGGACCAACACCTGACGCGGTTGTTTAAGACCTACAAACTCAGCGACATCTATGGCGAAGTCGTGCAGATGCTCTTCCAAACGTCGCTGGCGGCCAACCGGCATGCCGACATCGTGCAGTACTTTGAAACGATTAAAGAAAAACTGCCTGATGTCGAAGTCTCGTTCGAAAACATTCTGAAGGTCGCCGACGCTTATCGTGAACTGGGCGAATACGAACGCAGCTACCTCGTCTATCGAGCCACCCTCGAAGCGGGCTTCCAACGGGAAAGCCAGATTGCCGGATTTTTAGATGAACGGGGCGAGTTCCTGCGATCGGTCCAGGTGATGGAGCAACTGCTGCGGGCTTATCCGGCCGAGCCGTATATCGCCATCGCTACGTATGCCTTGGCCCAGGAAGTTTATGGGAAAGCTCCCGAAGCACCGCAGAACGAACGGATGCGAGATGCGGGTATCACTCGCGTCGATTTGATTGCCACGTCGGTGCAGATGCTCGATCACTTCATCGCCACGTGGGCCACCGACCCCGCTGCGGATCAGGCGAGTTTTTCCGTCGCCAATGCCTTGCTGGACCTAGAACGTTATCCCGATGTGATCGCTCGCTGTGAACAGTTTGCGAAGCGCTATCCTGACAGCAAGTTGCTCGACAGCTTCTGGTATGTCATCGGCTACAGTCAGTTTGCTCAAGGCAAGCACGCAGCAGCTTTGGAGATGTGCCGCAAGGTGGCCGATTGGAAACAGGTCGATCCGCAAACGAAGGCCGAAACAATCGCGGTCAATCATTGGCAATCGATCTACATCATGGGGCAAGTCTATCACAGTCTGGGTCAGGCTGCCGAAGCAATCGGCGAATATGACAAAGTAAAAGATCGTTTTGCCGATGCCCGCGAAGCCATTGATTTCTTTACCCGCAAAGACCTCTCGCTGCCCGAGATCACCACAGTTAAACCTGGGGCTCCTGGTAAGGTGCCGCTGAAGTTCCGCAACGTGACGGGAGCCTCCATTAAGGTATATCGCATCGACCTATTAAAGTTCGGATTGCTCAATCGCAATCTGAGCCGGATCACAGCAATTAACCTGGCCGGTATTCGCCCCTATCACGATTTGACGGTGAAGCTGGGTGAAGGCAAAGACTACCGCGACCGCGAACAAGAACTCGAACTGCCACTGAAAGAAGAGGGTGCGTATCTCGTCGTCTGCCAGGGAGACAACCTTTATACCAGCGGCCTGGTTCTGGTCAGTCCGTTGGTACTGGAAGTTCAAGAAGACGTCACCAGTGGACGCGTCCGCGTCACCGTAAAAGATGCGGTTGCCGACAAGTATGCCCATGCGGTGCATGTCAAAGTCATCGGCAGCGAGAACGATCATTTCCAATCGGGGCAAACCGATTTGCGGGGGATTTTTGTCGCGGACGGGATCGAAGGGACGAGCACCGTCATCGCCAAGACCGACGCCAACCGCTATGCGTTCTTCCGGGGCAAAACGGCGTTAGGCCCCAACGCCACGCCGAACCAGCCGGTCGACAAACTAGGCGACCAGAAACCCGAAGACGCCGACGGAGAGCCCAACACCAAGGATTCTTTGCTCGAAGGTTTAAGGCAACAGAACGGATCAATCAACCGCCTGCAACGGGATAACTATCGCGGATTATTGCAGAATAAAACCCAGGGAATTAAAGCCAAAGTCGCGTTTTAGAGGGTGCGTTGTTTGTGTTCGGGGAGTTAGAGTGAATGAACGGAATGCTGGCGTTTGAAGTGACTGAGTAGCCCAGATTCTCGAATCTGGGTGAGCGCAGCGAACAGGAGGCTGGGGCTCATTCGATCTCGGAATGTCATTTCCTTTGGGGGATATTCGTGAAAGAAGAGCGATAGGAAGAAAACCAAGTCGGTGTTTTCTTCCTAGAGTTTTCAAGTAAGCGATGACTCTCAAAAACTGCAACCTCTTGTTCGCTCCGCTCACCCAGATTCGAGAATCTGGGCTACCCATCGACTG
>JAZKFE010000302.1:11619-13601 GCA_040386595.1 Planctomycetota bacterium | reverse complement strand
AACAATATGTACTTCATCAGTGACAAATGTGTCAAGCAATGCACATTAACTGAACAAAATTGATGGACACATTATTGTCGAAGGCCACTAAACTTGACGTAGTTTCACTGACTGACGGTGGTCGACGTTCGGGATCTGGACCGCGGGAGAGCTTGATTGCCACCAACCCTACGCGGGTAATCCCGATTGCGATGCAACTTGGGTCTACAGGATGCATTTCTCAGAATCAGGCCTCGACTAGCTCCCGTGCGAACAATCGAGGCCCCCTAACGGATCTCCTGTAGACCCAAGTTGCACGGTAATCTATGCCAACCAGTGAGACCACACGCTTTGCAACAGGCGAGTTTGAAGATGATATGCGCCAACTGTGGTGACCGAGGTGTGTCAGGCCGATGCAGGCGGCCCACGAGACCTGGACGCGAAGCGACTGCTCAATTTGTCGCCCATTGACTATCTGAAAGGCAAAACTTCGTGTAGGTTGTGGGCAATCCAGTGGGATGCAATCGAGGCCCTGCCGTGTTGGGGACGATGTTGCGGCCTCGAAATTGACTAAGTCGGCGGGCTCAACGCGCGAAGAAGTTTGGCATCGAATTCGCCATCCCGAACCGACAAGTTTCAGGATTCGGAGTTCAAGTCATGGCCATTAGTGACGTCCACCTGATCTCAAAATGTGGAAACACATTGCCCTCGACAGTTTCGCTCGACGTGGGGGCGGTTGCTACGAATCTCTCGTTCGTCGATCGCGAGCTGAAGAAGGCGGGGCGGCCCGAACTGAAACCCTTTTTCGAATCGGATGACCAGACTTGGTGGCCCCCCGGTGACGTCCTTAGTGCTTGGGAAAACGCTCGGACTTTTTTTGCCGGCGGGCCGGAGAACGATGTCCGGTTTCAGGTCGTCGCCGAACAATTAGATCAGGCAGCCGATGTCCTGCGAACCCTTCCCGCGGATGCCGTCATGCGACTCGAAATCATCAAATCCGCCCCGAAAAAGTCCGCCAAATCCGTGCCGAAAACGCCTGCTCGGCCTCGAAGTTCCGCCCTGGCCGCCGCTCGGGCCACCAGCGTCCTGATCCCGGGTGCGACCAAATCAGCCCTGAAGTTAACCGCAACGCAACGCGAATACGTCCAGTCGCTGCTCGAAGACTACCGCTGTGATGCCGATCTCTGGACGTTCCCGGACATCGAACGCAAAAAGTGGCTCTCCGAGATCGACGAGCAGAGTGGCCTGAACTCACTGGAGTGCTTACGGCAAAACGTGCGTAGACAACAACAGCAGCTCAACGACGAAGAATGCGAAGCGCTGGTGGAGATGGATCTTTTCACCATCGACCTTGCCAGGCGCGGTCTTGCCAGACGCATCTCCTTCAACCTGTTGAGCGACCTTCGCACCTCCCTGTCGTTAAGCATCAGAATCAAATGGCTGGAACGCAGAACTTACCGCCGCAAGGGGGCTAGCTATGAGGACGCCTGGATCATCCTCCGCGCGCTGGCCGTGAAAGACGTGGCAGTCGCGAGACATCTTCTCGATTTCAGCGACGAGCCGTTGAGCGGCGCAGGACATCCGCCGGGCAAGCTGTTGTATAACACGCTGTTCGCCATCTTTCGGCAAGATCAAAAGCTCCAAAACAAGTTGGTTGGCCAGCTCGCTAAACAAAAGACGCCGGAAGCCTACAAGGCGGTCCTGAACGTGCTGGGGGGTATTCTCACCGAAGATCCGCCGACCATCGCCGCGGGTCTCACCCAAGTCCTGGCGACCTTTCGACGTATTCCCTTGAATGACGACGAGAAAGTCATTTGTCTGGTGGCTCATGGGTTGGCCGAACTCGCGTTGAAAAAGAACGGCAAGCTGCTGGACAATTTCGACGTCGCACAGGAAATGCCATGGGACGCTGCGTTTTTTCAATGGGTGCGCAACGAATCGTCGTCACCGGTCTATCCCGAACTAGCGAGGCAATCTGTGCTGCTCGACAAGTGGCTGAACCA
>JAZKFE010000302.1:0-11609 GCA_040386595.1 Planctomycetota bacterium | reverse complement strand
GAAATTCCTGCTTCGTGGGGAGTCAGCGACGAACGGGAGTAAAGCGATGTCGCGCTACTACGCCTTGACGATGTTCGACTGGCAACCGTTTAACGATCTGGTTGCAAATGTGGAGTCGAGCGCGTCTGCGAAGCTCGCCCAGGGACTGATTTCCACGGGACTGGTTAAGGCCAATGTCGCAGACGGTCCTGAGTATCAGCAGCGACTCGGCCATTCCCTGCAGCAATTGCTGCTGGCCGAGGAGTGGTACGACGGGGCCAGCGCCGACGACATGGTGGCACGAGGCAAGTTGCTCGACGCGGTGTTCGACCTAAGAGACCCGCTCTGGTGCTATCCCACACGTGGGGAATACGTCGTGCTACGGGAACTCGTGCAGTTTATCGTCGGCACCATCGAAATTGACGCCGTCGAGTTGAGTGCCGAGTGGTCCTGCAGCGACATTGTCGCCGCGGTTCCCCGAACACGCGAGTTGCAATGGTTGGGAAACCGCCCGTTTCGCTGGCGCGATTGGGACGGCGCGGAACTGACGAAGCGAGAATTTGAGCGGCGGTGCCAGCGTAAGCCGTACAGTATCCACTCGCCGAAGCAAGTGGCCCTCCTGCAGGCCGATATGATGGGCGCGGCTGACGAGTGTCGCCGTTTGCCGTTTGAGGAGCTGCGTGACGAATACGAATCACTGGCCAGGCAAATCGATAAGGCTGTGGGGACAGGCCAGGCGCTGTACGTCAGGCACGTTGCCCCCCATGAGCTGCAGACGAGACCGCCCGACCACGTGATCGAGCGCATTCTGCTGGACGTGGGGATTCAGATCGGTCCGCCCAAGAAGAAGACGTATGCCAATCTCTTCTTCAATGAACTGCAATGCGGTGACCCAAAACAACTGGCGTACTGCGCAAAGACGCGAGAGAGGGAGTTCCCGGAGCTTTGCACAGACTGCGAGGCATTGGGGGCTCACGGCAATCCAGCGTTCTGCTACCGCATGTGCATCGCCAAGTGTCTGTGGATCATTTATGACTGGCACTTCGGATTTCGTGGCGCATTGCAGCCCGAAGTCGCGGCAAAAAAAGGCCTGGACATGGCGTCGAGGTACTTTAAGGTCGTCTGCGAAGGGCTCTCCAAAGCGACGGAGACCCTCGATTCGATGGATGGTTCCACCTGGGTCGAGCCGTATTCCGAGGCGTTGTTGCTCGCGACCCTCACGGGAAGTACGGTCGAACGGACGATGCTTTCAGACTATCTCCTCTCGAACGCGACCGTCGACAAGATATCCCTCAGACACAGGGATGCCGTGATTGGCGTTGCACTGCTCTGTATTGCCGCATCGCCCCAGACATCGAATGTACACATTAGACAACTAATAAAACGTCTACAGAAATCACGCCAAAGACGACCACAGTTACTGCTCGAGGCCTGGCAGGCGCTGCAGAATGAAAACCAATCGAAGTTCACGGCGGCACTGGCAGATTCCACCGCAATCTTCGCCACGACGACCGCCGGCGACGATCGCCCCCTCACCGCCGTTGCTTTGCCGGAATCGATCCTCGCCGGTTTGGCCTATGAGCGAGATTGGACCGATCTTTCCTTCGATCTACCCGTCGCGGCGCGTCTTGTGACCCGTCATTCGCTCGACATGAACTAATCTGGGATGGGACCGCTCATGACTTCGGCGCAGTTCCATCCGTAAGTTCCCATAGTCAAATGGCACCTGATGTGTACCTGTCGCAGTTGCCCGTAAGGCAACATCCGAATGTACGCGGGGTGGCCCTGGTTGCTTTTGCAACCTGGGTCTACAGCAGACAATCCGTAACACCGGCGTGGAATCACCGCTTTTTTGATGTTACAACACACTGAACCGGTACCTTAACGAAAATCTCTGCCCGCGATGCAACGCACAGAGAAAATGGCGGCGAACATGGCGGCTTGCGGAGTATGTCTCTGGTAGATCCAGATTGCACAGCAGCAACCTGGGCCACCCTGCGATCGTTAGCCGCGACAGGATCCGGGAGATGCTGGCTGTCATCAACCATTCGGAACGAAAGCCAAAATGAATACCTATGCCAAGGTTCTCGTCGGCTTGATTGTGGCGGCGTTAATCTGCAATTCTTCATTTGCGGCGGATCCGGCAGTCAAGCCACTGGTCTTCAATACCACCGCTCCGACGAACGATTTGCAGGGATCTCTGTCAGCGCGGGTGCAATTTGCCCAAAGTCAGATCCTGCCGGCTCATCCTCATAAGGGTGACAACCAGCCACATCTGATCGGTTATCGTAAGAGCCTGTTGCTGGTGCGACCGCTGAAGGCTGATGCTACGACGCCCATGTCTGTTACCGCCCGTGGTGCTGGGGGGAAGATGCTCGGCTCGCTCAGTCTCAACCCGCCAGAGAAGCTGCCGAAGACGGCCTACTACATGGACGGCATACCGGAGGGCAAGATTGATTTTACGCCACGAGCCGGCGTTACCGACATCATCCGCGACAGGCAGGACCTGGAAAAGCTGAGCGATCCAAGGGGAACCTTCCTGTCCGATCAACTGGGGCAGACCACGCTGATCGAGATTCAAACCGCCGATGGACAGTGGGTCCGCGACATCCATCTCCCCAAGGGGCCGGCCCTCGAAGGGAAGATGGTCCGCATTCGCTCGAAAGCTGGCTACAACTCGACAGTTCACTACAGCGGCCGTGAGGTGGTCCTGTCCCGTGACCAGACTATCCAGTTCAAGTTCGTGCGAGATCAGTGGATTCGTGATGGCGAGCTGGAGAACAACGGCATTACGTACGCCAACGAGACCTGGAGCGGTGTGCTTCCCGCCGAGTGGATCGTGCCCGGCCTGAAATTGCAGATTCGACAGGGCGGCCTAACCGGCGAGCTCACCAATCTCCAGGTGGGGGCCCCGAGCGAATTGCTCATTCACACCATCGATTTGGGGATGCTGACTCCGCCGCGCAACGAGTTCGCCTTTGCCAAAGATCCCGAAGCCCATCGGGAATACTTCCAGACCGCGCCGACCAGCCGGATGATCGTGAGCCAGTATGCGCCACTCTCGCTCCCCGAAGTGATGCTCCCCAATGGGACGTTGCTGACCGATCACGATCCAAGCAAAGGCGACTGGCATAGCGGTACCATGCGCCAGAGTATCGGCAAGGAGTTGATCTCGCAGGGAATCGACAATGCCAATTATGGTCTCAACAGCACGGCCGGCGAGGGGGAAGGGACGCATCCCTATCTGGTCGCCCAACTGACGGCACACAACAGTCGCGGCAAGTACGCGGACGGCGTCGTGGTGCATGGTGGCTCGGGCGGTGGTGGCATCGTCACCCTCGACATTTCACTGGGCAACGAGTTCAGTCACGAAGTCGGCCATAACTACGGTCTCGGCCATTTTGTCGGCGGCTTCCAGGGGTCTGTGCACCGCAGCGCCGACCACATCAACTCCACCTGGGGTTGGGACGCCGACAAGAACCGCTTGATCCCGAACTTCTCGCCAAGCCGTAGCAGCAAGGACGCCTGCTTGGAGGGGCAGTGCCAAAGTCCGTTCGACGGTCGCACGTTCGGCTTAGACGCGATGGCCGGTGGTGCCCCCCTCTCGAGTTTCAACCGCTTTACGCTCTACACCCCCAATTCAGCTGCCATCATCCAGAAATTCCTGGAAACTAAAGCAGTGTTCGACGCCGACTCGCCAACCGGCTTCAGCAAGTGGAACGCCGACAAGAGCAAGATGGAGCCGTACAGCCACAAGATTGACGTTGCCGAGCAGATTACCGCGGATGTGAAAGATCTCAGCGAGGCGAAGATTGCATCGCTGCTCAAGCAATACGATCTCGTCAAGGTGGCGATGCAAGATGGCAACTGGGCCGAAAATATCCAGGTTCCGGCCGCCTCGCCCGCCAGTCGAGGCCGGATCCTAACCATCGATCACGAAGCCGCATACAACAGTCGCCTGTTCATAAATGGCCAGCAGATTACTGTCTCCCGCGGCTTCAAAAAGAGCTACACCTCTACTGGCAAGCGTTGGAAGGAAGGGTCAACGGCAAACTTAATGGTTGAACGTAAGCCGCAGACCTTCGGTGTCCCAGTGACGACGCTCGTCGGTTACTACGATCCTGATGGTCAATTGAAAAGCTACATTTACCCCGCGCTGCATGGCGCGTATGGCTTCACATACAGTGATGACAGCAGTCAATTGAACGAGGATGACTGCCACCTTCTGGTTGAGACCCGCGGCGGGACGCTGCGTTTTCGTCTGGCTAACCGTCGACTCAGCGCGAAGGTAATGAACAAGTTCCACGTCAACATTCCCGAGGCGAGCCAACCGCACAACGTGACCGTAGTTTGCCGCGGACAGATCGTGGACAAGAAACCGATTGCAGGGGTGGCTGAAAAGCTGACCTTTACAGTCAACGGCAGCTCCTCTCACACCGAGGCGCCGGCCAAGGGCCGAGCTGTTTCAGGCAAGGTACCCTGAACAGTCATTTTGCACTCAGTTTCAGTGCTGCAGCATCCTGCTGAGCGACTCCGGCCCCCGCGCGAACCTGAAGTCGACATCGCCGCCTCACCTCAGCAGTGCTCCAGGGAGACTCGCCTACTCCGGAACCACTGCTTAACGACAGGGGACCGTCGAAAAGCGGTGCCACGACCTCTGTTTCTGTGGCGTTCACACCAGTACCACCCTGCCCACTCGCAAGCTCTCCGTTTCCATCTTCTGAAGCAGGCCGTCGCTGGCCTGCTTTGTCTCAGGTTGGATCGGATTCTCGTTCGCTTGTCTGCCCTATAATTCTCCCTCATAATCTGTTTGAATGGGCACATCTGTTCTGGTGACAGAATAAATTCCCAGCAGTGGCCCCGTAGCGCCTATTCGGCAGAATCCCACACAGACGAAAGGCTTACGATGCTCAGCGCCGAGAAATCGCAGCTTGTCCGTTCGCAGATCGCCAATGTTCTGAGTCTCACCGCCGATCAAGTCGTCCCCGAGGCGCGGCTTTTCGGTGATCTTGGCGGCACGCCCGAGCATCTCAAACCGCTGCGGTTGGCGATGGCAGCCGCGTTGCAGCTGCAGATCGAACCCATTGTCAATGAGATCAACGCGCGGACTGCCATTGGCGAGAATGGCCTGCTGACTCAGGAATCACTGCGGCAGATCACGGACTTTCTGGGCCATTGGCCGGCTCAGCCGCAGCAGCCGGTGACGTTTCCCGACCTGTTTACTGTGAGCATGATCGAGGCCATCGTCGCGAAGGCGGGGAGTTTCACTTCGCCAACACTCGCCGAGCCACGACTCGAACTTTCGCCACCGCTGAAAAAGGCCGTGTACCAGGCGATCTCGAAGATTCTCAAAGTGCCTGTTGAGCAACTTCATCCCGACATGGAAATTCACACGCCGGGTAAGGAGCTGAACTTCAAGTTTTCCCAATCGTTGTTTGCAGCCGAGCGAGCCACGCAGATTGGGATCGGCGTCGAGTTGGATGATTTCGCGACGGGTTTGGAGGCTTTTTTCAAAGGAACTGCGACGGCGATCACCCTGCAGAAACTGCGGCGACTGATTCCGAATATCGAATCTCTGCCGGATGATGGGCAAGACCATACCTCAACGGTGGGACTGATCGAACGGATGTTCGCGGCCGCAGATGTGCGTCGTAAGGGCCCGGTCTCGAACGCCAGTGGTTCCGGTGGTACATCCAGCCAGGCAGTCTTGGGGAAGTACATCGCGGCTTGGCCTCAGACCGATCGAGAGTGGTGGATCTCGCTTCCCGGGCAGATGGGAGCGGGGCCTTTCCGACTCTATCTGACCGGAATGCTGCGCGCCGCATTTGTTGATCGCGGGTGCCTTAACCGGCAGGTGAATGAAGCTCTTGAAGCCGCCGAACAGTTTGCCGAAACGAGTCATTGCGATGAACTACGGGACAAGAAATTCCGCGGAGTGAACAGTTGGAAACTCGGGCGGAATCCGTTGTGGACCGGGTTGCTGCACGTGCTCAAGCCCGAGTGTGCCGCCGAGGATGGCGGGCCAATCCTCGAGCGAATCCAGAATAACTTTATGTGGGATCAGGCGCAGGTCATTCGTGCAGCGCGGGCTTGGCAACAATCGTTTGTCTCGCCCTTGAAGGAGCCCCGCGAATTTGACGTGACGTGGGTGACCGACGAGATCGCGGCACTGGCGCGGCAGATGCATGAAGCCCGCCTGTTCATCGACGTTCCCAAGCTGGGGCCGCTCCTGGAAACCGCCGGATGTTCTCATGCGGCGGTCCTCGACCATTGCCGCGACCCGCATCGCCGCCACCTGCGAGGCGACTGGTTGATCAACGCAATCCTGGCCGTGCCCTCGGCCCCGCCCAAGAAAACGACCAGGGCCAAATCCAGCGCTGCCGCGAAGCCGAAGAAGGTTAAGTTCCCGACGCTATCTTCGCGAATGAAGCGCCACTACAAAGAGAGTCTGACCCATTACACAGCCGGCATCCCCGTTGCCAGTGCTTGGGCGTTGGCCTGGCAATCGGATCATGGTCGCAACCAACACCACCTGAAGCGCGATCACCCTCACCTGTCGGCGGAATTGCTCACGATCTTAGCCGGTTTGTATCCGGCTCGCGTAGTGGCCATTCCCGACGGGGCCATCGCGCGTCGGATGGAATTGCAATCCGCAACCGAACTGCATACAGCACTGGTCTTGTGGGCGAGGATGTCGCTAGTAATCTGGCTGACGCGCCCCAATCGCTCGACCTTTCTTACGGTCCTGCACGATGCGTTTGCCGCGGGGGACGAAGTTGCCATCCAGTGGGCACTCCGCGAATTCCCTCATGATCCGAAGACGGGGTTGGAAATAGCGGACTGGGACTACCTGGCACTACGAGCGATCGCCACCCGAGACAACGCCCTCGGCCAGACGCTTATCGACAGGTGGACCCATCCGGCCATCGGCAGTCAGGCCACTCGGTTTCAATCGGGGCTATTGTCGATCCTGCAACGTCACCCGCAGAATGTCGTCGCCCATCTCAACCAGATTCTGAATGACGAGCGTAACGCCGACGAACCCACGGGCTTCGGGGTGATGTCGCTTCCGGCACACGCTCTCTATCGTGCCGCCAATTGGATCGATCCGGAACTCGTAGCCGAGTTTGATGTCACACAATCGTTCCCCTGGGATGCCGAGTACCACGCGGTCAGTACGGCAACCCCCAATGCGCTCGACGGCTTCGATTTCTCCAACACCCCAGCTGTCGTTCGCGACCTGTTGCTGGCCCAGAACGTCCCGGATTGGTTGCGACAACTGCCTCTCGCACCGCAAGAACAAAGTCAACTGCATTACTGCCAACTCACGGAGTTGGGGCCCGATCCTGATGCCGTGCGGGTGCTACTGGAGAACAACATGCAATGGAACACAGCCGAGTGCTTGCATCGGGCGAGTCAACTCCCTTTGACGCTCTGTTTACCAAAGTACTTAACCGACCGAATCGCACGCGAAATGGCAGCCGCGGGGGCCACAGTCATCGTAAAGAAAGTGACTTCCAAGGGCTGTTGATCAATAACGCAAAGGTGGGACGCGGGGTTGATGCCAAAATTGAAAGAAAACTCCTTAACCGTCACGAAAAACGACCATCCACTCCAGAAGTTCTTGGGGTAGTGGCGCCAAACAAGAAGCAGCCAAAGAAAGGGACGTCATGCGATACGCACTTCTACTAGTGATTGGAGTGTTGTGGTGCGAGCCGAACGCGAAACAGAATGGCAATCCGAAATCGGAGCAATCTATCTATCGAGAAATGACACCCGCTGAATATTGCAAATTGGCCAGCAAACTTCGTGCGGACCATATCCTCCTCGCTGAGCTCCAGCTTGATGACATCGACAGCTCCAGAGATTGGACAAAATTCACCCCGGCAGCCAAGGCCAAGGCGAGAGCACCATGGGAAAAAGAGCTGAAAGCCCGCAAGGCTGCGCGATTGATGCCTCACAACCATAAACATCCGATGAGTGTCGATATTGGTGAAGTATTTACTCACGTCCCCAATAATCCAAAGAAAACGGCCAATATCGATTGGCAATTTTTGGAAGAAATCGACAAGAAGACAATCATGGCGCATTACAAGGTGAAGTCATCACGAAGTAACAGTGGCGAAATTCAGGATGGCGTACTGTATGGCGTACCGGAGAATGCGTACAAGAAGGTAACGCGATGGCAACCAATTGAGATAGCAGGAATGTGGCAGCGATTGGACGACCTACACACCGACGCGATTCCAATCAAGCGATTTTCTCGATGGCCGCATGAAGGCGAGGCCAGAAAGTTGTGGATAGAAGAATTAAATATGGAATCTGACGACAGTAAATTGCCTAAGAAATAGAGGCCGTCACGACGTGACTGCAGCCCCCGGGCGGCACTGCTTCGCGATTGTACTCGGTTGTTAAGCCGTGTTTTCGTGACGCGTCCCCCCCTGGTCCCGCAGCCGAGGTTGGGGCGGTCCAGTTCGTGAATTTGCAGTCAAGTAGGTCAGGCAGTGCCTGAAGTGATTGGAACTCAAACACAAAAACGCATTCAAACGAAATGTTCATTCGCGCGGTTGCGGTATGATTGTGCGGGAGCATCAGCAGTACGTCAGGCACAGCCTGACGTACTGAAGTGCTACGGGAGATTGGCACGCTCACAGAACCACTGCTTAACGACTGAGTACCGTCGAGAAGCAGCGCCACGACCTCTGTTTTGTCGAGTTCAAAACGGTGCCACCCTGCCGAGCCAGGTAGTACAGCCAACATATTGACTTAACCTATTGGCGCTGATAGCGTTTGACCATATGCGGGATATGAAGAAGTCCCCCAGAGAGACAGAGTTCTGTAGAATCAGCGTTAGGCATTATGAATATCGCGTGGTGGATTGGACTGATAGGCATCCTTGTTGTTTATCTATACGCCCAAATCGCAGCAGGCGCGTTTGTGCAGAAGCTGACCGGACGCGAGCCTCGCCACCCCGAAAATTCTCGTGAAGCCTCGCTCTACAGAGCGCTCAACGCAGGATTGTCACTTGCAATTGCAATTCTCCCGATCTATTTATTGCCGATTGCGGACCCTCTCGTCATAGGCGTATTCTTCGTGCTCGGCAGTATGGTTGGTGACCTTGCAGCTCAAGCGTTTTTCGGCCGCAAAATAACTACATAACACGTGGTTAAACCCGACACTGTGCCGAGGTCGGGTTGAACGCGTCATCATGATTGCTCGCGCGGCACCACACGGGTTAATCTGGGCGTTAGGCGGAAATGTGCGATGGTCCGTCGAATCATCTGGTCTCAAGTTCTGCTATTGCTCGTCGCGGCAACCGCCACGCTCGCAGACCGTGGATTCATTCCTCGATACTTATTCCCACCACAAGTTCTTCTCACTGTTTCCTATTTCTTCAGTCTCATGCTACCAGTCGTGGTTATAATTCTGAGCTTACAACGCAAGCTTAGGTTGCGGGCGTTTATCGAATCAGCCACCAGTGTAGCGGTTCTCGTGGCAACGCTTTTTGCACTGCTTCCGGCAATCCAATAGGCGCCTAACAAGCGGTTCAACCTGAACGTTGATTAGAATTGTATGCACATGACCATGTATCTTGAAGAAGCTCAAACGTGCGCGGTGTGCGGCGCTGTTGTCCAGTGCGAGGTTCTCTGCAGCACCAACTCATTTGGAAGCCCCGATCTCGACCTGCGGCCCGCCGAAATGGAGAGATCAACAATGGATGTGTGGCTTCAAGAGTGTCCGAAATGTCTCTTTGTTAACGACAGGCTGGAACACCCGACGCCTAACGCCAAAGCGATTCTGGCATCCAGTCGATACCAACAGGTCATCGCAGATACCACAGTTCCGGAACTCGCTCGCAAGTTTGCTCGTTATGCCACGCTGAATACCGAAGACATTGAGAAGGCGGGAGCCGCGCTGCTTCATTCCGCCTGGGTCTGCGACGATGAGGCGGCTACGGAGCGCGCTATTGCCTATCGCAGCCAAGCGGCAGACTTGCTGTTATCACTTCAGCCTTTCGAGGACACCGAAGAACAGGTAACTCTTGGTATTTCCGTTGTCGATGTTTTGCGTCGGGCATTGCGATTCTCTGAAGCCAAAACGCTTGCGCGGACCCTTTTTGCCTTGAAGTGTGTGTCAGCCACTCAAATCATGGGCGAAATACTTGAATACCAATGTCGGCTTTGCGAGTCAGGCGATGCCGCTTGTTACACCGTGGCAGATGCAGAGACGCACGATGAGGCCGGCCTAGAACTCGAGTCGAAACGGAGCCGTTGGTTCTGGTTCGCCTCGCTAGCGTGCGTCGGGGTGGTCGTAGCAATCGGCACCGCGGTCGTTTGCATCCAATTCAGCGAAGTGTGGTAACTCAGGAATGCGGTAAGTCGGATCTAGATTGATGCCCCGCAGGGAACGGTTCGTTCATTACAGGGAACGCGATCTATCACCATGAGGGTACCTAGCCAAGTGCCGGCGCTCCCCCCGCAGAGTACGGTGACATGTATGGCGGACGTCTGAATTATCTGCGCGAGGGTATCGCGTCGTTTGTGGACGGAAGATTTGCGGGTGGTTCTCGATACTCCATTTCCCAAGGCATCTCTTTATGGCCTGTCATGATCCGGTACAACGGCGACAAGCGGGTGATCACCGTCTATATTGACGGCATCAAAGTCAAATAGTGACTGCTCGGCGAAACGCAAAGAGGACCGGGCACTTAGCCGGTCGTACTTAGACAGATGGTGCTAGCAAGCGGTTCATTCCGAGAGCGTACTGCGGGCAGGTTTGGTGTGTCATCATTGTCACTCGCGCGGCACAACGCGGGTAAACTTGGGCGTTAGGCAGTGGGAGGCCGAAAACATTGAGCATCTACGGGTATCTCAATTGCCATGATTGCCGTCAATCGTTGTGGCTCGGCAAAGCGATCCACAACGATCATGGGCCAATATTCTTCCACATCGGTGCAAAAGAAGAATTACCGAATTGGAAACGCGCGACTCTGAATCAAATTATTTGGAAGTTCCTGGCAGATCATTGCGGTCACCGAATTGACACTCGACTCGAAAATGATATGACCGATGAAATGTTTGGCTATCAAGACATTGGCGGTGACAGCGACCAAGATGTGTCTAAAGCAGCGTACCTCGATGGATGGCCTGGATTGCAAGACTGAACTACGCCTAACAAGCGGTTCAACCCGACGTGTGCCGCAGGCGGGTTAAGCTGGGCGTTAGGCCGTTGGCTGCACACATCTCAAGGTAATCATGCCCACTTTATCTGCAATGTCGCTTCTCTCCAACAGATGATTCGGAACGTTCGTATCTGATAAGTGTCTTATCTCAATCGTGCCGCGGTCGAGGTCAAATGCCATGTCATATCAGAAGCGATTGGCGATTTCCGTCACTCTCGGAATTTGCATTCCCATGGCGCTGACTTCGATGATCAAGTTCACTCAACCGCTTAGTATCTCCGACTTGCCGGCAGCGGAACGTAACGCGATCGGTACGATTAAAAAGCTAAATATCAACGTCTCTTGTGGCGATTTCGGTTGCGACTTTCGGCCCAGAGGACGGATCACTCTGTCAACTGAAATACTACCGGCTGGAAGCCGGTAGGTTCGAGGAGAATCATGAACGACG
>JAZKFE010000301.1:2341-9394 GCA_040386595.1 Planctomycetota bacterium | reverse complement strand
TCACCAATGTAAATGACGCCCCGACGGTGGCGAATGTCATTTCTCCGCAAACGGCAACGGAGGACACGGCCTTCAGCTTCACCTTCGGAGTCAACACGTTCGCCGATGTGGACCTCGGCGACACGCTGACCTACACCGCGACCGGCTTGCCGTCGTGGTTGTCGTTTGATGCGGTGACGCGCACCTTCACCGGTACGCCGGATGACGCGGATACCGGGACGTCGCCCCTCACCATTACGGTGACTGCGACCGATGCGGCCCTCGCCACGATCTCGACGACGTTCCAGCTGACGATCATTCCGGTGAATGATCACACGCCAGTGTTTACGGCTCCGTCACAAACGGTGAGCTTGCTGGAATTTTCCCCGAACGGCACCACGGTCGCGACGGTGCATGCGACCGACGACGACTTGCCGGCCGAAGCGCTGCAGTATTCGATCACCGGCGGCAATGCCAGTGGTGCATTTGCGATTGATCCTACTACCGGTGTGATCACGGTGGCTGATGCTTCGAAGTTGGTGCATGACACGACGCCTACCTTCGTCCTGACGATTTCTGTCACCGATCAGGGAACTCCGTCCCCGCTGACGGCGACCGCTACCGTGACGGTCAATCTAACGCAGACCGGTCCGACGATTACGTTGAGTGAGGTCCAAGGGACTTACCATATCGGTAAGAACACGGCTCTCGTCTCGCCGTTGGCGACCTTCACCAACAATGCCGACGACAACCCCGACTTCAGTGCGGCCCAGTTGACGGTGTCGATCACCGCCGGGCGTTCGTCTAAAGACGTGCTCAGCGTACTGGCCAAGGGAGACCCGTCAGGCCACATTCGCGTCAAGGGCCGCAATGTGTTCTATGACAACGTGAAGATCGGTACCGTCAAGGGAGGCAAGGGACGTCAGCCGGATCTCGTGGTGACGTTCAATGCTCAAGCCAGCACCGCTGCCGTGGATGCCTTGTTGCAACGGGTGAATATCAAGGCGAAGGATCAGATTGGCCAGATCCGTACAGTGCAGTTCCAGATTACCAATATCAGTGGCGTAGATAGCGCCATCGCCACTCGCGACATCCAGGTCGTACCACCAGGCTGAGTCGCACTACACAGACCTGTGGTTTAGGAAACCGCCGCTGCAGGCACGTCGTTGGGGCGTGCCTGCCGTCATGTCATAAACACGTTTCAGTCGATCAATCCTGAGGAGTAGAGCCGCAAAACAAGCTGCGCAGGCGAGCCGGCTGTGTGGCACTGTTTCGCGACTGTATTGGGGCGCTAAGCAGTGTTTTCGCAACGCGTATTCCCTGGTCCCACCGCCGAGGTTGCCGAGGTCCGGTTCACCAATTGCTGGCGATCGCGCTCTTCTGGGCAAGCTGAAATTTCCCCGACGAGACTGGCGGCTACGGAGCCAACTTCGCCGCAGAGTCGCTCCGCAATCGCTGGTCTCGCGCCACTGCTTCGGGAGATTGGCGCGATCTCCGAACCACTGCTTAACGACTGGGTACAGTCGCGAAGCAGTGCCACGACCTCTGTTTTTGTGGCGTTCAAATCAGTGCCATCCTACCCGGGAAATTCCAACTTGCCTGGAACGGTGCGACCAACTGCAGCTGGTGAACCGGACCGCTCCAACCTCGGCGGTGAGACCAGGGGAGCGTCACGAAGACACTGCTTAGCGACCGAGTACGGTCCCAGAGCAGTGCCACCCAGCCCCCGCGATACGCGACGGTTTAGTCCCCATCCAATCATCCACGTGCCGCAGAATTTGAAGATCAGGTGACGCGACTCTTGCGAGAATACAAAGGAGATGGAGAATACCTGTCTGTCCATCATCCCGACGAGAATGATGCCCAAGCACGATGCACGGATGCAACGGCGTTAGCATTGCTTGGAGCTGCGGTGTGCAGGATCGTGGATGTTCTGTTTTTATGACCAATCCCATTTGGGTCAAGAAACATGCCGAGATGCATCGAAACTTGTCCCTGGAAAGTGGCTATCGAATGTCGTTAGAAGAAGAAATTGAAAAAGCGAGCGCCAAGATTTCCAAGGACGGATACGAGATGTCCATTGGCGAGCTAATGAGTCTTTACAGCAGCAAAGAATTGATTATCAATCCGAAGTATCTGCGATATTTTCGGTGGGACATCTCGCAGAAGACTAGATTCATCGAATCTCTCATTCTCGGCATTCCCGTTCCGCCGATTTTTGTTTTTACCAGTGGAAAACGATGGGAATTGGTAGACGGCCTACAACGTATGGCCACGATTTTTGAATTCGCTGGGCTACTTATTGACTCCACTGACACAAAGGGCAAACGACTCGTTCCTCCTTCCGTTTTAGAAGGTACCGAGTTTTTACCGTCACTGTCGAGCAAGCGCTGGGAAGAATCAGCGGAGAACGCTGGTGACGGCTTGTCGGACGATCTCAAGTTTGAAATCAAACGCTCGCGTATTCGCGTTGAGATCCTCAAGAAAGGCACCGATCCTCTCACCAAGTTTGAACTGTTCCAACGACTGAACTCGTCTGGTTCACCGCTCTCAGAGCAAGAACTTCGCTCATGTACCATCGTAATGATAAATGAGGAGCTGTTCGGCTGGATGGAGAAGCTAAGTAAGAGCCGTGCTTTCGTTAAGTCTATTGGCCTAACAAAGCGAGCAATTGCACGTCAGAAATCACTAGAGTTTTTGCTGCGATATCTTTCCTATCGCAATCGACCCTATAAAATAGGAATCGACGTCCATGACTATTTAGATGCTTCGGCAATATCGCTCGCTAGTGATCCAGATTTCGATAGGAGCAAGGAAGAGGATTACTTCAAACGAACATTCACGTTACTGAGTGATGCACTGGGCACAAATGTTTTTCGGAAATGGGATGGTGCAACCTTTAGCAGACAAAGTTCATTGTCCGCGTTCGAATATGTTACACACGGAGTTTCGCTGAATATCGATTCAATACTTATGCTGGGGACTGCCGCCAAAGATTTCGTCGAGGCAAGAGTAAAATCTATTTGGGCTGATCCGGGTTTCAAAGAGCATTCAAAAGCTGGAGTTCGCGGTACGACACGCTTGGCGAACCTTTTGCCGAAGGCCGGAGACTTTTTCAAACCATGATCAAAATACATTCCGCCTCTGAGCATTTTGATTTTACCGACGCCGAGTTTGCTTGGCGTCTCAAGGAGATCGCAGACGTGAGGGGGGCAATTCGTGCCGCAGCTGTCGATGCACGAAAGTCTCTTTTACGGGCAGCGGTTCCAATTTTGTACGCACACTGGGAAGGCTTTATCAAAGTTGCCTCTGAGGCTGTGCTGAGCTTTCTAAGCACCCAACGGCATACTTATCGTGAATTGAACGCGTGCTTTATCGCATTTGGAGCCAAAAAGCACATCCACCTAATTAAGGAGTCGAATAATCCAGTTGATAATGTCGCCGTGGTTGAATTTTTTTTGAATCAAATGAACACTCGGGCAAACATTACATTTACAGGTGCAGTTGTAACCGGGGCAAATCTCAGCTCCGCAGTCTTCACAAGGATCGCAAAGTCGATTGGTGTCAATACGGCAAACTATGAATCTCGTTACCAATTGATCGACAGCAGCCTGCTTGAGCGTCGAAATACGATTGCACATGGCGAATATCTTGATGTTGACTCGGACGATTTTGACAAACTGGCCAATAACGTATTGGAAATGATGCGTTGGTATAAAAATGACGTCCAGAATCTCGTTCAGACGAAGGTGTACTTGTCTCCTTAGATCTGACGAGCCCGGCTAATTTTCTTCACCGGACATATCGATCAGAATAATTTTCATCGCAAGCCACCACAAGAAAGCCGAGACGGTTCAAGAGTTACACCCCGGCGCGATGATCATCGACGTCATATAAGGCTTGGATCCGTGGGGCAAGTTCTCAGCCCATTTTTCTCCTCACGGCAACATTCCAATCCCTGACTGGGCTGGTTGGCACGGCTTCGCGGCTGTACTCGGTCGTTAAGCCGTGTTTTCGTGACGCGCCTCCATGGTCCTACTGCGGTCCGGTTCGCCAATTGCTGTCGATCGCCCCTTTAGGGCATATTGGAATTTCCCTGGCAAGACCGACGTGTCACAGCCGACTACGGAGCCAACTTCGTCGCAGAGTCACGCCGCAATCGATTGTCTCGTGCCACTGCTGCGGGACGGCGTAGTTCGGCGCGAAACCGGAGTCGACATCGCCCCGCAACTCAGAGCAGTACTCCAGGAGGCTGGCGGCTGGGTGGCACTGTTTTGAATGCCGTAAAACAGTGGTCGTGCCACTGCTTTGCGGCTGTACTCGGTCGTTAAGCAGTGGTTTTTCAAATGTATGAGCCCCCCGGAGCACATGCTGAGGTGCGGCGGAAATGTCACCTTGAGGTTCGTGCCGTACTGTGCTGTCCTGAAGCCGCGAGACGAGGCAATCGATTGCGGAATGGCTCTGCGATGAAGTTGACTCAGTAGCTGCCTGTGACGCGTCAGTTTTGCCAGGCTGGGCGGCACTGTTTTGGAGCTGTACTCAGTCGTTAAGCAGTGGTTTTGCAAATGTATGAGCCCCCCCGGAGCACTTACTGAGGTGCAGCGAAAATGTCACCTTGAGGTTCGCGCTGAATTGTGCTGTCCCGAAGCAGCGGTACGAGACAATCGATTGCGGAACGGTTTTGTGACGAAGTTGACTCAGTAGCCGCCCGTGACGCGTCAGTCTTGCCAGCGAAATTCCAACATACCCGGAAGGGGGGGCGATCGGCAGTAATTGGTGAACCGGACTGCCCAAACCAATCGGCGGTGGGACCATTGGGGGACCCGTCTCGAAAACACTGCTTAGCGACCGAACACAGTCGCAAAACAGTACCAGGACCTTCGTTTCGTTGGGGGCAAACCGGTGTCAGCCAGCCACGATACAGACAATGTGTTCCCCGTGCCTGTTAACTGCGGAGTGCATTGTGACGCTTTACAAGTATTTAATATTGCATATGCGCAGATGTGTCAGGTGGATTGCCGCCTTGGCATTGGTGCTCAATATGTCTCATACTAACGTGACTTGGGCGGCTCCCCGACCCTTGCCAAGGGTCGTCCAATCACGCCTCTATGAGCTCGATCCAGCAACGGGCAAGGCAAAAATAATTCATGATGTGCAGGATCGATCGTTATTTATTCTTGCAGGCTCTCCGAGAGGTATTTGCGTACGCGAAAGCAGGGATTTGTCGAAACCTCACCACACCGGGAGTGATGGTAGGCTGGTCGCGCTGTCGTTGGGTGACAATCAGGTAATATGGACACATTCCGTTGATGAAGAACTTTATAATGAGCGTCTTTACGAAGATCACCCTCGCACGTCTTCGCGGCCACGTTTCGAGGGCATGCGTATATCTGACGAGTGTGCACCATTCGTGATCGTTGATTCTAAACCACAACGGCGTATTGTGGGCATTGATTTGCAGACCGGAAACGATCTGTGGGAACGTACTTTGGATAGTGACGAGACATGGTTTCGCACTATTCCAGTCGTTCAAGGATCGTTTGCAGCTTACGCAAGCCGTAATGAAACAGTTGTCTTGGAGCGAAGCACGGGCAAGGATGTCTTTATCGCTCCGCCGTCTGAGCAGTTTATCATTGACGGGAATCACGTTTATGGGACGATGGCGAACCGCAGTGTTCCCAAAAGTTCGGCCACAATGATTTGGCATGCAGACTTGGCTTTGCGAAAGTTGATTGACAATGTTGCCGCGCCGCAGGCGACGAGAATCATCGGCGTGGCCGATGAGGTTGTACTTTGCCGGGAATGGAAGACAGACACAAGCAGATCTCCCATTGCCTGGACTCAACTGTATGGACGCAACAGGCATGACTTGAGCCGGATAATGTGGAATGCCACTGAGATTGACGACTTGATTTCAGAAGATACTTGGCCAGTGGTCTCCGGTTCGCAGATGTTGTGCATGAATCAGAACCCGATCGGTGTTGATCTTGTGACAGGTCGAATTGTCGCGATGCCACTCAATACTAGTCGTACTCATTCGCGGCCGATGACAATTTGTGAGTCGTTTCTTTACTGTTCCAGCCAATCTACTGTCACACGTTATTCCATGGTTCCTTGGGCTGCAAATGAATGGTCTTGGGAGCCGGAGTTCGGAAATTGCGGAACGCGTAAAAAACATGAGGCGGAGAGTGATGTCTATTGCGCACAAGGGGTTGCTCATGAAGGGAAGATTTATCTGGTTTATTGCAGGATGAATTTCGCCGGTCGGTACGGGCATTAAATGTGGCGGGATGGTGCAACTAATGACTACACATGCTCAGAGGGCTCGATGTTGTTTTGTCCTTGTGTCGGTTGTTTTTCTGGCGTCGGTTTTGGGGACGCCTCCGCAGGCGATTCGGGCCGCAGAACCGCCTCGACCTCGTGTCACGTGCTCGAGGTTGTATGAGCTGAATCCTGATACTGGCAAAGCGAAACTGATACACGAGGTCGCGGACAGTTCTCTCGCAATCGTCGCGTTTTCAAACGGAGTAGTTTGTCTTCGCGAAGGCGCCGATGGATCTAAGCCGCGCGGCGATAAAAGTGGAAGGCTAATCGGGGTCTCGCTCGATAGTCCAAAAGTGACTTGGGATCGTTTCGTAAACGAAGCGGTTTATGGTCGATACTTTGATGAGGAAATGGAGAGTATTTCCGCACGACGGCGTTCCGAGTACCGGCAGCGATCAGATGAATCTCCCGAAGGAGTGCTCGTTGACGGTGAGCAACAAGAACGACGTATCGTGGGATTTCGCATGCAGGACGGAAGTGAATTGTGGTCGAGGCCATTAGGTATTGGCGACGGACACTTGTCGAGCATTCCCATTGCACGCGGACGATTCGTTGTCTACACGACCCTTGATGAAACGGTGGTCTTGGAGCGAAGCTCTGGTAAGGACGTATTCAAAGGGCCGTCATCCGGAAGATTTGTCATCGAAGGAAATGATTTGTATGTGTGCACAGATGGTTGGACATCGACGGGGGCGGTGCCTTTCAAATTGTGGCATGCCGATTTGAATCTGAAGAAGATGATGAGTCATT
>JAZKFE010000301.1:379-2331 GCA_040386595.1 Planctomycetota bacterium | reverse complement strand
GTCCCAGGGGGCGGTTGGAATCGTTGGATTGGGAAATGGTGTGTTAGTCTGCCGTGAGCCCGTTCAGATTGATGCTAGAAGAATCAAGCCGCGCGCTGTGGGGTCATTTACCAGAATCTATGGATATGACCGACACGATCTGAACCGGATATTGTGGCGGTCAGATGAGATTGAGGGCGAGATTGCGGATGAGACGTGGACCGTCATTAATAAGTCCGACATGCTCTGCTTGAATTGGAACCCCATGCGAATCGATCTTCGGACAGGTCGAATCACCGCTTTGCCGAACGCAGGGGGACGATATAACCCTCTAACAATTTGTGATGAGCAACTCTATTATTCACATCAATCAGTGGTCACACGCAGTTCCATGACATCATGGGCTGCCAACGATTGGTCGTGGGAACCAGAGTTCGGGAGAGAAGCCAATCGCAAGAGTCGTGGTCCTGAGTATGATGCCTATTGCGTGCAAGGGGTCACGTATAACGGGAAAGTCTATTTTGTCTACTGTCAAATGAATCTTCCCGGCAGATACGAGGGGTAGTCTAGTGTCTGAGTGGGCCAGCCCGTAGGTTCCCTCGGTGTCCTTAATTGGGGATGTATCGTGGGAATGGCATAGGTTATCTGGGGCTGTGCGAGCGAAACAGTTGAGACGCTGGGCAATCCCTTGGCATGAATTTCTGAAAGCGTTTTGCCATGGTGTTTCATTTGACACGCATTCGAGCCTACCTGGCTTCGCTTATCTTGACGGTGGCCACTTCAATGATTTCAGAGAGTCACTCACCGCTTCCGGCGGCTGAACCACCACCGTTAAGGATCGCGGAGTCTCGTTTATACGAGTTTGATCCCGTAACGGGAAAGTCGACGATGCTTTATGCGGCACGCGATAGAGCGCTGTCGATCATTGGGTGTTATGAACGCGTGATAGGCTTTCGCGAGGGAGCCGATGTTGCCACGGACGAAGATGTGCCTTCGGGTAAGTTGATCGGCATGTCTCTTACCGACCGTAAGGTTAGATGGTCACGCGAGATCGACGACGACGTGTATGCGCGGCACTTTCGAGATAAATTAGTCGATGTCGGTTACGCGGAAGACGTGTATCCGCAGGGGCCAGACGATTCCGAGATCGCGGTTGTCGCTGGATTCTCCGCAGATCGTCAGAAAATCTTGCTCGGACTCGATCTTAGTGACGGTAGTGTTGCCTGGGAGCACAGTCCACTGATTGCCGCTTCAGAGTATCGTCCCCCAATCGCGTTGACCCTTCCATTTGCCAGGGGGGCGGTTGCGGTCTATAGCACCATTCCCAATTCCGTCATCCTTGATCGCCGCTCAGGGACCGTCAAGTTTCAGGAACCTGCAGCTGGTCGCTTTATGATGGTTGGGAATGACCTATACGGTTCGAACAATAGGTGGACCGGTATTGGAGGCCAGGATCAAATTCTGTGGCATGTCGATCTGACGACTGGCAAGGTCGTTAGCCGGCACAAGGATCCCTTTGGGACATCGATACTAGGGATTGGTCGCGAAGTGATCGTGTGCCATCAAGTTGTGACTGAAGGCCGGAAGAGTAGGCTCTTCGCGCGCAGCAGGCATGATTTGAATCAGATCGTATGGACGTCAGACGAAATCGAGGGAGGAATTGTTGGTACAAGCCGCTTTGTGGCGTCGGACGCCGACTTTTTCGTGTCGTCGTATTCACCATTTACAGTCTCGTATTCATCACTACGAGTGAGTTTTGCGACAGGACGAATCGACTCGTGCCCTACCCCGGCAAAGTGTTTTTATAATCCGATGGCACTCATTTCAAAAAAGTTGTATTTCACCGACGAGTCCACGATCAGGCGTCACCCTGTCGATTCCTGGGCCGCGGATGAGTGGTCGTGGGAGCCGGATATGGGAAATTATCTGCCTCGTAAACTCGATCGCCACCTGGAAAGCGATGTGTTTTGCGC
>JAZKFE010000301.1:0-369 GCA_040386595.1 Planctomycetota bacterium | reverse complement strand
ATGCGTCGTTCATGAGGGCAAGATGTATTGTGTGTTTCAACAAGCGAATAAGCCAAGGTGATACACAATATGAGTCCTACCGCTGAGTGTCGTAGTCATTGGGCAACGGAAGCACTGCGCCGCCCCCAAGTACAAGTAAAAAACTTGGGCTCCTCGTGTCTTGCGGATACATCGCCGTACTTTTGATTGCGGTGACATTAGGATTAGAAATCTGGCGTCTCTGGCTGGGAGCACTGTTTTGAATGCCGCAAAACAGAGATCATGGCACTGTTTCGCGACTGTACTCGGTCGCTAAGCAGTGGTTTTGCAAGCAGTGGTTTTGCAAATGTATGAGTCCTCTCGGAGCACTTGCTGGGGCGCGGCGGAAAT
>JAZKFE010000300.1:0-1947 GCA_040386595.1 Planctomycetota bacterium | reverse complement strand
CTGCGTCAATGAAAAAAGGCTGGATGAAAAGCGAATGCCCTTCATCCAGCCTGAAATTTTCGTCAGCACGCGGCACTAGGCCTTGGGCTTTTCGATCACCTTGGCGGTGTTGATTTTGACTTCCTTCACCGGGCGATCTTGGGCTCCGGTCGGGACTGAGCCGAGCTTCATGACGATGTCCAAGCTGGCGGCGTCAGCCGTCTTGCCGAAGACCGTGTATTGGCGATCCAAGTGGGGAACGCGGGCGGTGCAGATAAAGAACTGCGAGCCGGCCGAATTCGGGTCGTTGGTCCGAGCCATCGACAAGATACCCGGTTCGTGCAACGTGGCGTTGAATTCTTGCTTGATGGTATAACCCGGGCCACCGGTGCCGTTGCCCAGCGGGCAGCCGACTTGGATCATGAAGTTCGGGATAACGCGATGGAAGATGATTCCATCGTAGAAGCCGATCTTGGTCAGGCCGAGAATGTTCTTGACGTGGCCGGGGGCTGCGTCGGGGTACATATCGAGCAGAATCTTGCCCATGGTCGTATCAAATTCGACCTGGTAGGTCTTCTTGGTGAAGTCCAGATCTTTTTGCGCTGCGAGCACTTCAGCTTGTCGATTTGCCATGCGACTCTTTCATTGTCCGCCGACGGCGGGAACTGCGGGCAGGGTGCCCGGTGAAGGAAAAGAAGCCACCCACCAGTGGACTGCTTCGAAAAATCTTTGGATCTCGATCTCCGGAAAACAGAGATTCCGCCATGTTAGGCATCTCCGCCGCAGCCGTGAAGACTGACGCCTGATTTTCGAGTTTAGACGAAAAGGATAGAGATCCGGTTGTTGATGCGTAAGCCACTCAAAATAAACGACTTCCGGGATAGAGGTCTTTGAGAACCCGGTGGCGCAGTACGAACAGAATCACGAGATTCACTGTTTTCACCCAGATCAACCACGATTGCTGGTAGTAGGCTTCGCGGAAGTCGGTTAGCCCAAACGTGAAGAACGCGATCGCATACCACAGCTCCAGCCGTGAGCGACGTTGCCGATATCTGCGAACCAGCACCAGCACGCAGAACACGAACCACGCGGTTCCCTCAAAGAGGTTGAAGAAATGATAAGCCTGCGACAGCGGTAGCTCTGAAGACTTTGCATAGCTCCACCACGTGTGCGTCCACAGAATATCAACTGCCGTGGGAATCATGCTGTGAAGCCATCGTCGTTAGCGGCCAGCACTGGACCGTGACCTCATGACCGGGCTACGATGAGCATCCGTAATCGTCCCGCGAACTGCTCTATACCCAGGGAAAACTTGTCGATGAAGCTCTCGCTCAAAACGCTGCTCACCTTGAGCTGCCTACTGTTCGTTCCCACCTTCGCTCAAACCCAGGATAAACCAGCCAAAGAAGAATGGATTCAGCTCTTCAATGGTAAGAACTTGGACGGCTGGACTCCCAAGATTCGTTATTATCCGCTCGGCGAAAACTTTGGCAACACGTTTCGAGTCGAAGACGGTGTACTGAAGGTCTCGTACGACAAATATGACAAATTCGGTGCCAAGTTCGGACACCTCTTCTACAAAGAACCGTTCAGCAACTACCGCCTGCGAGTCGAATACCGGTTCGTCGGGGAGCAAGTCAAAGGGGGCCCAGGCTGGGCCATTCGTAACAGCGGCGTGATGATTCACGGTGAATCACCCACGACGATGGGTAAGGATCAGGAGTTCCCCGCGTCGATCGAAGTTCAGCTGCTGGGGGGCAACGGCAAGGATCCTCGCTCGACATTGAATCTGTGCACGCCTGGCACGAACGTCGTCATGAACGGCCAGCTCATTCTGCAGCACTGCAACAATTCCACCGCCAAGACTTACGCCGGAGACCAGTGGGTGAAGGTCGAGTTGGAAGTCCACAATAGCCGGCTGATCCGCCACATCATCGATGGTCAAACGGTCCTGGAATACAGTGAGCC
>JAZKFE010000299.1:0-3667 GCA_040386595.1 Planctomycetota bacterium | reverse complement strand
GCCCGGTCTGGCGGCGCTGGAACTTCGCGGAGCCGACGTCGATGAAGCCGCTGTTGCTGAACTGCAACGAAAAAATCCGTTGTGCCGCGTAGTCTCCGTGCACCCTCAGTTGCGAACCATCGGAACTGATCCCGTGCGGGAGGCGATACGGTTGTTGCACAATCAAGGAATTGATTTGATGTTGTCAATCTCCGACGGAACTGCATCCCGAGGTTTAGCCGCGAGCACGGCACTGGAAAATACACTCCCCTGCGATATCGAGTTAATCACCCTAAACCCAGGAACAATGCCGAAACTCGACGCCAGCCTTCTCTTGCCGATGCGATCCGTCCCCATTAATCAGCTGTGGATCTCCCAGGCGTTTGACGCTGACGCAATTATTAAACTACTGCCTGATGAATTGCTTGTTCGTCGTATCGAACTGGGGAACAGCGGTTTGACCGATCAGGGTCTTCTACAATTAAGTCGAATATCTCGGCCCGAACGATTGAACGTTCGAAAGACCAAGGTCACCTCTGAGGGGACAACGGCTTTTTCCAAGGCCGTCCCTGGCTGCGTCGTGTTTGGCAGTCCTTAAATGATCTATTGCCGGAGATCAGGACGACTTAAGCAGTCTGTAAATTCTTCACGATGGTACGGTCGGATGTGTCTGAGTGGATCAGAGTTAGGATCGCAGTACAGGCGCGATTGAAGCGAGCGATCTTATAAACGGCACATTCGACGCGGACTACATGAGTCCCGAAAATGCAGATAGCCCAGGCTATTCACCTGGGCTATCTGAATCTGCTCACGCGTTTGACTTTGGCACTCTAAACCGGGTTGAACAATCCGCCCAAAGAGGACTTCGGGATGCTGAAATCGGTATCGACCAGAGTCTTACCATCAATCTTCAGGGTCACATGGCCGGCGAAGTTGTCGGCGTTGTTAGGATCTTCCGAGGCAACGACCTTGCCCACGATCCGGTGCACGCGACCACCCGGCTTCAGGTCGTCGTAACGAATGACGAAGCGGCCCTTGAGTTGGTTACCGGTCAAGGAAATGTTGAATCGCAGCGGCGGCAGGTCGAAGGGGATGTTCTCGGGAAGATTCAACGTGAGTTGCGCCTTGCCCTTCAGATGCTTGCCGACCAGGCGAGCGGTGATTTCCAAGGGGCCGACAGGCGTGTCGATCGTTTCATTAATCGCTTGTTTCGGTACTGACCGAGCTCCCTTAGCTGAAGCATCCTCGGGCGCGACATCGGTTGCATTCGCAATCGCGACGGCCGACGGGACGCGGCGTTCTTCGAGAGTCTCACAACCCTGACCGAACGCAAATCGACCACCATTGACCTCGGGGCGGCGACGGCGTGAGGTCGTACCAAATAATCCACCGGTTAACGTACTGAACAACATATTCGATATTCCAACTAGCATGACCTCCTCCCGGAATGCCACACAACACCCCAAGACCTTGGCCCAAATTCTTACTTTCATTAGAAACATAGCCCCACATCCGCGGGTCGACAAGCTTCCTCACGACAAACAGTCTCACCTCGTGAGCCATACTTTTACCTGTTCATATTGTATTGAATTTGACGTAACGAATGTGCCGAATGAACCCAGTAACTGGTCCTCGAGAGACACATTCAAGTTCCCGATTTTTGGTCAAAAGATCAGATAAAATCCGTTCAATCAGTTGCACGTCAGCAATTTACCTCCACTCATCCCGCGTCCCCGTCTGTCACCGGAGTTGCCCCCTCACCTCGGAATCTTGACACCAGAAACTCGGCAGTGATAACATGTCTGACATCTAACACGTTGGGTTGATACGCTCGCTCCTGCTCCTGTTGGGCCGCTATGCGCTTAAAGCCGATACCTCGCCGTTCGACGGTCGATCAAGTCGTGGATCGAATTCTGGCGGTCATCAAGCAGCACCATCTGTTGCCCGGCATGCGTTTGCCCGGCGAACTGGAACTGGTTGAACAGCTCCAGGTCAGTCGGCCGGCACTGCGTGAAGCGTTGGCTCGGCTCGACAGCATGGGGCTGGTCAGCATTCAGCGGGGCCGGGGAACGTTCGTCGGTGATCGTGGCAGCCTGGCCAATTGCGTGCAGCTCGTTCGCAGTGCGTTGACCATCTCCCCGCGCGAGTTGCTCACCTACGCCGAATTGCGTTCGGCGATTGAGGTCCAGGCCGTCCGGCAGGCCGCCGAGCGGGCCACGGCCGAGGACATTACGGTTCTCGAAGAGCTCTTACGAGAATTGAACGACTTCGATCGCCCCTATGATCAAGCCTTGGAGATTGATTTTCGCTTCCACCGCAAACTCGTGGATATTGCCGGTAACGAGTTGATGCAGAACGTGATGGAAGTCATCTACGAATTCGTCCTGGCTCAAATGGCCCGGACCACGCCGCTACCACGAGATAACGACTTGGGGCACCGACTGCACAATGAAATCGTCGAGGCCATTCGCCAGCGTGATCCTGACGCGGCCGAACGAGCCATGCGAACCCACATGCAGGCCGTTTTAAACCGGCTGACAGCGTACGCCCAATCTCAAAAACCTGACTGATCTGGTGTCGGTTGCTCGCCGCCAAAACTCCTTTCACACCAGCGATGCCTGCCATGCAAACTCCACTTCGATCTTGCTTACTCACGGGATGGGTCCTCGCCACTCTAGCGGGCCCTGCCACCGCCAATGACGAGGAAGCATTCTTCGAATCCAAAATCCGCCCTGTACTCGTCGAGCATTGCTACGAGTGCCACTCGAGCAAAACGAAAGTGCCCAAGGGAGGCTTGCGAGTCGACAGCCGTGCGGCCTTGTTGCGTGGCGGAGACAGCGGCCCGGCCCTCGTACCCGGCAAGCCGGATGAGAGTCTCCTCTTCAATGCGATGAACTACAGCGATTCCGCGGTCGAGATGCCGCCGAAGGCGAAGCTCGCCGATCCCGTGCTAGTTGATTTCCGCCAGTGGATCGCCAAGGGAGCGGTTGATCCGCGGGACGAAGTTCCAACTGTGGCCCAGCCCAGTGGACTCGATCCGGCGAAGGGGCGAGATTTCTGGGCTTTTCAAGTGCCCAAGTCACATGCCGTTCCGACCGTGAAGGATACGGCTTGGCCGCGGACTGAAGTCGATCATTTCCTGCTGGCGAAGCTGGAAGCTCAAGGCCTGAAGCCCGTTTCTGATGCCGACCGCTACACTTGGTTGCGACGCGTCTCGCTCGATCTGACCGGACTCCCCCCGTCGCCCGAACAAATTGCCGAGTTCATCGCTGACACCACTGCCGATGCTGATGAGCATGTCGTGGATCGTCTGCTGGCATCCTCCGCATTTGGGGAACGTTGGGCGCGGCACTGGCTCGATCTGACAGGCTATGCAGATCAAATCGGGACCGCCAATGATCTGTTTGCCGAACATGCCTGGAAATACCGCGACTATGTTATTGCAGCGTTCAACTCGGATAAACCGTTTGATCAATTTGTTCGTGAACAAATTGCCGGCGACTTGCTGCCGCACAAGACCGTCGAGGAACGTGCCACCAACTTGATTGCGACCGGTTTTTTGTTGCTTGGTGACTTGACCGTCGTGGAAGCCGATAAGGCCAAGCTGCGGGTCGATGTGATCGATCAACAGGTGGATAAAGTGAGTAAGGCATTCCTGGGGCTGACTGTCAGTTGTGCCCGTTGCCAC
>JAZKFE010000298.1:6744-16222 GCA_040386595.1 Planctomycetota bacterium | reverse complement strand
GATGGCGTCCAGCGTCTAAAAACCATCCAGCTGACGCTGGACGCTCGCCTACGAAGATGAAGAATTCGTAGTTGAATGCGCCGCAACCTCTTGTTCGCTGCGCTCACCCAGATTCAAGAATCTGGGCTACCTATCGACTGCGTCGATTTGGGCACAAGCGTTAAGTGAAGCGGCGCGGGCCCGCTACGGTCCCTACAACCCACGAAATCCCTAAAGAAACCTCTCCGATTGTACGACTGGTAGCAGCTTTCGCGATCGATAACTCAGGAGCATATTGTGTCGAGTCAGTACGCCGATTTACCATGTTGAAGTCTGGAGTGCGATCCCAGATCATTGACGCTGCGCACTCATCGATTCAGAGTTTCCTTCCTGCCGGTGGATTCAAAACGTGACCAAGATTCAAGTCTTTCTCCTATCCCTGATAGGGGCTGTCCCGGCAGGATATCTTTCCTACTTGCTGGGCATGTACCTGATCAGCCAACCTTCCGGGGCCAGCACGATGGTGATGATCATTTCGATCATCACTCTAATCTGCAGCGCGACTCTGACGGTAACGCCGTTCCTGGTCCTCTCGATGTACTATTCGAACTACGATCCGCCCAAGGTGTCGAAGCCCAGCAAGAAGAAGGCCAAGGATGTCGACGAACTGGAAGACGCGGAAGAAGTGCCCGCGTCGAAATCCGATTCATCCGGCTCCGTAGTGGAGATGGACGAAGTTGACGCCTTCGCGATCGACGACGACGAGATCAGCGAGGACGTGGCAGACGTGCCCCTCGACGATGACGACTTCGCTCCGCTGGATGACGACGATGAAGAACGGAAGTAGCCCATCCGTGGTTCGACAAGAATCATTGTCGAACCACGATTTGCACAGATGAAGAGGGACGCTGCCGTTGCAGGTCTACCCTTTGCGTGGCGGTGTGCGGTGTCGCAGTTCGAGAAAACTAATCAAGTTGGTACTGGGCACGCTGGCCGCGGGCACTGGTAAACTTAGCGGCTGATGCAGGTCCTCGTGGGTCTGTCGTCCACGCTCGATAATGGGGCGGAAGGGCCCCGCAGCCTGAAACGCCGAAGGCGGGAAGCAGGCCAGAATTGAGGCCGCGATCTCACCTTGCAGCAATTCGTGCGGAAGTGGCGTTGGACTCTCGGGAAACGCCATCTGTAAGCCGACCAACAGCAACACCCACGTCTGATCGCGGGGCCGTTCGTTGGATTGCAGCAGTTGTTGAGAGCCAAATTCGCGGGCTCGCACTGGATCAAATGCGAAATCATCGACTCGGTAAGATTCGACCAGATGACCCAGCAACAGATCGGTCCAGCGCTCGACTCGACGTCGAATGCGGTCGATTTTTGTCAGCTGTTCGAACCCTAGCGTGGTATCGGTCACCAAGAGTTGCAGTGCCCGCTTACGAGCATCCAACTGGCCAATCAGGACGTGACGCGCGATCGGCTCGGTGATGCGTGTGCCTTGGGCTTGATCACGGGCCGTCAGCGTCGCACACCAGACCCGAGTCAGGACTTCGGAAGTCAAGATTTCTTCGAGGATTGGTTCGAGGTCCCGCCACAGCTGCGCGTGTTCGTTCGGGGCCACTCGCGAGTACTGTCGCTGATATTGAGTCACCGCTGCGAGCCACAGCTTCAAACGACGCTGCGACCGGTCCCAGAATTTCTCTAGCATTCCGGCGGGCAACGGTTCGCGGCCTTCGACAATGTGCGGACTAAATGCTGAGATCAGCGCCGCGATTTCGACGGTCTGCCGGTTGTTCACAATGCCTCGGTCTTAGTTCAAGTGATTGTGGGAGTCGAAATGCGGAACACGTCGACGGGGATCTGCTTGATCGCGAGATGAATCTGGGATACCCCCTCAGGACACCCCAGATTGATCTCTTTCGAAACTAACGCGATTGCGCGATTTCAGTGCTGAAAGCAAACATCGAGCCACAATGTGAATTACTTGTTATGGGTTTTATAACTGCTAGTCGGGTAATGAGATGTGTCGCGAGAAAAGTGACCTATTCGGATAAACACGATGCATCTGATCCACAAAACGAGGCGTTTCCACAACGTCATGTTGTGGGAATGAACCGCAAAATCCGACTCCGAGACGCGTCTGTCATTCCGATGATTTTCAGGCAGGTCAATACGGTGCAAATCACGCCAACATCCCATGTTCGCGGATTGAAACAAGCTGTTAACAGATAACTGTAAATTGCGTCAATAGCTTTATCGTTGATGGATTTCGTGTGGCGGCCCCAGAGATCGGGGAGACATTCGATTACTGAAAAGTGCTCATGCCGATTGGTGCTTTTGAAGTCGCCCTATAATTACAGAGGAGAGGAATCGTAAGGAAAACAAAAAGAAGTCATCTCTCGCAAAGGCGCCAAGACGCAAAGTTCCAGAAGCTCAATCAAACAAAACCATCCCCTCTTATCTTTGCGCCTTGGCGCCTTTGCGCCTTTGCGAGAGATTTTCAATAGATCAATAACATGGTCGTGATGGCGGCAACGCCAGCACCGTTTCGAAACCGGTGCTCCGAGCTGGCTGTCGCCTCAGGAATTCACCGATGGTGCCGCGTGTACGTGAAAAATTTCACTGGGGGCGGCTTTGTGTATAAAATCAGTGAAATACCGCTTGCTCAGAAATCTTCGGTGATTCGATGTTGTGAATGACCAGCGGGTGCAACTATTCTGAGCAGAATGTCCGTGACGAATTTCGTCCCCGATTTCATCCAATCATAAAACGAGTCGTGATATGCCTCTGGAACCACTGCCGCAACCGCTGGATGTCATTGCGGTGGGAGCTCATCCCGATGATGTCGAAATTGGCTGTGGGGGCACCTTGGCTCGATTGGTCCAGCAGGGATACCGTGTCGGGATTATTGATCTGACGAACGGTGAGCCAACCCCGAACTGCCCGCATCCGGATGTTCGCTTGGCCGAGGCCGCCGAAGCCGCCCGGATTCTGGGCGTTCACGTGCGCAAGGTGCTCGAGTTGCCCAATCGCCGACTCTTTGATTCGTTCGAGGCACGGGTCGCCTTGGCGACCGAGTTCCGCCGTTATCGCCCGAAATTGGTGCTCGGTCTAATCGGGAAGACCCCCCTAGCCTCCCCCGACCATTGGCAGGCCAGTCAAATTACGGATGCTGCGATCTTTTATTCCCGTTTGAGTAAATGGGATGAGTTTTTCGACGGACTCTCTGTTCACACCATTCAAAAGCAGGTTTGGTATCAACTGGGAACCGCGAGTTTGGAAATCCCTCCCTCGGCTGGCCATTTTGTCGTGGATATTAGCGAGGCGATGAAGATAAAATTGGAAGCCATTCGAGCCTACAAGACACAGTTTCCGCCATCGAAGGATCGCGTCTTCCAAATGGTAACCAGCCAGAATCAACTGGCGGGTTCCAGTGCGGGATTCGCGGCCGGGGAGTTGCTGTTTGCCGCAACCACTTTAGGTGTCAGCGACTTGGTCCAGTCGGTCTGCGGACTGGCAGACGCCACTGCAGCATCGGTCGCCGCCGAACTCGCAGATGACAGACCACATTTGACCGCAGGTACAACCTCAGAGCTGTAATCACCACCATTGAGATTTTCGAGACACGGGTAGCAACGACAGAGTTTGCTCACGGGAATTTTGTTGAGAAAGTCTCAAACCCAACCACAGAGAATAAATCCGGCCAGCTGGAATATTGACTGGCAATAACTATACAACTTGTCGTCTGCCGCTCGATAACTGAAAAGCGGCGGGCGGCCGCAACCAGGCTGTCAGACTCCACCAGAAGTCGGTCGAAAAACGGGAGAATTGCAAGTTGGGCTGGTTTTCGCGGTTGAACTTCTGGTCTAAGGAGCAGTCCGTAAGCCATCCGGCTGCCGCTGACGGTCCGCAATTGCGGTGGGGTGTTGTCAGCATCACGGGAAACTTCCGTGAGAACAACGAGGACCGTTACGCGATCGACGAGCAAGGTCGCTTCTTCGTCGTCTGCGACGGCATGGGTGGCCAGTCGGCCGGCGAACGTGCCAGTGCCATGGCTACCGAGCTGGTCCCGCAACGGCTGGAGCAAGCTCTCTCGTTTAACAACGACCCGCAAGACAAAGTCTTATCGGGGATCGACGATGCCGTGGGGCATGCGAACGCCGAAATCATGGCTCTCGCACAGATTGACCCCAACTGCAGCAACATGGGGACGACCATCGCCATGTTGGTGAGGGTGGGGAAGGCTTTTTATGTGGCAGGCGTGGGCGACAGCCGTGTCTATCGCATGCGGAACGAAAATTTCGAACAGCTGACAACCGATCATTCGTTGTCGCAAGCTCTGGTCATTGCCGGCACCATCAGTAAAGAAGACGCCGCCAATCACCGTTACAAACATGTCTTGGTGCGCTACTTGGGTTCGAAAGAAGGGGGCGCGGGCGCCGAAGCCAAGCCGCTTGATATCCAGACCGGCGATCGATTCATGATCTGCTCCGACGGAGTGACCGACGGCTCCAATGACACGCAACTCGCGGGTTTGATGAGTCGTTTTCCGCAACCGCAAGAAACCGCCGAAGCCATCATCCAGGCCGCCCAGGCCGGGGGCTCGAAAGACAACATCACCTGTGTTGTCGTGTTCGTTGACTGACTGCGGGGCCACACCCGATGGCGGTTGAATTTAACGCTTGCGCCTGAATCGACGCAGTCGATGGGTAGCCCAGATTCTCGAATCTGGGTGAGCGCAGCGAACAAGAGGTTGCAGTTTTTGAGAGTTAGCACTTCCAATTGAACTCTGGGAAGCAGTCAGCAACTTGATTCTCTCCATGTGATTTTTCATCCGCAGACAGTTCCCCTTCGGGAGCCCTGGCCGAGAAAATTCCATTGGGAAATCGAATGAGCCCCAGCCTCTTGTTCGCTTCGCTCACCCAGATTCAAGAATCTGGGCTACCCAATTATTTCGAGCGAATATGCTTCGTCGAACCGCTCTAGCCGTTCACGGCTGTCAAGAGAAAACACCGAATGGCGGCGCGTAACGGACTTGCCCTGTGCAGCCGGCTAACGCACCCGGCTCAAATTCTAAGGCCATGAAGGCCTCGCCCGCGAAGGGTGAATCCAGTGGTGCCGCGAGCTCTGCGGAGAAACCAAATTGCGGGTAGAAGTGTGGATGTCCCAGCACGATGGCCACCCGCTCACCCTGCTTTCGGCACGCGTCCAGCCCGTGTTGCATCAGCAATTTGCCGATTCCTTGCCGCTGAAAGGCCGGGAGCACGGCCAACGGAGCGAGCGCCACCGCGTCCAACGAGCTGTCCGAAGACACGATTTTCAGTTCGCTAAATAAGATGTGACCGACAACTTGTCCGTCGAGTTCGGCCACCAGCGATAGCCGCACAAAGCCGCCGGCCCGTAGTTGATCCACGAGGCGAGCTTCGTCCTCACCCCCAAATGCCGCCTGGTTGACGTGCCATATGGCTTGGACGTCGTTGTCGTTTTCAGCGCGTACAGTGACTGGCATAGGTTCCGATCTTGGTTTTCCCAAATGGACAAATTCAATTCTGGTCGGGATTTGGATCTTGAGATATCATAACGGCCGGATTTGAGGATCGACGGACGACCTCAATCTGCAGTCTGTCTCGAACTTCTTGGTACTCGAAACATTTCAGGAAACCGAATGATGTCTCGTCGTGTGCTCGCGGCTTTATTGTGTGCTGGTTTAATCGGGTTTGCTCGCCCGGGAGTGACTGACACTCCAACTCCCCCCAAGGTTCGTGCCGATGTGATCCGCATGTTGCCTGAACTGCATTTGCTGCAACCGGTCTGGAGCGGCGACACGGTGTACCGCGAAAGCGCCACCCTGTTGCAGGCGAAGGATGGCGAGCCCGCCGTGGCCCGTCTAGGTTTTGACGTGGAGAAGCTGATTTCCGTGAAGACGTCAGACGGCCAGCGCACGTTGGAAGCGGGCCGCGATTTCCAATTGAGTGACGATCATCGCACGCTGTTGATCTCGCCAGAAACAAAGTTGACCTTCATTAAAGAAGCCGATTTGTTTCCCCCCAAGGGTGCCCCCAACAGCTACCAGCATCGCGTCGGACATCCCGAGCAAAGCCTGTTGTATGGTCCCGGCCACTGGTTCCATGATCGTCAGATTGAGATCACCTACCAGCGCAAGCCCACCACCTGGACGGAGCCCGCGCCCAAGCTGGCCGAAAAACTGCTCCCTAAAACATTTGCCCTGCTCCGCGCCGGAAAACCGTTGACGCTGGGTGTCAGCGGCGACAGTATCTCCGCCGGCGGTGACGCCTCGGGACTGGCCAATGTCCTGCCCTACATGCCGGCGTTCCCGGAACTGGTGGCCTCGCAACTGCAAGCCACCTACGGCGGCGAGATCACGTTGAAGAACCGCGCCGTCGGCGGCTGGAGCATTGCCAATGGTGTCACGGATCTGGAGAAATTGCTGGCAGAGAAGCCGCAACTGATCATCATGGCTTACGGAATGAATGACGTCGGCCGCCGCGATCCGGAATGGTTCAAGCAACAGGCTAAAACGTTCATCGACCAGGTCCACGCAGCTGATCCGAATATCGAGATCATTCTGGTGGCACCGATGCTGGGAACTGCGGAATGGGTGCATACCCCCCGCGAGATGTTCTTCAAATACCGCGACGTTCTGGCGGGATTTGAAGGACCGGGAATCGCCCTGGCCGACGTGTCGGCAGTCTGGAACGGCTTGCTGAAGCACAAACACGATCTCGATTTGACCGGCAATGGACTCAATCACCCCAACGACTTCGGCCATCGCCTGTACGCCCAAACAATCCTCGGATTGCTGGTGCAACAGGCTCCGTAGTTTGATGATCTGATACAGATCGTATGTATTTGGCTACATACCATGACCGGCAACATCCGGCGGAAGAAGTAGTTTTTTCTAGCGGAGTTGGCTTGTTCGGTGAACTCCCCGAGAGTGAGGAGTTCACCGCCACCACGGTAACTTGAGGCATTTTGGCGTCACAATGACCCAAAATGCCTTTTTTCGTAAACCCCACGACCCATCCTGCCCTGTTGTCGCAAATTCCTCATCCTGACATTGTCGGGCTGCCGATAGCACATGGGGAGACTTCCTACTGATTACTAGATTACCGTTTCGTTAAACGGTGGCCCGCGCTGCAGTCGATGAATTCGATCGACGGACATTGGTTTTGCGGGCCATCTCGGTACGACGAAACTTAGTGCTGACAGAGAAACTACACCATGTTGCTAAGCCGAATCTTCTCATTGATGTTGGGCACGACGATGTTCGTGGCGATCTGGTCGATGCAGGATGGTGATCACAGCCGGCATCTGCGAGCGGGCGCCGACACGGTCCCCAGTGTTCAACCGGCCGAGGTCCCGCATCAGCCCGAGTCCTCACCTGCCGTTTCGAGCCACCCGCTGCGAGTCACCGCGGTCAGCGCCACCTCCGAGTCCACATTGTGGATGTTCGCAGACGAACCTGCCGAGCGGATTGCGATTAAGTAGTCATCGTTCATCGTCGTGGTTCGCTCCGCGAACAGAACGCGATCGCAGTAGCGACGTTGAATAAATTTCGATTCTCAACTCTGGCCCCGCCCGGTTGTTACATCGCGTTCAGTTCGCAGAGCGAACCACGACGATCTCCTCGACCGGCGGCGGCCTATGGCGTAAGATCGGATGCTCTTCATCCGGTTGCGTTCCTGACCCGGCCAATCCATGATGGATTCTCGCCGCGGCAGTGTCAGATCACGACGTGATGGCTGCGACGAACAAATATTGTTCATACGCGATAGCTCATCATGCATCCACAACTCGCCGTTCCCGAAATTCGTGAACTCCTTTCTGATGGCGACACGGTCACGTTGGCCGAATTGGTCAACGAATGGGTTCCAGCCGATCTGGCCGGAATCATTGAAGGCTTGAATGAGACCGAACGCACGGTCGTATTCCTGGCGTTACACGGTCGACTGCGGGCGGCGACGTTCGCCTATCTGCATCTGGATTCTCAGTTGCAGATGATCAAGACGCTCCCTGCCGACGATTCGTCCGCAGTGCTGAATCAGATGCCGGACGACGATCGTACGACACTGATTTCCGAGCTACCCACGGCGATGGCCAATCAGATCTTGTCGATGCTGTCGCCCGAGCAACGGATCTTGGCCCGCCGGCTGCTCGACTATCCGCCCGATTCCATCGGACGTCTAATGACCCCGCATTTTGTGGCAGTCAAGAGGGAGTGGACGGTCCAGCAGGTTCTCGATTACATCCGCGGCCACGGCATCGACAGCGAAACTCTGAACGTCATCTACGTCGTCAACGAAAAACATCAGTTGATCGATGACCTGCGGATTCGGGAAATTCTCCTCAGCCCACCTACCAGAGTCGTGGGCGACATCATGAACGAGCAATTCGTCGCCCTGCGTGATACGGATGACAAGCACGTCAGTGTTGCGGTGTTTAAGAAGTATGACCGCACGGCCTTGCCGGTAGTCAATGCCGAAGGGGCGTTGGTTGGCGTGGTGACGATTGACGACGTGATTGACGTCGTGGAATCTGCGGCAACGCACGATATTCAAAAATTCGGCGGTCTCGAAGCGTTGGAAGAACCGTACGATACCACCCCTTTCTGGACGATGGTCCGAAAGCGCGCCTCCTGGTTGGTGGTCCTGTTCATCGGTGAGTTGCTGACGGCGACCGCGATGGGCTTTTTCGAAGAAGAGATTACCAAAGCCGTCGTGCTGGCGTTGTTCGTTCCGTTGATCATTTCCAGCGGCGGCAATTCCGGATCTCAAGCGGCAACCCTGATTGTCCGAGCCCTCGCCCTGGGGGAAATCAAGCTGCGCGACTGGTGGAAAGTCCTCTGGCGCGAATTGGGCTCGGGGCTCATGTTGGGAACGATCTTAGGGACGTTGGGCTTCCTGCGAATCTCCGTCTGGAGTGCGTTTTCCAACACGTACGGCGAGCACTGGATGCTGATCGGTCTCACGGTGGCATTGTCCCTGGTCGGCATCGTGACCTGGGGCACCCTGTCGGGAGCCATGTTGCCATTCATTTTGAAACGCCTGGGGGCCGACCCGGCAACGTCCTCCGCACCGTTCGTGGCCACATTGGTCGACGTAACCGGATTGATCATCTACTTCACTGTCGCCTGGGTGATTCTCCACGGAACGTTGTTGTAAGTTTTTTGATGCTCTAGGTGGAATAGATTTGCCATGGATTTCGGGGCTCGCTGGCATCAGAATCGATTACCCGAAAACCTCAATCACACTTGAGGTTGACATCATCTCCGGGAACAACCATGAACGAGTTCAGTCGCCAGACAAACGCTGAGTTCGTGGCCTTCAAGCAATTCGCTGAAAATGCACTGAAGACAAATTCCGACCTCATGCGATGCGATTGCCTGAACCCCATTCGGGCGATGCCGCATGAGTTTGATTTCTCGTATGTGCCAGACATCGACATCAAGTCGGCGCTGCGACTCGGTGACTGGGGCCGTCTGGGCATT
>JAZKFE010000298.1:0-6734 GCA_040386595.1 Planctomycetota bacterium | reverse complement strand
TTCGACTCCTGCGTGTTCTCGCTCGGAGTCCGGGATTCACTCCACGATATCTTTACGTGGCTGAACCAGAGGGGCGTCATCGTGGACATCCCCGCTGACGTGTACCCCGTCTATCTCATGATTGCCAAGCAAGTCGGGTTGAAATTCAATCTTTATCCGACACTTCCGACCTACGATACGAATGCGTTCCGGTCAGAGACGGTGCTCATTACGGCGCCGCTGGTTCCGTCCGGCAGGGACCTCCACGCTGAGGACATTACTGCATTGCTGGCATGGCTCGGACAGTCTCGACGGCGACTGCTGATTATCGACCGAGTTTATGACTACAACAACGACGCGGTAGTCCAGCCCTTGATCGACTCGGGGCAAGCGATTGTTTGTTTTTCCTTGTCCAAGACGTTTCTCACGCCGTTGACAATGGGAATGGCCATTGTGCCACCGCAGATGGAGTCTGTACTTCAGAAGCCGCTACCACCCGACGTGAATCAAGCGAAAGTCCTGCTGACGAAGTACAAAGACTTCCCCGACAAGCAGCAAGCGATTTTTCAGTACAGATGGAATCGGTTACAGGCTGCCGTCGGATGTATGCCTCCCGAAACGGGCTATCTGGCGGTCATGCCTGTGAATCACCAGGAATTGCTGCAACGCAACGTCCTTGCGATCCCCGGTGAAGTTTTTGGAAGTGGCAACGACGTTTCAATTCTCACTTGCCTTCACGAGACGAATGCCCACGGCGACATCGAGACCGTCGATCGATACCACGTCACGGTTCTGTCCAATTTTTCCAAAGGGTATGACAAGTATTCACGCTCCTATAGCAAAGCAGGCATCCCCGAGTCGACCTTTCCGAACCGGTTTTATCTGCTGGACGACGATCTGGAGATTGGCTTCTCCAAGGTGCGAAAGCTGTTGTCGAAGACACCCCTGGGGGATCATCCCATTGTGTTGCGAACGAAGGTCAAGAATTGCGAGCTATACCCGAACCGCCGCAATGGTCTTGGCGCCTACCTCAACCGCAATTGGATTGAGGTTGATGCGGTCTTGGATGAGAATCTGGCGGAGATCGAAGTTGAAGATGCCTACGCCGCCTCGCTGGCGCTGAATGTCTTGCTCCCGTGGTCCAAGATTAAGCCCCGTTCGGTATCCATCCTGCCGATTGCCAATGCCTGTCAAGCGAAGTGCGATTTCTGTTTCTCGCATTCGTCGGTGTCGGATGACCAGCAGCAAGGCGAATTGGTTCTGGCCAAGCTGGAAAAAGTCTGTGCCAGAGGCGCGGCTGAAGGCGCAAAACGCCTGGTGATCACCGGCGGCGGTGAGCCCACACTGCTCTCACATCGTAAGTTGTTGGAAGTCATTCGCATCGGAAAGCAATACTTTCAGACGCTGGTGTTGATTACCAACGGCTACAAAATGGGACACGCCTCGGATGCTGATCGTTGCCAATGGCTGCATGATTACCAAGAAGCGGGACTGGCGGTGCTATCTGTTTCACGGCACAGTCATGACCGGAACGCCGAGATCATGCACTTGGATACGAAATCCGAACTCATCGCTCAAACATGGAGACAAGGCAGCTTCTCGATGGAGTTGCGTTGGGTCTGCGTGTTGCAGCAACAAGGCGTCCGTGACGACGCCACATTAGTGGACTATTTAAATTGGGCCGCCGAGACAGGGGTTCGACAAATTTGCTTCAAAGAGTTGTACGTCGCCGCCACCCGAGAATCTGAGTACTTTGAGAGCAAATACAACATCTGGAGTCGGGACAATCAAGTTCATATGGCAATCGTCCTGAATTTTCTCATTCAACATCAGGCCCAGAAAGTTGCTGAACTGCCTTGGGGTTCGCCCATCTATGTTCTCAATTGGAAAAACAGAAAGCTACAAATCGCAGTTTACACGGAACCAAGTGTGTTTTGGGAACGTACTCAGGGGCTCTGCCGAAGCTGGAACTTGATGGCGGACGGAACCTGCTACGCCAATCTGGAGACGAAAGACAGCCAGATTCTGATTTGAAGCCAGCTGAGAGCCCAGCTTACGCGACAGTCCGCAGCAGGAAGTTGTTCAACGAAGGCAGTCCGGCTGAAGTTAGCTCTCGAACCGCTCGATTGACGAAATCCTTGACAGCGTGCTTGAACTCCACATAATCAATCACGATTAAATAGGTGATTGATTATGACTCAAGGCTGGAATGACTCAAAACTCAGCTTTGCTGTTCGCTTCGTTTTCACTCGATAGCCCTCTGAAAAGGCGATCAAATAATGTTTGCGGTCCGAAGTATTGCCGTTTGTTTCGCTCTCATCGCTGCCACCACAAGCGTGGGCGTCGCAGCCGAAAAATCATCTCCACCGAATATCGTTCTGATCATGTCTGACGATATGGGGTATTCGGATATCGGCTGCTACGGCGGGCAGATTCAAACACCTCACCTCGATTCGTTGGCATCTCAAGGGGTGCGGTTTACGCAATTCTATAACATGGCCCGGTGCTGTCCGACGCGGGCCTCACTCTTGACGGGGCTCTATCCCCACCAGGCAGGTGTCGGGCATATGACCAGCGATAATCGGCACGATGGCTATCGGGGTGAACTCAACAAGCAGTGTGTCACCCTCGCCGAGGTGCTTGGTACTGCGGGCTATACGAACTACATGTGCGGCAAGTGGCACGTGACGCGTAACGATGGCCCTGATGGTGATAAATCGGCCTGGCCGCTGCAACGAGGGTTCCACAAGTTCTACGGCACGATCAAGGGCGCCGGTAGCTTTTACGATCCGACAGGGCTCTGCCGACAGAATACTTATATCACTCCCGAGAACGATCCCGAGTATCAATCCGAGTCGTACTATTACACCGATGCCATTTCGGATAATGCCGTCCGTTATCTCGCACAGCATCAACAAGGGGCACCAGATAAACCTTTTTTCTTATATGTGGGTTACACGGCTGCTCATTGGCCCATGCATGCCAAAGAACAGGACATTGCTAAATATCAAGGTAAGTTCGACCAAGGTTACGAGGCTGTTCGAGCGACAAAATTCGAACGTATGAAGAGCATGGGACTCCTGGCTGCTGACGCGAAGTTAACGACAGAACCCGATGCCTGGTCGAAAGTCGCCAACAAGGCGTGGGAAGCCCGCTGTATGGAAGTGTATGCGGCGATGATCGACAACATGGACGCCGGCATTGGACGGATTGTCGCGCAATTGAAACGTGATGGTCAGCTCGACAACACGCTCATTCTTTTCCTACAGGACAATGGGGGATGTGCGGAAGGGACTGGCAGGCAGTCGAACGCTGCGGCAGTCTCCGTTTTGAAACCGCTGGGACGCGACGGGTTGCAAACACGAGTCACTCCCCAGATGCAAACCCGCGACGGCCGTGCGGTACGGACGGGACCAGATGTGATGCCGGGGCCCGCAGACACCTATGTTGCGTATGGCAGGGACTGGGCACGCGTCAGCAACACGCCATTCCGTGAGTTCAAACATTGGACGCACGAAGGGGGGATCAGCACGCCTCTCATCGCACACTGGCCAGCCGGTATCACGGCCGAGACCGTCGGCAAGTTCAGCCGTGAACCAGGACATCTGATCGATATCATGGCAACAGTAGTCGACGTCAGCGGCGCGGCCTATCCCCATGAACATCGGGGGCAGCCCATCAAGCCTATGGAAGGAAAGAGTCTGCGTCCCGCGTTGAGCGGTTCACCGATTACCGCCGCACCGCGTCAGATCTATTGGGAGCACGAAGGCAACCGAGCGGTCCGTGAAGGAAATTGGAAACTGGTGGCCAAAGAAGATCAGCCGTGGGAACTTTACGATATCGATGCCGACCGGACCGAACTCAATAACCTCGCGGAACAGCACCCCGATCGAGTTCGAGATCTCTCTGCAAAATGGGATGCATATGCCGCCCGGGCTAATGTGTTGCCGCTGGGGACCTGGCGGGGAGCTAAAGCCAAGCCGGCCGCAAGCACCCAACACAAATTTGAACTCAAATCCGGCGATAAACTCGGGCGTGCAAAGTCCCCCGCCTTCGCGGGCGCGTCCATTTCAATTACCGCCAAATTCAACACTGAGAATGCGACCGATGGCGTTCTCGTGGCCCAAGGCGGGAACACCAACGGGTATGTGCTATTTCTCGCAGGAGGCAAGCTCACTTTTTTAATACGCAGCGCTGGTGACATCCGCAGCATTGCCACCACCGAGACAATCACAGGCACACACACCGCGGTCGCACGAATGGAGACTGACGGCAGTCTAAAACTGTCCGTCGACGGCAAAGCGGTTGCTAACTCCGACGCCGGTCTGCTCCCCAAAATGCCAGGCGAAGGGCTTGACGTGGGACGTGATACCGGCGGTGCCGTAGGCCCTTATAAGTCCCCCTATGAATTCAACGGCAAGATCGAATCGATCGTGATTGACATCGAGTGATCTCCCCTGTTCGCGACTGGTTTTCGCACGCGATCTACTTCGCTCCCTTTTTGGCCGGTGCTGTTGAAAAGGCTTGCGTCGGATCCATTTTCTTTAGTAGCTCGGCATCCGGTTCACCGCCAAACTGCTGCCAATAGAGTTCCTTAAAGGGATTGATCTTGGGGCCGACTGCCTCTTCATTCACGAGCAAGGGTTGCACACTCTGCCACCATTGCTCGTATTCGGCACGCAGATTTGTCACGACATCGGGAAATTCCTGAATCACATTGATTGACTCAGACGGATCCTCTTGCAGGTCGTACAACTCGACGTTGTCGACCAATGTAAAACGGCTATTCTGAATCGAACACTTCGTGTACTTGGCCTCGGCGACATGACCGCGCTGCCAACGACCGAAATGTGTGACGAGATAGCGGTCGGGCCAGTCGGCTTGCGGATTCTTGAGCAGCGGTAGCAAGTTGCGACCTTCGACTTGTTTCTTAACATCCTCGCTGAGTGTCGCACCGGCGACTTCGGCCAGTGTCGCAAACATGTCGATATGAGCCGTCAAAGCTTCGCAGTCGCTCCCACCGGAGAAGCCCGCAGGCCAGCGCCAGAATGACGGGACGCGAGTGCCCCCTTGATAGGCTGTCCCCTTGGTGCCACGCATGCCGGCGTTATAAACCGACACCCCCGCGGTACCACCGTTGTCGTTGAGGAACACGACCAACGTATTCTTTTCGATCCCCCACTCTTCCAGCTTCTTTAATAGCGTCCCAAAGTTGGTATCGATGTTCTCAATCATGCCGTAGAACTTAGCAACTTTTTCCGGCACCTTGCCGAGGTAGTGCTGATAATACTCTTTCGGCAAGACGTGTGGGTCATGAGCGGCATTTAGGGGGATGTAGGCGAAGAACGGCTTCTTCAGCTGCCGTTGAGCATCAATCCAGGTAAGTGCTTGACCGAAGAACAAGTCGGTGCAATAGCCTTGTGTCGTCTCAAACTTTCCGTTGTGCCAGAGTGCCGGATTAATGTTGGTATTGCCCGGCGCATCACCGCAACTTCCCGGATAGGTCTGACCAATGCCACCTCCACCGTGGATATAAACTTCCTCGAAACCGCGCTGTTCGGGCCTGTAAGCCGCCTCATCTCCCAGGTGCCATTTCCCAAAAATGCCCGTGGAATAGCGAGCCGTTTGGAGCACCTGCGCAATCGTCGTCGCCTTCAGCGTCAGCCGCTCGCGCTCCAGAATGGTATGCGTGACGCCGTTCTTAAATTCATGCCGGCCGGTCATGATGGCGGAACGCGTGGGCGCACATGTCGGACTGACATGAAACTGAGTAAAACGCACGGCTTGCTTGGCAAATGCATCGATCGCCGGCGTGCGGATAATGGGACTGCCCAAACAGGCGTAGTCACCGTATCCGACGTCATCGACCATGACAATAATAATGTTTGGCGGTACTTCATCAGCCCAACAAACATTCCCGAAGAGCCATGCCGCCGAGGCCACAGCCCAAATGATTCTTCGAGTCAATCCAGAACATGGGGTCATCAATGACATCGACTCTATCCTTAGCTGAAATACCCGTCATGATCATCTATACGGGTCGGAAATGGACGGGTAAAAAATCATCAACGGCCAAGCAAAGCTCTGTGCAGAATAAGCTACTCACACCCGTTGTTAAGGTTACGGCGGGGTGCAGCTGAAGGGTTTGTCGTTGTCGAAATGGGACCGCCGGATTTCAGGCTGAGTTCGAAATCGTTGTGTCCTGACTTCACCTCATATTCCAGCGTGGTCTTCTGGTTGTAGCGATCCGGAACACGTTCGACCAGATGCGTTTCCTTCCCCGATGGGTCCGAGACAACCTTGGACGTGTTGACGCGAACCTTGTGTTTGCCGACCCAGGCCCCCTTCTGATTGCGGGTGTAGGAGAGATTGAACCTGCCGCCGGAATCGGTTTCCCCAATCGATGATGAACCATCCTTCGACACAGGAATGAACCTGACGGTTGCCTCATTCAAAGGTTTGCCGTCAAGCAGAACCACACCCCCGACTGGTGCGATCGGCGAACTGCTACCGCAACCCGACGTTACTAGCAATAACGCAAAACTGATTAAGACTCGACTATTCATAGTTCGTAAAACGACCTTCTATAATCGCCGTTAATTACGGCATGGCGGTGTTATCTATTCATCAAAACATGGTACGGCCAGAGCGTTTTCACTCAAAGTTTTTGTCGAAAACTGCGGCGATGTGGTGTCGCGGCAATCCAGTCCCGATAGGGACGAAAGAATCTAGCCGTGGGTGTCAACCCACGGTCG
>JAZKFE010000297.1:1772-14812 GCA_040386595.1 Planctomycetota bacterium | reverse complement strand
TGTCGGGGCATTGGCGCTGTCGGCGTTTCGTCTCGGCAGGGGCACAGTCAGTTCGTGAGGTCTCGAGACCGCGGCGACGGAGTTGAGAAGTATGATGTACTGTCTACGACTGCTTGTTCTCGCCTGCTGCATTTGGAGCGTGGGGACCGGCACTCGACTTTGTGCCGAGGAACCTGCAAAACCGGTGGACTATGTCACCGAGATCAAACCGTTGCTGGCTCAGCGGTGTGGTAGCTGCCACGGTACGGAAACGCAGAAATCGGGATTTCGTGTCGACTCGGCCAGCAGCCTGATACAAGGTGGCGATTCCGGCGAAGCCATTGTCCCCGGGAAACCGGGCGAAAGCCTGTTGCTGCAGGCCATTCTGGGAACGGAAGGCGCCACCCGGATGCCTCCCAAGGATCCGCGGCTGACCGATGCGGAAGTCGATCTCATTAAGCGTTGGATCGAGCAGGGGGCCAAGGCTCCTGAAGGTGGGGATGCACCTCTCGCCACGGCCGAGATTAAGAATCGCAATCACTGGTCGTTTCAGCCAGTTCAACGACATTCACTGCCCGCTGTCAAACAGAGCAATTGGGGCCGGAATGAAATCGACGCCTTTGTCCTCGCCCGCCTGGAAGCCGACGGACTGACTCCGTCGTCGGAAACGGATCGAGTCACGTTAATTCGCCGCTTGTCGCTGGACTTGTTGGGACTGCCGCCAACGCCTGCCCAAGTTTCGGCGTTCGTTGCGGACGAATCGCCCGATGCATACGAACGACTCGTCGATCAACTGTTGGCATCGCCCCATTATGGTGAGCGAATGGCCCGCCAGTGGCTCGACCTGGCCCGCTACGCCGATTCCAACGGTTTCACGCGCGATCAGCCGCGCGTGATCTGGAAGTATCGCAACTGGGTGATTGATGCCTTCAATCAGAATATGCCGTTCAGTCAATTCGCCGTGGAGCAGATCGCGGGGGACATGCTGCCTGAGGCGACCGTTGACCAGCAGATTGCGACCGGTTTCCATCGCAATACGTTGTTCAACGAGGAAGGGGGCACCGATGATGAACAATTCCGAGTTGAAGCGGTGGTGGATCGGGTCAGTACCACGGGGGCTGTCTTCCTGGGTTTGACCGTTGGTTGTGCCCAGTGCCACGATCACAAGTACGATCCCATTTCGCAGCGTGAGTTTTATCAGCTGTTCGCGTTTCTCAATAACTCCGACGAACCGAAGCTGGACGTTCCGACGCCCGAGCAAGTTGCCTCGGGGGCGGTCGAATTGCGCAAAGAGTTGCGGAAGAAAATTAAAGAGCTGGAAGCTGATTTTAAGAAGCAGCGTCCGCAGTTTGATATGGAACTGGCGGCTTGGGAAAAGACGGTGACCGAAGAGCAGAAGACCAAGCTGCCCATTCTGGTGACCAATGCCCTGAATCTCTCGGCCGAGATGCGGACTCCCGAGCTGACCAAGCCATTGATTGAGTACTTCAAAGCTCACGAGATTTCGCGTCAAAAATTCCCCATGCTGCAGGAGATCGCGGAGCTACGGGCGAAAGAGCCCAGTTTTGTCACGACGCTGGTCATGCAGGAGCGGAAGAAACCGCGAGAGACCCACATCCACATCCGCGGTGATTTCCTGCGACACGGGATCAAAGTGGTACCGGCAGTGCCCGCGGTGCTGCCTCCCCTTCCGGCTGAGGTTCAGGAACCGACGCGGCTGGATCTGGCTCGCTGGCTCGTCAGCGAGCAGAATCCGTTGACGCCTCGAGTGACCGTGAATCGTCTGTGGCAGAAGTTTTTTGGCCGCGGCTTGGTCGAAACCGAAAACGATTTTGGTTTGCAGGGAAGTCCGCCCACGCACCCGGAATTGCTCGACTGGTTGGCATCGGAATTTGTCGCCACGGGTTGGAATCTGAAAGCCATTCAACGCACGATTGTTCTATCGGCGACGTATCGGCAGTCTTCCAAGTTCCGCACCGAACTGGCGGAAATGGATCCACTGAATAAGCTTTATGGTCGGCAATCGCGGTTGCGCTTAGATGCAGAATTGATCCGCGATGTGGCCTTGGCCGCGAGTGGCCTGCTGGCTCCGGCGGTGGGGGGGCCGAGTGTCTATCCGCCGCAGCCGGCCGGCGTGTTTGACTTCACACAAGATAAGAAGCCGTGGGTCGCTGCTACCGGGAACGATCGTTACCGCCGTGGCATGTATACCTACCTCTGGCGGTCGAGCCCCTATCCCGCGATGTCGGTGTTTGACTTCCCCGACGCCAATGTGGCGTGTACCCGCCGCAACCGGTCGAACACCCCGTTGCAGTCGTTGACTCTGGCCAACGATCAAACGTTTGTCGAATTTGCCCAAGGCTTGGCTCGACGGATTTTGTTGGAGGTTCCAGGGGACGATACTGCACGCGTGACCGCAGGCTTCCGCTGGTGTTTTGGCCGCGATCCGCAGCCCGCTGAATTACAACGATTATTAAAGATGCTGGAAGAACAACGAGCGACATTCACCACGGAAGATGCTCAGAAAATCGCTCCGTCAAACCTGCCAAGTTCCATCGCCCCCACCGAGGCCGCCGCGTGGACCGCGGTTGCCCGTGTTCTGATTAACTTGGATGAGTTCATTACCCGTGAGTGATGTCCATTTATTTGGTCCGAAGTGTTTTAGAACGACCTAGTCTTTACGAGTCCGCTGCACTGATTACAGGTTAGTACCATGCATCACGATTTGCGGATCGCCGAAGACCAAGCTCTCCAGGCACTGACCCGACGGCATTTCTTCCAACAATGTCAGGTCGGGCTGGGATCGGTGGCACTCGCCTCGCTTATGAATACCGGAGTCGCCAATGCGGCGGCTCCGACCGCGACGAATCCGTCGGCTCTCAAGGAGACCCATTTCCCGCCGAAGGCCAAGCGGGTGATCTACCTGTTTATGGCCGGTGGCCCCAGTCAATTAGAGCTGTTCGACTATAAGCCCAAACTGCAGGAGCTGAATGGGCAGGTCATCCCCGAGTCCTACGTGGCCAACAAGCGATTTGCTTTCATCAAGAAGGACGCCAAGCTGCTCGGTACTTCGCGCAAGTTCTCCAAGCAAGGGCAGGCCGGCGTCGAGATGAGCGAACTGCTGCCCCATTTGCATCGGGTGGCAGACGATTTGTGCATCGTGAAGTCGATGGCGACAGATGTCTTCAACCATGGCCCCGCCAAGCTGTTTGCCAATACCGGTTCGCCGCAGTTTTCGGGCCGTCCGAGCTTTGGATCGTGGCTGACTTATGGTATTGGCAGTCAGGCCGCAGATCTGCCGGGTTTCGTAGTTTTGCAGTCTGGTCCACGAGGGCCGCGGGGTGGTTCTGCATTGTGGGGCAGTGGATTCCTGCCGACTTCTTATCAAGGGGTCCCGTTCCGCAGCGGGGCCGAGCCGATCTTGAATTTGAGCAGCCCACAGGGGATTGATTCGACGCGACAACGGCAGTTTGTGTCGGCGGTGAACGACCTGAACCAACTCCGTTTAGAGGCCATGGGTGACCCGGAAATTGCCACACGGATTGCGGCCTATGAGATGGCGTTTCGGATGCAGTCGAGTGCCCCCGAGTTGATGGATATCAGCGGCGAGACTCAGGCGACGCTAGAGATGTATGGTGTCGAACCGGGGAAACCCTCATTCGCAAACAACTGCCTGCTGGCCCGGCGGCTGGTGGAGAAGGGCGTGCGATTCGTCCAGTTGTACCATACCGACTGGGACCATCACGGTACTCCCGGAACGGAGCTTGGAAAATCCCTGGAAGCCCGCTGTGCCGAGACCGACCGTGCCTGCGCGGCACTGGTCCAGGACCTGAAACAACGGGGATTGCTGGAAGACACGATCGTCATGTGGGGGGGCGAGTTTGGCCGGACTCCGCAGGGCGAAGCCCGCGATTTGATTGGCCGCGACCATCATATCGAAGCCTTTACGATGTGGTTCACCGGGGGCGGCATCAAGACGGGCCAGACGATCGGGGCCACCGATGAGATTGGTTACAACACGACGGCCGATCGTCTCCACATGCATGACTTGCATGCGACGCTACTGCATCTGCTGGGAATCGATCATTTGAAACTGACCTATCGGTTCCAAGGCCGCGACTTCCGGCTCACCGACGTGCATGGGGAAGTGTTTCAAAAAATGCTGGCCTAGAGTCGGATGAGATTTCAATGAAATCTCATCCTCAACATCGACGCAGTCGATGGGTAGCCCTGATTCTTGAATCAGGGTGAGCGTAGCGAACAAGAGGTTGGAGCTCATTCGGTAAGGAAATGTCACATTCCGCTGGTAAATGAAGCTCATGACGAGCCGAGTGGTGTCACCCCCGGATTCTTCGTAGGCGAGGAATGGGAAGTCGAAGGAGCTTCAACCTCTTGTTCGCTGCGCTCACCCAGATTCGAGAATCTGGGCTACCCACTGCCACTCAAAATTGGCAACGACAATTCATCATGCACTCGCACATTTTATGTGCGACCATGCGGCTACTATTCGTGTCGCAGGGCTTCGATTGGATCGAGTCGCGCGGCGGCTCGGGCGGGGTATAGGCCGAAGATGATGCCCACGCCCACGGAAATCCCGAAGGCTAGCGGCAGACTCCAAAAGGCGATCTGCGGCTGCATATCTTTGAAGATCCCGAACAGATCCGAGGACCCGTTGTTGCCATCCAGAATCCAGTTCAGAGCGATGTAGCGAATCCCCTGGAAGGCGATCGGCGTTGTTAAGCCCAAGAGCACTCCCAAGAGTCCCCCGGAGCCGGCGAGCACAATCGTTTCTGTCAGGAACTGCTGCGTAATATCAATCTGGCGAGCTCCCAGAGCACGGCGAATACCGATTTCACGCGTGCGCTCGGTCACGGTCGCCAGCATGATATTCATAATGCCGATACCACCGACGACCAGACTGATCGCGGCGATCGAGCCCAACACGATATTGAAAATCTGACGGAGCTGGTCGGCCTGTTTTAAGAGCTCCAAGGGGACGACGACCGAGTAATCCTTCTTCGTGCCGTGATACCGCAGCAGCGTATCGCGAATGATGTCGGCCGTGGCTAAAATCGTATCGCGGTCGCGAATTTTGAATGTGATCTGATTGAGCTCCACTTGTTCGGAGGTCATCGTCCCCGCGCGGAAACTGAAGTCCTGATCGCCCAGACGGACTCGCAATGTGCTGATCGGGGCGTAGATGTCCTTGTTGAAATCTTGCCCAGACAAGCTGCCACCAATCGCCGCCGACGCCGAGCGTTCGCCTGTGACACCGATGATGTTGTAATACACGCCGCCGATTTGCACGCTGTGGCCGACCGGGTTTTCGAAGGGAAACAGGGTGCTCGCCACTTCTGCGGCCAGCACGACCGAATTCGTTAACGTGTCCTGATCGCGGTCGGAAATGAATCGTCCCTGCACCAGCTTCAAATGATTGGTGTCGATGTATTCCGCCGTGCAACCCACCAGACGCACATTCATGGCGCGGTGTTGGAAGCGAGCTTCCTTATTGAGTTCCCGGATGGGAATCGCACTTTCCAATGTGGGCAGCGTTCGCTTCAGACGTTCGTAGTCAGTCCGCAACAAACCGTATCGCGGCATTGAACCGAAGGAACCCGAATTCGAGGCCGCTTCTTCGACTGGCTTCACGGAACGCACGATGATGTTGGTGGCGCCCAAGGCAACCACTTGTTCCTGAGCCTGCTTGCTGGCCCCTTCGCCGATCGCCAACATGGCGATCACCGAATACACGCCGAACACAATACCGAGCATGGTAAGTCCCGAGCGGAGCTTGTGGAGCATTAAGCTCTTCAAACCCAACCGGACAGTGCGGATGAAGCGGTATAAGGACATGGAGGGTACTCGGGCTGGCGGCGGGCGGGCTGAATCAACTCAGACGCGAAACTCGTCGGGGAAATTGCCGCTCCCCTACTCGTGCCTCACGCGGTCTCTTCCGTTACATCATTTTCGACTCGTAAGCTGCAGTTTCCCAGAGAATGTTCCTGCCGGTCAACCCTGAGTCTTCCCGGCGGCGATCTTGGCGCGGGCCTGCCACAGCGATTCCAAAACCGCCGAGACGTATCTCTCTTCAGAGAAAGGGCTTAGGATGTAGGACTTCAACGCGACGATCGGTTCACCGTAATCTGACTCGCGATAGCAATCAGTCAGCGAGATCACGACACCCTGGCCATGGAGCGCGTCTGCCTGAAGCAGATCGAAGATCTGTCGGTTGTAGTTGTTGTTCGCCCGCAACTGCTCGCGGAAGCTGGCATCCTCACGTTCCCGCTTCGGAACGGTGAAGGTATCGACACCGTCTGGATACACCCGGAACAGCGTCACGGGGCCAAAATTCCCCCCATTTAAGACCGTGGTCGCGGCATGTCCCTCGAGCTGCTCACGTAGGACTTCTGCCATCGAAACCAAATGTCCCAGCAGGGACCGCAGCCCATCTTTCCCAAACAGTCGCAGATTGGCGAGAGCCGCCATCGGGCCGCACCCGCTGCGTGTCGTTTCTAGCGTGTATTTGCCGGGGTGATAGGTTCCCGATTGAAACAGATACGGAGTCGCCTCCTGACCGCGCGAGATCAATTTCAGATCGTGAGCATTCTTCACGAGCAACAGGCTGGAAACATAAGGCGTAAAACCCGTTTTGTGAAAGTCGATCCCAATCGAATCCGCCAAGCCCAGATGTTGAATCAGCCGTTTCGTCCCCGCCAGGGCTCGCACAGTCCGATGGCGGAAACCAAGCGGATTGGCTTGGAAATCGTAGTCGTTGAATACGCCCCAGGCCCAGCCGATCACCGCATCGGCGTGAATGTGTGGGATGTAGTCGAGCTGAAATTCATCGACGAGCCGGTCGCGGATGTCTCGAATCGCGGACAAATCATCCAGGCCAAAAGCATCGGTTGTGCCCATCGTGGCGATGATGGCCGCGATCTTGCCTCCATCCTTCAGGATTTGTCGCGCGTGAGATTCTAGCAGACAAGGCCGGATTTCGTTGTCGGCGGCCGTGGGGATCTGAACTACCTGATCGGTACCAATTCCTAACCAGCCGGCAACACTCAACGCGGCATAGTGAGCACGTTCCGAGCACAGAATAAAGGCCTGTTCGCGCAGCCCTTTACGGAAGGAATCGGGACAGGCCTTCTCTAACCCCAGCTTCACCCCGTACAAGCTGGTACCGGTGCCGCCGAATGTAAACAGACCGCCGGAGAGCTGCGGGTCGTAACCCAGGAGCGCCGAGGTCATCGCAATGACTTCGACTTCTGCCAACGCGACCTTGCGAGAAGATTCCTCGCTGACCAGGTTGGGGTTGTAGATGGACGGGAGCAGGCCACCGATGATGCTGGCGATGGTGGGGGCGGGGACGACGTTAATCTGAGCTCGAGGGTGTCCGAAGATGAACATGCCCGATAAATGATCGACGAGCTCGGCGGTGACTGTTTCCAGCGGCAGCGTCCCCTGTTCGACACGGCATTCGCGGGCCGCGTCGTAATCCAGAGTCTCCGGTCGTCCCAGCAGTGGCGTGACCGACTTGAGAGCGTCCACTTGATCGAGAGCTCGCAAGAACGAAAACACAAAATAGGCATCATGGACCCGGTCGGAAACAGGCTGCGGAAACGCCTGACGCAGGTCTTGCACGATAGACTGATAGGGGGCGGTCATACAAAGACACTGTCTAGGTCAGTGGAAATTCTGGGTGATCCGAATCATAGTCGTTGTTCGCTCCGCGAACAGAACGCGCTCGCAGTAGCGAGGTGGAATCCGTGCTGAGGTTGAATGCTAATTCCGGCCGGCGACTGCGAGCACGTTCAGTTCGCGGAGCGAACAACGACTATCATCTGAATTCTATTCCGAGATCTCGACTTTCGCTCCAGCATTCTTAGCGGTCGTGCAGAGAATCTCGCAATCCTGCCACTCGCCGGCCAGCAAATCGTTACGGAGTTGCTGGGCCATCTGGGGGGTAGGGCACATCACAAATGCTGTCGGCCCCCAAGAGGACTGCCCGACTCCGCGAATACCTTGGTCTCGCAGATGTTTGACGAGCGATGTGGTTTGCGGCGTCGAATAGGTTCCCCCTTGAGCCGGCGCGAAGTATTCACCCACCAACCGGCCAAACTGAAACAACGCCTCGCTACACGCCTCAAAGTCGCGTTCCAGAGTCGCCGGCAGCAACTCCAACAACGCCAACTGACACAACTGGGCCGAGACCGCATCCGACATCGGGGCCAAGTTCGCGAACGCATTAATTTCGGCCGCGCCACAAAGCCCGCAGGCATTCCGCGGTCGCACCAGCAGGAGTGGCCACTCGGTTGGCCAAGCGACTCGGGCGACGGCGGGAGAGATTTGTTCTTTCGAACGCTTGCCTCCGTCGACCAGTAGTCCCCCTTCTTGAAACCCATGAATTCCCAGTGCCGAACGCAAGCCTCGACCGGCGCGGTGGGCTAATGCGGTGGGCCCAAGGGATGTTTCGCCCTGCAACGCCGCGTAGGCTTGCGCGACGGCGAGTGCCAGCTGGGTTCCCGAACCCAGCCCTACGTGTTGATCGATCGACGTCGTTAAAATCCACTGGCATTTCGGAACGGCGGGGAGGGGCGTCTCTCGACTCCGCTGGACGGCGTCGAGAACCCGTTGTCGCCAAGCGTCAGGGCCGGTGTAGTGGTCGGTTTCGGTGGCGTCGTCGCAAACTTCCGCGGACAGCTGAAATCCGGGATGTTCGACCATCAGGCCCACTCCGCCAAATTGCCGTTTGGCCTGGGGGGCGTGAGCCAGTAGGCCGAAATGCAGTCTGGCGCCGGTCGAGACGATCACACGATGAGGCATGTCAACGCTGGTGTTGAAGGGGGAGAGGTCCGACATCGAACTGGAGAATGTTCACAGGCTGCTATTGTGCAGAATCCGCGCGAAGGTGCAAACGCTGGAGGAGGGGGGAAATTATGAATGACGAATGTCGAAATCCGAATGACGAAAAGAATGACCAATGCCGAATGCCCAAATCCGAAATGTTTGAGAGATGTGGCTTCGAATGACGTGACATTCCGGAAATTTCCCCGCCAGTTGGCCAATGCGGGTTTCGAACAACCTTCCCGATGGAATCGCTTTGAATTCGTCATTGGGTATTTGGTCATTCTTTCGTCATTCGGAATTCGACATTCGTCATTTCCAACAGGGGGCTGGCCCAGGGCTGGCTGGTGAACTTCACCGGGGGTGGGATAGAATCCGGACGTGCGGTGCATGGGGCATCGCGGAATGGATTATGGCACCAGGAGTAAACCAGCATGATGATCGCGCGATGGCGTCTGTGGGTGGCTGTATTAGCCATGCTAGCCGGAGTCTCAACGGCTCAGGCCAATGTTCGGTTACCGGCAATTATCGGTAACAACATGGTCCTGCAAAAGGACATTCCGCTTCCAATCTGGGGGTGGGCTGATCCTGGTGAAAAAGTCACGGTGACATTAGGCGAAAGCACCGCTTCGGCCGATGCGGATGCCGCCGGCAAGTGGAAAGTTACGCTGCCTGCCCAGAAGACCGCCGGTGGTCCGCATGAAATGACGATTGCGGGCAAGAACGCGATCAAGATTTCGAACATTCTCATCGGTGAAGTCTGGGCCGGTTCGGGCCAGTCCAACATGCAATGGGCTGTCGCTCAGTCGCAGAACGCTCAGGCTGAAATCGCCGCGGCCAATCTGCCGAAGATTCGCCTCTTCATGATTCCGCTGATTCCGTCGGGCACCCCGGCGAATGATGTGCAGGCTCAATGGGTGGAATGCTCACCCGCGACTGTCGGCGGTTCGTCGGCGGTCCTGTTCTTCTTCGGACGTGAACTGCACAAGGACTTGAATGTTCCCGTCGGGCTGATCACCACCGCTTGGGGTGGAACTCGGATTGAGCCGTGGATTCCGCCGCAAGGCTACACCGCGGTCCCGGAAATCGCTGCGGAAAAGACTCAGATGCTCGATGCCTTGACCAACTATGGTCAAGCGTTGGTCAACTACAATGAAGCGTTGAAGACTTACACGGCCGCCGTCAATGCGGCCAAGCCGGGCGATGCTCTGCCCACTCCGGCTGCCGTGCCGGCGCACCCCTTGAACACCAACTACCATTGGACCGGATTGTACAACGGGATGATTCATCCCATCGTGCCGTTCGGTATTCGTGGCTTCCTGTGGTACCAGGGAGAATCGAACAATGGACAAGGCATGCACTACTACGACTTGAAGAAGGGCTTGATTGAAGGCTGGCGTCAGGTTTGGAATCAAGAAGGCAACCGCGACTTCCCGTTCCTCTTCGCTCAGTAAGCCCCGTTCAATTACGGTGGCAATCCGACCAATCTGGCTGGAATCTGGGAAGCTCAGACTGCCACCCTGGCGGTCAAGAATACCGGCATGGCCGTGTTGACCGACATCACCACCTTGGGCGACATTCATCCGCCCAACAAGCAAGAAGTCGGCCGACGCCTGGCGTTGTGGGCCTTGGCCAACAACTACGGCAAGAAGGACCTGGTTTACTCCGGTCCCTTGTACAAGTCGATCAAGGTCGACGGGAACAAGATCGTGGTGTCCTTCGATCACGCTGCGGGATTGAAGTCGCGCGACGGTAAGGACCTCAGCTGGTGGACGATTGCAGGAGCCGACAAGAAGTTCGGGCAGTCGCCAAGATCGAAGGCGATACCGTCGTCGTGACGGCTGAAGGTGTTGCGGCTCCAGTTGCTGTCCGCTTCGGCTGGCACCAGACGGCCGAACCCAACCTCGCCAACGGTGCCGGTCTGCCGGCTTCACCGTTCCGCTCGGACAAGTGGTCCGACGCCGTGAACGCGAATCCGTAAGCCGAGCCTTGTGCTGCGAAAATTGCTGCCCCGAGTCATCTCTCTTGTGAAGATGGCTCGGGGTAGTTTCGTTTCTACGAGGTGCGTCGTCCCACATGCGGACACATCTGGATCTGCCGTTGGATCGTCCAGAGCTCGTACTCGGTCTTGCTGTCGCCGATCGCTCTGGCATACAGTCCGCATGTTGGTTTGATGAGTCACATGCAGCAACTCACCTCACTGCCGGCTGCCTTCCACTGAGACTTTTACGTGATTGAGGAATCCGCAATGAGTTCGACGGAACTGGACCTGTGGGTAGACGAAGTCGCGCGATTGACGCTGCCCGATCAGATTCATTGGTGCGACGGTTCGGACGCCGAAAGCGAAGCTCTGAATCAGTTGCTGGTCGATGATGGCAGCTTCATTCCGCTCAATCCCGAACGGCTGCCGAATTCATTTCTGGCCCGCAGCGCGATCAATGATGTCTCGCGTACGGAAGGCCAGACTTACATTTGCTGTTCGAGCCCGGAAGATGCCGGTCCGACGAATAACTGGAAGAATCCCCAAGAGATTCATCACACCTTGCGCGGCCTGTTCCGCGGCTGTATGCGCGGGCGAACGATGTATGTCGTCCCCTATTTAATGGGGCCGCCCCATAGTCCGCATAGCCGGGTGGGTGTCGAGCTGACCGATAGCCCCTATGTTGTCGCCAACATGCGAATCATGACTCGCATGGGGCAAATTGCGCTGGACGAACTCGGCCGCCAAGGACATTTCGTCAAAGGCCTGCACAGTATCGGCCTGCTCGATCCACAAGAACGCTTCATCTGCCATTTCCCCGAAGAAGATTCCATTATCAGCTTCGGCTCGAACTATGGCGGCAATGCCTTGCTGGGTAAGAAATGCTTTGCCTTGCGTCTGGCCAGCGCCATCGGCCGGCGTGAAGGTTGGATGGCCGAGCACATGCTGATTCTCGGCATCACGGATCCTCAAGGCCACAAGACCTATATCACCGCGGCGTTTCCGTCAGCCTGTGGCAAAACCAACCTGGCGATGCTGATTCCGCCTCCCGAGCTTCAAGCGGCTGGTTGGAAGGTCGAGACCATCGGTGACGATATCGCGTGGTTGCGATTCGGGCCGGACGGGCGGTTGTATGCGATCAATCCTGAAGCCGGTTTCTTCGGGGTGGCTCCGGGAACGAGCCCTCGTACCAACCCCAATGCGATGGCGGCGTGCAGTTCGAACACCATTTTTACGAATGTGGCCCTGTGTCCCGACGGGACGGTGTGGTGGGAAGGGCTGACCGAAACGCCCCCCGCCGAGTGCATCGACTGGATGGGCAATTCCTGGAAGCCCGGTGGGGCGACTCCGGCCGCTCATCCCAACAGTCGCTTTACCGCACCGGCCAGCCAATGCCCCTGTATTTCGCCCGATTGGGAACGCCCTGAAGGTGTTCCCATCAGTGCCATGATTTTCGGCGGCCGTCGGGCCTCGGTCATGCCCCTGGTGCATCAAGCGTTCTCCTGGCAGCACGGCACCTTTCTCGGTGCGACGATGACCAGCGAGAAGACTGCCGCCGCCACTGGGCCGGTGGGCGTTCTACGGCATGACCCCATGGCCATGCTGCCGTTCTGCGGGTACCACATGGGGGATTATTTCCAACATTGGCTCGATATGGGCGAGCGTGGTGGCGCGAAGATGCCGGCCATTTTTCACGTCAACTGGTTCCGCAAAGATGCGAACGGCCGATACCTGTGGCCCGGTTTCAGCGACAACATGCACGTCCTGAAATGGATCGTGGAACGCTGCCAGGGAGCAGGCGAAGCGGTGACGACTCCGTTGGGGTACATGCCGACGGCTGAAGCACTCAACTTGCAGGGGTTGGGACTGACTCCCGAACAACAGCAGGAGCTGTTCAAAGTCGATCGCGACGAATGGCGGTTGGAAGTTCACGAGCGGGAAAAATTCTTCAGACAATTCGGCGATCGTCTGCCGGAGGGCCTTCGAGCGGAAAACGAAGCGTTGCGGCAACGTCTGAGTTGATTCCGTCGCGCGGGCAGGCTCGGATTGACACGTTCCGGCAGAAGGACGTATATAACCCGCGCCAGGCCGCACGCTACCACGTGCGGTCGTGACGGAGCTTTTTGGCTTGCCTAAAGCAGATTGAGTCAGTCTCGTGCGGGCCGCGTCGAGAACTATTTTTCATCCAAATTCTTCACGCTGCGATTGGGCGCGTATGACCAATCCTGGGAATGAT
>JAZKFE010000297.1:0-1762 GCA_040386595.1 Planctomycetota bacterium | reverse complement strand
TTCAAAGCTGCCCCGCGACTCCACACGCAGGTGGCCGACTGGACCAATGGCGAGCGCCTGCTACTGGTTGGTGCCGATGACACGATCGCGGCCCAGATCGCCGCGTTGTATCGCGCTGCCAATCGACCATTGCCAACCATGCAATTGTTTGTGACTGCGTCCGGCGCATTGGAGCGTTTGGCTGACGAATCGTTCGATTGCATCTTGGTGGTCAACATCGGTGGAGAACAGCGACCACGCGGTGCAGACGCGTTGAGCTTCTGCACCGCGGTTCGTGCTGCTGGCAGTATCGACGCGATCCTGGTGCTGGCCGACTTCACCAGTGATCCGCTGTGGAAAGCCACCTGCGAGGCGGAAGCGGAGCTCTATGTCGGGCTGGCTCCGTGGCACTCGGCGACCTTACTCTTGCTGATTGATCGGGCGATTCAGCAGCGAGCGGCCATGCGACAAATTCAACGACAGAACTGGGCGGAACGCCAGCGGCTGGACCGGGAACGGGAAGAATGTACGGAGCTCATTCGGAATCAGCGACAATTGCTGACCGACACTCCAGCCGATCAACTGGGAACTCTCGACGGAATCCTGCCCCCCGAACTTCCCATGATCTACCGGGAATTGCTGCGGACTTATGTGATGACGGGAACCACCAGTTTCGCGTCGGAAATTTCCAAGCTGGCCCAGACTTTTGCTCTGGCCCATCTGACACCACGGCAAGTGCTGCAATTGCACCTCGATCAGCTGGAGTTGCTGGTGAAAGGGATCGGCCAGCGGAGCGCCCGGCATATCGTCGACCGTGCCAACATCATGTGCCTGGACTTAATGCTTCTGCTGTGCGAGTGCTTCGAATCGCAAAATGCACGGACGTGGTGGGCCTGGCGCCGCCAGCCAGTTGCCGATCTTGGGCTGTCGCTGGAACGCCGTGCCGCGTAATATAGATGTAGATAGAGACAAAGGCTGGCCCCATTGAGGTGGCCAAGGCGTCTGTTTCTGCTGCAAATAGCGTCTGATTTAGGGATTACGACAAAATCTGGCTCCTTAAACGGGTCGGGTGTCGATTGTCCATTTCTCAAAAACGCGCCAGATGCCTCACCTTTTCGCTTGGCGTCTGACGACAAGATGGTTATTATTTGCGGCTTCCCGCGCGATAAGGTGTGCAGGAGAAGACTTTTAATTTACTGCCATAACAGGCATTTGATGAGCCCTGCGGACGGTCTCACAACAAATTAAGCAAGTGCGTCGATCGAGGAGGTTTGTGTGGTAAAGCTGCGTGTGCGGGAAAAGGAATCGATTCAAGAAGCGGTCCGTCGTTTTCGTAAGCTCGTGGAGCACAGTGGCGTAAAGAAGGAAATGCGCCGCCGGGAATACTACGAAAAGCCCAGTGACCAGAATCGCCGTGCCCGCCGTCGCGCCGAACGTCGCGCTCGGATGGCTCGCATTGCCACCCCCTGATTGCCGTCGCTGATCTAGATGATGACGCTTCGGCGTCAAATCTCTGGCCCGTGGAGTTGCTGAGTGAAAACACTCAGCAACTCCACGGGCTTTTTTCGTTATCCCCTGAATCATTTCGCAAAATTGTCTATCCCCTCAATTCTCACCGCCTGCGTGGCGCGCACGCAATTCAGAATGGATTCACCACGGAGATACGGAGTTCACAGAGATTCGGAAGACTGGGCGTGATCGCGTATCGCATGAGCAAGCGTCTACGTTTTTCCGCAGTCCCGACAGGGAACGCCGTGAAGGATTCTGGGAGGGTGAGGCTCCT
>JAZKFE010000296.1:13593-20896 GCA_040386595.1 Planctomycetota bacterium | reverse complement strand
CATGTTCCTCCGGCAGAGCGGCCTCAAGCGTGGACCACAGCCATCGACCAGTGGCTCGATGCGTTGGATCAAGCTCTCGGTGGCAACAACCGGGCGATGCTCAGCAAGAACTTGCTGTTGTTCGCACCGGGCAAATTTGGCCACATGGAACAGTTGATCGACTTTGCGGAGGCCGGCTTGGCTGAGATCATGAATTCGCTGGGCAATCTGGCCACGGAGCGTCGACACGGACCGATCGTCGTATTGCTCTTCGCCGACATCGCCACGTATGGCCGATACACCGCTCCCTTTGACCCGGAGGCGGGATCGGTCCAATCAGGAGGCATGTGCTTCCGCGAGGGCTTTGTGCATATTGCGTTGCGACCAGCGCCATTGGAAGCCTTGCAGCGAACAATGCTCCACGAGATTACCCATGCGTGCCTGTCGCATCTGGATCTGCCGCTGTGGCTCGAAGAGGGAATCGCCCAGATGGCGGAAGAGGCCGCGCTGGCTGATTGGGCTCGGTTCAAACTGAATTCCGAGGAAGCGACGGAGATCAAGAAATTCTGGCGGGAACACGGCCTGAGTGCTTTCTGGTGGGGCCAGGGATTTTTCGCGTTGGACGGCCTGCAGAGTTTCAGCTACCGACTGGCGGAAGTGTTGTTTCGCGTGATTGTGTCGAATCACAAGAAACGGTTGACGAAATTCGTGCGACGAGCGAGCGCCGATGATGCCGGAGACAGTGCCGCACGCGACGTCTTCGGCGTAGGCTTGGCGTCGCTGGCCGGCCAATTCTTAGGGCCAGGCAACTGGGATCCCGTGCCGCCTGACGCCCCGTACTACGTGCGGCGCGGATTGTTCTTCCTGGGACGGAAACAATTCGACCGAGCTCTGGGCGATTTCGATCAGGCGATCCAACTGGAGCCGCTATCGTCGGACCTGTATACCGAACGTGGCTCCGCGCACTCGGAAGCTGGGAACTATGCGGGTGCAGCCGCTGATTTCAAGCAAGCCATCGAACTCGATCCCCGCAACTTCACCGCGCACAACAACCTCGCCTGGAACCTGGCGACGGCTCCAGAAGATCAATGGCGTGACGGCAACAAGGCGATCGAGCATTCCACGAAAGCCTGCGAGCTTTGTGATTATTCACAATGGTACTGCCTGGGGACGTTGGGGGCGGCGTACGCCGAAGTGGGAGATTTTGAAGAGGCCCAGCGCTGGACAGAAGAGGCCGCTCGGCTGGCGTCCGGAGACGAAGCCGCCGACTGCCGAAAACGAGTCTGGCTCTACAAAACCGGACAGCCATACCGCATTCCCACAACACCACCCGACCTTCCTGAAAGCGACGAACAACTAACCAGCACAGTCGAACCGACATGACTTGTTCGCGACAATCAACGAGAGAAACGGCCTCGAATTCGCTTCGCTCACACAGGTTAGACAACCTGCGTGAGCCCGCGGAACGTGGCAGGAATAGGGAATGCCAATGATCCCAAGCAACAGACCCGCGGATCAATAACCCCAACCCGAGAGGCTCGTCGTGCTTGTACTACATCGACGATATCTTGTGGCGCTCTGTGTTTTCGCCATTTGCGCACTTGTCGCGTCACTGTACTGGGCTCACGCCTTGCTGTATCCGGATGTAAAAGGCGTATTTCAACAATATCTTACACCTAGCGGTTTTCGCTGGACACAGGAGAAGTCTTACCCTTTCAAGCTTGATTGGGTTGAAAGAGAGAGCGACCCAGAGCAAAAGAACTGGTCAGCGGAAAAATTCATCGCAGTGGAAAGATGTGAAACCCCTGCGGTCTTTAAATTCCTTGCCTCCTCCAAACATCTGGAGATACTGGACTTAAGCATCAATCAATCTGGTGATCGCTGTACGTTTACCGGCGTTAACACCCTTCCACAATTGCGCACGATGCAACTTGGAGTCTACAGCGCGGAATGCACTCTCTTCGATTGTCGCGCATTGGCTCAATGTCACAAGTTGCAATGCCTCCGGTTTTTTGGCGGATTTCATATTGCAGTCGAAAATATGAGGGAGATCGCGGCCAGCAAAACTCTCGAATCTATTGCCTTTGTGAACTATTGTAACTTCGACCCGGGTGTCATTTCTGAGCTCAAACACTTGCCAACGCTAAAATCCATTCTTGTGTATCGTGCGACCTCTGGCATCATGCACGAACTGTCGCAAGTACCATCCTTGGAGTATATCTTTTTCGGGGCAGACACTTGGGATGCGATGCTCACCATCGCAGAGCTCAAACGACTTCCAAAATTGAAACAGTTGTCGATCTGCCTGGAAGAAGGGAAGGACCGCGAGACGTTGCGAGCCATTCTGCCTAATGTGGAATTGACAATGTATTCAGACCCACGGTAACCAAAGAGGGGTCGGGTGTTCAAATTTCAAAATTGGCAAAAAACAAGCAATGAAGTCAATCGAGTAACCGGCCAATTTTGAAATTTGAACGCCCGACCCCAGACCCAATACTGTGGCCGAAGGTCGCGGAGCAACCCGGCGATAAAGCCGGTACGCAGCTGTTTTAGATCAGCAGCGGCCACTTCTCTCCTCCTGTCAGGTAGATGTCGTGAAGTGCTTCGCAATATCGAATGGGAGTGTGAAATATGAGATTTGACATCCTTCGTGGACGATCTCGATCGGGTGACGTATCCCAGAGCAATCGCTCGGAAACCAAGTCACTTCCGATGGCGCGACAGATCTTCTTAATATCGAGTCTGGCTGTCTGTTGGGTATTGGTCGGCTGGTCCCGGGGAGAAGACCAGTCTGAGGAAGAGGATCGTTCTCGGCAAAAGCCGCCCCCGCCTGACACCGAGATCTTCGTGCAGAGTCGCGACATCTCTGACCGAAAAACAGTGGTCATCGGCACTCTTGGATCTCGTCTCGGAAACCTGATTGAGATTCGAGGAAAATGGACTTCGAATCTGTTCAAGCAGAAACCTTCCGGTCCAGTCCTGCAAGTCACCGAAGTCAATGGAAAACCTCTCTTGAGCCCTGTCTTATTTTTGGACTTTTATGTCAGGATGCTGAAAGACGGTGTTACGTTCGCCGATCCGAATTCTCGCCCGCGGATCGGTGATGAAATTAAAGCCTCGGGTTTTGAAACCGGCGAATACATCGGTTACAGCCCAGAAGTCGGGGAAGAAGCCGGAATAGAACAAGGGGCCGGGTTCACTGGTTTCAAGACACGCCTCGTTCTGGTGAAATATGAGGTCGTTGTCGCCGGTAAGCCCCTGCCGTCGTCAAAGCTCACGCCATTTCCAAGTCTCCCCAAAAAGCAACGAGTCCGCAGGTAGGAGTGAACCGGCAGTTGGACTTTCTCTTGCAGTCAAATAGTGTTGTCTGCACACAGGGGGACCAGGCTTGCGAGAGAAACGGCCTCGAATTCGCTTCGCTCACACAGGTCCAGAGAACCTGTACCGCCCCGCGGAGTGCCCGTTCGACACGTGCTCATTCATAGATGGCCGAAGGGAGAGAGGTATGTCGAGAAAAAAAATCTGGATCCTTGTGATCGTGGTCGTCTCCGTCAACTTCATGATGATTCTGCTACGGGTCCCTACTTATTCGAAATGGTCGGCACTTCAGGCAGAAGATCACGCCCGGGAGAGACAAGAACTGAGCGAAGGTTTTCGCATGATTCCGGTGTTTGGTAGTAAGCACGACTACTACAACATGATCGGAGCCCTGGTTCATGGTGGATTTTGGTCCAAAGAGAACAAGCTTCCTCTTACCAAAGAGCAGGCAAAAGCCATTATGAAATTGGATGGCTTGGTTTGGAATGCCACAATCAAATCTTGGCTTGCCGATGCGGACTACCTTGATGGAAATCCTCCTGAATTCAGAGAGTACGTGGCTCGCAGCAAAGCGAGGCGAGATGAGACCATCAGCCATGCGCAGCGTATGGTGTCGCTGGGGCTGCTCACCGAACCGCAGGCAGCTTTCGTGATGCAGCGCTACTTATCGGGCTCTCGGCATTTGTATCCCATAAGCGATCCCAATGTGCAGGAGCTGCTGGGGATAACCAAGAATCAAAAGATGAAGTTGGCCGAGGTGGGGAAAGAGGCAAACGCCCGCGAGGCCCGCTTGAACTTGTGGTCGGTCGACCAGAAGGAACAGAAACAGATCAGGGCGGCGATGGACGCCAACACACAGGCGTTGGACGCGGCAGCGATAGGAATTCTCACCCCGAGCCAGTTGGAGATATGGTCTCGCCTCACTGCCGAGCGGTCCTTACCCGCGGAGCCCCCCGATTTGCCTGCGTTATCAAACGCCGAGGCGGCGCGCATCAAGATTTCGGACCTTTCGCCGACATTTCGCGAGTTGGCCGAGAGGACGAAGGCCCTCGGGCTCTCAGCCGATCAGAACAAACAACTGAAGGGGCTTGAAGAAGTGATGCAGCATGGTCTCTTGTGGATCGGCCCAAGAAGCACTGAGGGAGCAAAAGTGCCAGCAAAGGACCCCAAGGAGCCTGTCGATCAGGCTCCCAATAGACGGGCAGAGTTCATCATGCACGCCGAGCAAGTCGCATTGCTCGGCATCCTAACAGAGCGTCAGGCTAAACAGGTTGAGGCTGCAGTGAGCAATAAGAATTGACAGGCGTTTGGGAAGGCTTCGCCGCCGTGGCCTCGACTCAAGTCGTTCGAAGATCGGATAGATTGCCAACTTGATTGCCCCCTCGCTGCTTTAGACGAACTAATGCTCGCAGAGTGGCACAGGTTCTCTGAACCAGAGTGAGCGAAGCGAATCAGACGCCACCTCGGTTATCGATTCCCTCGAAGGTGTTTTCGCACCGCCGGTGCGGGTGATGTTGGCTTTGGGGATCTGAAAACCTGGGCCACCCTGCGGAATAAAAAGTATCTGAAGAATTACGCCGACGAGATCATGGGGACTAAGCAATGGCTTCACCGGAGCAGATAATTGATGAATGCAAAGAGCTAGATATTAAAGGTGACCTGGGGGATGCTTTGAAACTGCTTGGAAATGCATTACGCGAAAAACCAGATGCTGTTCTGTTTTACGAGCGTGGTTTTCGGTATGAAGACCTTGGGGACTATGAGTCAGCCCTGGCAGATTATTCCGCAGCGATTCAATTACAAGTACCACCTAAAATGCTAATTGCGAGAGGCGGGTTGCTCTGTCATTGCCTGAATCAGCCACGCTCGGGGCTCGAAGACTTCGAACGCGCTCTGGACTTATCCCCACAAAGCGTTGTTGCTCACAAGCACATATGCCTGTGCTACCAGTTGCTTGATCGAAAGGAAGAGGCATTAAAGCATGCCATGTGGCTAGTCAATCATGAGCCGGACGATGCCGAGGCACACCTCTGTCTTGGCCAATGTCTGCTGGCAGAGAGCCGATTCGATATTGCAATTCAGGAATTGCAAATTGCCACCCGGTTGGATCCGTCGTCGTCAAATGCGTGGTCGAGCCTATCCCGAGCGTTTCGTAAAGAACATCGACTACCTGAAGCGCTGACTTGTCTTCGAAAATCCATTGAACTTAAACAATCAACAAGTGACTTGATGAGTTTAGCAAGTCTGTTACTTGAACTCCAGGAGCCAGAGAAAGCGACAGAGATTTTGCAATCCGTTCGGAAGTTCGATTTGACCGAAGGCCAAATACTCTTGGTCAATGGTTTTTTAAATATGGCACAAGGCATGCTCGGTGTTGAAAATTCAGCAAGTTAGATCAGGCTGATGCCGCCGCGAGCTGAAGGGGATAGACCATGTGGAAGTTGTTATCTGATTCTTGTCACGTGAAAGCCGCAGAAACCTATGCTGCCAGGGCTGCCGTATTGCGTCCGTTCATGAACCGACTAACTCCGGTGCTACGGACATTATCTACCCGATCCTATTCAAATCAGGTTTTTGGTCACTGGTCACTCGCAGTGTTCCATATCGGAACGGCCCCAAGTTACGAGTTTTCAAATCCGCTCTATCCGCAAATTCTTTGTATTGATCAAGACAAACGAGGGTTCCTTGTCGGATGCGGAGAGTCGGCGCACTCGGAATGGGGGATATCCAATGGAAAACGAGTCGGTTGTTGGACTCAGTGCACATCGGACGACATCGTTTCAATAATCGATCGTATTGTGGAACGTGAATTGGCAGATCTCAATCGATCGGATGCAAGCTGAAATCTTATCGCAGAGAGAGAGGTAGTCATGTCCCAGTGAATTGGGACGCCCCGTCCTCCGAACCGTAGGGTGCCCTTGGAGCGTTGGAGAGATGACAGAAGCCTCGTACATTATCAGGTGGTATCGCCGCAACGATTCTGGAGTCGCCTGGACGATTCGTGGCATAAACCACAATGGAGCGTTTTATGGCGAATGGCTCAATTACAAAGATCCGAGGGGCGGAACAATCGTAGGGCAACTTGGCGAATGTGATAACAACCATTTGCAGAAGTTACTCGCCTCGTTGCAAAGTCTGATTGACGCAACAGCGACTCCGAACGATACATACTCACCTGACTTTATTGGTCCGCTCGCTGGCCCATTTGCTGGTGCCATCGCGCGTGGTAAGTATTCTAACCCCGATATATTATTGCGATATAAGATTGGCGACGAAGCGATCAGTCCGGCTTTTGCGCTCTTCGTAGAAATCGCACAATTCTTGGACCCTATTATGGATGCGTACATTTCATGACTTTGGTAGCCCTTTCGAAAGGGTTGCGGCTCTTTGTTGGGTGGAGAACCTACCAATAAAAAATGTCAGGTCTCCTGTATTTTCATCTCTAATTAAGTAATCCACATGGCAGAACGATCGGTGTCGGTTCCGTTAGACGAAATTCAGCAGGTCTACTCGCTATTAGTTGAGTACCAGCAGTTTTTTCACCAGCCTTTGCACTATAATGAGCAAAGAGAGGTCTCGCAGTTTCTTCAAAACGGCGCTTATCGCCGGCTGAGTGATGCCGTTTATACAACTGTCTGGAATTGGCTCCCCGAAGACATTCAGTCAAAAATCATCGCAGGAGCCTAATGCTGCCTCACCCCCAAAACATCGGGAGGCGAGACAGCGAAGGACAGGCATGTCTCTCGCAACGTAGGCAGATTATGTGGAAGTTGTTATCTGATTCCTGTCACGTGAAAACGGCACAAACCTATGCCGCCAGGGCGGCCGTATTGCGTCCGTTCATGAACCGACTAATTCCGGTGCTACAGACGTTATCCACACGATCCTATTCAAATCAGGTTATTGGCCATTGGTCACTCGCAGCATTCCTCATCGGAACTGCCCCACGTGACGAGTTTTCAAATCCGCTCTATCCGCAAATTCTTTGTATTGATCAAGACAAACG
>JAZKFE010000296.1:5764-13493 GCA_040386595.1 Planctomycetota bacterium | reverse complement strand
TGTCGGATGCGGAGAGTCGGCGCACTCGGAATGGGGGATATCCAATGGAAAACGAAGCGGTTGTTGGACTCACTGCACATCGGACGACATCGTTTCAATAATCGATCGTATTGTTGAACGTGCACTGGCAGACCTCAATCGATCGGATGCGAGCTGAAATCTTATCGCAGAGAGAGGGGTAACAACGTTCCAGTGAATTGGGACGCCCCGTCCTCCGAACCGCAGGGTATCCTTGATTGCTTCGCAACCTGGGTTCACAAAAGGCACATCTGGCCCCTCGAACCAACCTTCGTTTACCGCTACCTATTGCCGGGTGGCGCGCTCATCTCGGCAGCACTCGCATCACGGCACTTCAGAACAAATCCTGCCGATTGATCCCGAACGAAGCAGATCTGCTCGCCAAGATACTTACCGACATATTCGACTTCAATCTGGCAGTTATCCCACTCGAACGGCCCGCAAATGTGCTCGCATTCCACACAATGTAGCTGGACTTCGTCTTTACGGTCCGGCTTCCAAATCCGAATCGTCAATTGACCGTGAGCTGGACCGTATTTGCGTATTTGAACCTTCGCTCCTTTCCATCGTGAAAGGAACAAGTCCGTACGTTTTCGATACACAAACTCGTCGCTCATTGCTGACCTAATTCCTAAAGTGGATTCGCCGGCTGGCCTAGGTCGCGAAGCAACCAGAGCCCCCTGCGGTCGCGACGCTTATGCCCCATCAACATTGGGGCGATCAATCTCAACTGGCATTCCACCCAGCACTCGCTGGATTTCTTCGAAGTCTTCCTCTGATGAATATGTTCCGAGGATCACAAGCCTATAATCCCCCTTCTGTCCCACCCAATAAGTCCAATGCCGCTCTTTGCCGTCTGTTGTTCGTCCCAGAGCGACCGTGGCGCGAAAGCATTTGATGCCGGCGAAAACCGTTGAGCCCTCAATACGAATACTTTCTTGCCCCAGTGAGCGCTGCATTGCCAGAGCCGTCACGACCATGCGAAGATAATCCTGCGGATCGTCAATCAGGTCTTTTTTTGACACGAACGCGGACGTCAAAGTCAGGTTCGTTGCTCCTTTCTGCGGACCTCGTTCAATCGCTAGTAAAATCGCGTTTTTTTTCATCGTGGCAGCTGACGTCCGTTTGACGAGCGCCTCGCGCTGTGACGCTGAAACATCGCGCCAATCCCCATCATACTTGACTGTGAACCCAAAGTAGGGATTGTGATACTCGTCAGATTTCGAGTCTCCGGCCACGATCGACATGAAATTTTGCGACGTCTTAGATTTGGGCCTCGCGGGAAGCAGTATCCAGATCCCAAGCCCGACTATTAACATACATCCGCACAACAGCACGTACCCCCAAATCAGTCGCAGAAGATTCGAGGCAGCGGTGGGATTCATAATCAGTTTCCAGAATCTGTAAGACGCGGGGAGAAATTGGGAATCGCGAATTCTCGACGGAGGCTGGCGGAAGAGGGGTCGGGCGTTAAAAAAGTTTCAAAATTGGCCGGTCGCTCGCTCGACTTCACTGGTCGGTATCGGGCCAATTTTGAAATTTGAACACCCGACCCCAGATCCCAAAACGTCTCGCATCACGCACCGGCGGAGTGGCACGGATTTGAATGCTATAAAACGGGGATCGTGGCACTGCTTTGCGACTGTACTCGGTCGTTAAGCAGTGGTTCCCTGAACGCGCAAGTCTCCCGAAGCAGTAGTACGAAACAATCGCGAGGCGGCCTCGAATTCGCTGCGCTCATACAGATTTAAAAACCAGTGCCACGCAGTACAAGGCAGAGCAAACACTCCAGCAGTTGTTGCATCTGAAATTATTAAGGTTATTAAATGGTTGAGTATCAGGTCATTGGTAGCAACTACAAGGACGCTCCAGAGGTACCGAAGGACTATGACCTCTACTATCGCTGTACAGAATGCGGCGGCATAATCCCATCACTCCCCAAGGATAACATTGGATGCACTTGTGGGAATGTGTTTATCGACAAGGATTATTGGCGCCTTTGCGTTGAAGATTATAAAAAAATGGAAGTCGTTCGAAAAATTTAAAAAAGCAAGAAGTCATAATCTATTTTTTACGATATGCCGTAAGGGTGGCCTAAGTTGCGTTGCAAACCAGGTTTACAAGAGGCGCATCAGGCAACCCCGCGAGAGAACTGCCTCTAATTCGCTGCGCTCACGCAGGTTTTAAACCTGTGTCACCCCATGTAAGTCAGGCTATTCATTAAGGGGCCGGCGGCTTACGACAAGGGCAATACCAACCACAATAAATAGGCGACTGGTGCAGCATAAATGACGCTGTCGACGATGTCCAGAATTCCACCGAATTCGGGGAGTAGCTCGGCGGAATCCTTTTGGCCGGTGTCGCGTTTGATGAGGGATTCACAGAGGTCTCCCATGAGGCCCACGATCCCAATCGCTACGCCAAACAGAACCGCGGCGAACAGGTTTGCTCGGCCGCCATGCGGGTTTAATAGCGGGGCCAGGCAGCCGAACCAGAATAGTGATCCTAGCGAGGCGCCCAGGACGGCGCCGCAGGCTCCCATCCAGGTCTTTCCGGGGCTGAGCCGTTCGATCAGTTTTCTGCGACCGAAAAACTTGCCGAGAAAATAAGCGCCGATATCACCGCATTTGGCTGCGACGACCAACGATCCCAACGCTACGTACCCCGCGTCGGCTCCGGCCACCCACCGCAGTTGCACGGTCAGACTGAGCAGAATGCCGACGTAGCTGACGATGAAAATTTCGGCACCGAGCGACTCCATGCTGTTGCCGGGTCGCTGGTAGCGGTAGGCCTCACTCCATAGCAAGACCATCAACGACAAGGCGAACACCAGCATCGCCGGCCCTAGCGCGGCGGTCTGGCGGACATAGATGTCGGTGTCTGTTGCCGCTGCCCGTTCGATCCAATTCGCACCGAGCACCAGCAGGCTGCCCAGTTGCACCAGCCAGGTCTGCACGGAGAACGAACGAATGCGCAGCAGTTGCGTGAGCTCCCAGGTGGAACGCAGCGCAATGATGAGCGCCAGGGCCATTAGTCCCCAAGCCGCTCGGCCGGTATAGGCATCCAAGGTCATCAGCCCCGCAAAGGCCAATGCCAGACAGGGCCCAAGAATCATCCTCCAACGCAAAGCCGGCCTCGCAAATCTGTCTCAGGGATGTGACGAATTTCAGCTGTTCTCCACACGGCCTGCCCAGCCGCATCACGGATTTTTTAAACCGCCGAACCGCCGATCACGGGCGGCAAAGTTTTTTAACGCCGCGATGAGGTCTGGTCGTCGGAACTCCGGCCAGCACTTGTCGGTGACCCACAATTCGGCATAGCTGATCTGCCACAACAGAAAGTTACTGATCCGCATTTCGCCCGCCGTCCGAATCACCAGGTCCGGGTCGGACATACCGGCTGTGTACAGCCGCTCGGAGATCGTCTCTTCCGTGATGTCGGCGGGATTCAAGGTACCAGCGGCGACCTCTTGAGCGATGCGCTGCACGGTATCGGCCAATTCACTGCGGCTGCCATAATTCACCGCCAGACACAGGCACATCCCGGAATTGTTCCGGCTGATGTCGAGCGTCTTCTGCATTTCCCGCAACACACCGGCGGTCAAACCTGACTTCCGGCCGATGACGGCGAAACGCAGATCTTGCCGCATGATCTCTGAACGTTCTTCGATCAAGTACTGCTCGAACAACCGCAGCAAAAAATCGAGCTCGCGCTTGGGGCGTTTCCAGTTTTCGCTGCTCAAGCAGTACAGAGTGAGCTGCTCGATCCCCAGCCGGGCCGATTCTTCGACGATTTCCCGCACGCTGGCCACGCCGCGGCGATGGCCCTCGACGCGCAGCAAACCTCGCTGTTGCGCCCAGCGTCCATTGCCATCCATAATGACAGCAATATGACGCGGTAGACGATCGGCCTGCAAACCTTCTGCCGCGAGCAGTTCCAAAGCCGTGGAAGACACCACGTGTCACATCCTCAATGAAGAATACCTGAACCTCAACCGGCCGGGGACGAAACCGCCCGCGGAAGGTCGTTCCTTGTGGTCCGTATTCTGGCGACTTTCGACACTCCAGCCAAGAGTCTGCCGTCGAGGATCGCAGAAAGTCCGAAATGCAGATCCGATTCAGGACCGGCGAGGCCATCCTGTGGCGATGAGATTCATCAACTGGTCCCACGAATGCCGTTTTAAGCGGTCCGAATCGTAGACGTTGTGAGACCCCGAAGGCCTCAGCTAGATCCAGGCGAGCCCGGCGGCGTAAGCCAAATGGCGCTTACTTTGCGACCCGATTCGTGAGCGGCACGGCGCTAGCCGCCGGCTTTTTCAATGTTTAAGACAGAGAAGAGCCGGTGGCTAGCGCCATTCCGCTCACAAAGCGAGTGCCATTTGGCGTAAGCCCCGGGATTCTACGTCTGTAGCCTGACTCTCTGAGTCGGGTTCTTTTTCCGACGAAGAGGACCCGACTCAGAGAGTCAGGCTACGGGAAAAAGAATCCGAGGGCTGACGCCGCTCGGCTCGCCTGCGCCGTGTATTCTGCCGCTTATTAGAACACAATTTCCAATTGCTGATTCTCTTTGAGTATCGCCGAATACACTCGAATGGTGTCTCTCACGCGGGCCGATGCGCCGGGCACATAAATGACGATCTGGTTGGCTTCGACGATGACCTCGGAGTTCTTGTCTGACGTCTTGGACGAGAACATCAATCGGTACTTGTCTGTTCCGATGACCGAGCCGGTGACGTCACCCTTGGAAATCTTTTGACTTGCCTTGGCGTACTTCACCTGAATGATGATTTTGTAATCTTCGCCGGGCGCCGGATCGGTGGGCACTGTCCAAGCGATAAAGCTGCCCTTTTTGACGGCTCTGCCCCCTGCCGGCATCTGATAGCCGCCGACGCCCACGCCGTCACCGATTCCCTCGCCTTCTCCTTCACCCTGCCCCCCGGTGCCCGCCAGACCTTTTCCGCCGACGGCTCCGGAGACCGCTAATTCTGAAGGGCCAAGGGCATCCGAGATGGCACTGGCAGAAAGCATCGCCTCCAAGGATTCGACCTTCTCGGCAGCCGCCTGTCCGCCAGGAGGTTCGACTTGGAACATTGACGTGCCGTCCAAAGATCCGGCAGTCAGATCGTTCCCGTCCCCCATCATGAGCGTGTCGACACCTAGTTTTCGCAATTCGGAATGAAATACGACCAGCGACAACGCCAAGCCGATGGTCAGATGGGTCACAAACGACACCGTATAGCCATGAAGAGCCGCTTTCGACAGCCACTGCTGCCGAAATTCCTCAACCCATTTGGAGGCGAGAAACGTCTTCCAGGCACTCGGTTTCTCCGCATGCGGAGACGGAGTGATGTTAATGGCCTCAGCTTCCGCAACATCCTCATCGGGGGCTTCGGTGATGAGGGCCAAATTCACTGGCGGAGAAACTCTCTTCGGACGTGGTCGAGGCGGCGCAACTGTTTTTACAGTATCGATTTCGGATTGCTCATGGGCCACATCGAGCGAGATCACAGCGGGGTCGCTGGTAGAGAGAGATGTCGCTGACTCGGGTACTTGACGAGCTTCCGCAGCCGCCTGGCGCGCGCGGCGCTTCAACATCCAGTCAGGAATCGCGACATTCCCGGTCGTGTCTGTAGAGTTATTGCCGATTGGTTCATTCATTGTCTGCAGACCTTCCTGCGACCTCACACCACCGACACCTGATGCTCCATCTAACCCCATTATCGCGTCCAGGTTTCGCAAATCGAGACCCAAAGTGAGCAAGGCGTTGCATCTGGCCCATTCACTCAGCCGAATGCGTCGACCGGTCCGATTTCCTGAACAGCGCGAATTCCATCTTAGACTATACGCAGAAAACTCGCCGGTGGGGACCGTATTTCCGTTAAGACAGGCAATTTCACCCCAGCAGGGTTCCACCACAACCGCAAGAAGGAAGTGGGATTACAGAGAATAGGTCGACACTGCGGTCAGGAATTCTGGACCGGGCGAGGCTTAGAATGCCTAACAAGACGCCGGTCACGGACGAAATGAGACTCTTCTCGCGGTATTCTCAACTTCATCCGTGAGGCCGATTCCATTCAGAATGGATTCACCACGGAGACACGGAGTTCACAGGGGTGTCGCCGCTAACATGGTGGGCTTGGTGCGGTGATCCAACTAAACGGTGTCTCTGGTCAATGTCCCCCCTCGCCCCAGTACTTCTGGGGAGAGGGGACGGGGGTGAGGGGTTTTCCTAGCGAGCCCACAAAGATCGAGCTGGCGTTGGGAGACTCCTGGCTAAAAAGTCTGGAAAACAACGGAATCGTGAGGCGTGCCAAGCCCCTCACCCCCAGCCCCTCTCCCCGGAGATACCGGGGCGAGGGGAGATATTCCCCTCGTTTCAAGCCTGGCCCACCAATTAGCGGCTGCCCCAGTTCACAGAGAGGGGAACGGCACGACGTGCGGGCAAGCCATTGAGGAAGAGTTTTTTTGCGACGGAGTCACACGGGATAAGACCGTCAAAAGCCGCATTCGCAGTCTGGTCCATCACGACAAGTCAGGACGGACTCAGCGTTGCTCGAGAATGCAAATACACTCGGACTCAATCCGTGTTATTCTGTGTGAATCCGTGGCTAAAAAACTCTTTTTGAATCATCTCGAACACGAAGTTTTCTTTCAAAACTCCGTGTTCTCCGTGTCTCCGTGGTGCAACTTCTTCTGAAATCCGACACACAGAGCTGGCCGAGAGAAGCGACCTTAGTACGAGATGCCCGCTCGCAGGATCCAGGCGTCGTCGATTCCAAACCCAGGGGTTTTGCCCTGAAACTCGACATGACGGTCGAGAATGTATCCGCCTTCAAAAAATGCTGTCCAGCGGCGGCGTTGGGCGTTGAGCCCCAGCAACAACCGGTAATCCCGAAACTCGCCCCGATCCTTCAGCCGCGTGGCGTCATCGAAATCAATCTGGTAGGCCTCGACGTTGTACTCGCCAGCCCCATACAGCCAAATGTCGGTCTCTGCCGTGTTCCCAATGTAGTAACTGACTCGGGACTTAGGGAACATGGCCCGGACTTCCCAGCGATCGTCGGGCGTCCAAATCAAACCACCGTACGGAATGAAATAGTTGTTCGCTCGATCCCAATACGCGGCACCGATCGCCAACGTCAGCTGCGGTGAAATCTTGTTGAACAAGACGGCCCGCGCATCGACCATGTACGCATCGCTGGTCAACTGGCGTTGAAAGTCGCTGCTCAATTGCGGCGTAACGCCGATCATCCAGTTCCACGGCCCGGGATCGAGAGACGACAGTTGAAAATCTGCGATGAACTGGCTGACGTAAGGTGGCATCGCAATGCCTGTCGGGCCACTCCAATAACGAGTATTCCAAGACCCTGTCCCAGCAAACAACAGCCCTTCGTTCAGCAGTGTCGCATAGCGCATTGAGCCGTTTAATTCAGTCGACTGAAACTTCCCGCTGACACCGCTGGTGGAAACGGAAGGAATGTAAACCGCGTGGCGATACGCATTCCAACCCAGCCGGTAGGGTGTTGTCGTGACGCACCCATAGGCAAATTGCTGTGATGAAAAGGGATCGTAATAGTTGGGGAGAAACAGCGGTTCATTCTGCCCCAGAAACGCCTGTAGAAGCTCGTGCCGCGGCCCTTCGGCCCCACAACATCCTGTTCCACATTGAGAGCCATTGGCCCAAGGATCTCCGGACCATTGAGGCTCGGCAT
>JAZKFE010000296.1:0-5750 GCA_040386595.1 Planctomycetota bacterium | reverse complement strand
AGGGGGCCAGTCCGCTTGCTGAGCCATCGCGACAGCCACGGGAGCCGGGGCGCCGTTGTAACTTGGTGCGCTGCTATAAACCGGAGTGTTGTACGGATCTGGAGACACGCCGGGACCTTGAGCCACAGCGATCGTGGCCGACCCGAAGAAGGCGCAAATCAGAGCTAAGCGTAATCCGTTCAACAAGACTCATTCCGTGAATCGCAGGACCCTGCGGGAGACATGAGATGGGGCCTGCCGGTGGGACCGACAGGCGTTTCATCCGCGCCGTGCAGCGTATTATCAGATTCACGAAATTACGGAAACTACAACTTGCGACGAAGTTCTTTGGTCGCCGTCAGTCGCACCCGAGTGATCTCTTGGAAGTGCCGAATATCGATCTCATACGGACCATCCGGCTGGTCAAAACCGCCGAAGCGAGTGAGACATTCTTCCAGCCGTCCGATTTTTTGGTCGGCCGACAGCTCCAGCGGATAAATCACGCCGGGAGCTCGTCCCCAAACGATGCGCGATCCCCCTTGAGTCTGCAATTGAAATACCAACTCTTCCAACGGGGCTCGTAAATCCACGGCCGTAGGAATCTCGATCGCCGACAGCCGGAAGTCCTGCCAGTGAGGCAAGAGAACGGCTGCCAGTCGTGCGGCGGCGATGACCTGAGCATCGCCCCAGGGTTTGCCAACGGCCCCGACGGGCGACGATTTCGGCTGCGTGATTAACGGATACCGCAGTGCATCCTCGGGGGTGAAAGCTGTGGGCGGTAACAAGACCCCGAATCCGTCCACGGGCAACATCCCGGTCGACACTTCCACCATCGCCACCGGCCGCCGATAGACCAACTCGATGGTTACTCGAGCCGGCACCGTCTTCGACACCTTGATCACTTTGTCGACCCACGGATTCTGGCGAAACGCATTCGCCAAGTCTGACGTCAGGCGTTCGTCCAATACAGACCGGGTGGGGTTCATTCCCGCTTGAGCGGCCACCTGGGCCACCAGATCGCGGGGTACCCATTGCGGAATCTCGGTGACCTGAATGTCATCGACGCGAAGTTGATACTCGGGGCGATTCCCAATTTCTGGAAGGGATTTTACCACGCGCGGAGCAAGAATGATGGCACCACACGCGAGAGCAATCCCGGCGAGCCACCACGGCTGAAACCAAACGCGACCAACCTCTTCAATCCGGTCGCCGGCTGAGCGACGATTGCCCGAGCCGTACCTGGAGGATGAAGACGAGGACGAAACCATGTAACGATCCTTCACAGTGACTGTGAATTCAGTGTAGGGACGTGAAACGTCCAAATGGGTTGTGAGGGGGAATAAGACAGGTCAGGCGGAGTTTGCACGCAGTCGGTCATCGCAAATTCGAACGGCAATCAGAGGAGCAACGGTGCTCAGAGGTCACGCGAGACACGTGGCCCACACACCGGGTTCGCTGATCGGCCCGTAAAACACAATCCGAAAACAAAACCCGCCACCACCACACCGCAGACACATCACAATCGTCCCGATGGGAACCATTCGTGAGGGATCGACAGCGCGGAGATTTACCTAGGATGATTTTCGGATCGCGGCAGCCTGCTGCTCGCACTCGAATTTGACTCAAACGGAGATCCGGGCCAGAAAGCGCCCGGTGACTTAGGCATAAGCGGCCTGGACGATGGGACTGCGACATTCGATTTAAGTCGCAGTGACCGTCCAAACGCTGATTCAGGAGGGGAGTTCGACGATCGGCGTCGCAAACCGGCAGAACATGGGCTGCCGGGCATTGACGATTTTTCATATGACAAAAGTTGCTGCGTTGGATATTCACACCGTCTACGGGGTGTCACGAGCTCAGTCGGTGCGAGTGTGCGACGCGACGGAGAACACACGAACCCACGTTGGGTGTGCATTGTGATTTCTACCAGATGCCGTCGAACATGAGACGTTGATCGCGGTCTTAACATTCGCGAACGTCTCACGCCCGGCTTCGTAGAAAATAATACCGACTATCCGATGATTCGTTTCAAACCGGCCGCAGTTAATTTCAAACTGCTGAAAATCGCTCGTTCGCACAGCTCGCCAAAGCTCCAGCCCATCTGACCGGCGGCCTTGGGAACCAGACTGTGATCGGTGAGTCCAGGAATCGTGTTGATCTCCAGAACCCACGGCTGTAGCTCACGATCAAGCATAATGTCAACACGAGCCAACCCGCGAGTCCCCAACGCCCGGCAGGCGTTCTGGGCCACCAATTCGATCCGCCGCACCACATCGCTGGGTACGCTGTAATCGAACCGATACCCGGTCCCGTCATCGTTGTACTTGGCCTGGAAATCGAAGAACTGCCGGTCGGTGCTGATTTGAATTGGCGGCAGAATGCAATCATCGAGCATCCCAACCGTCCATTCACTCCCAATGATCGCCTGCTCCAGAATGCCGAACGAATCCAAGCAGAAGCACTTGGGCAACGCCAGCAGCAATTCCTCGGCGTTCTGCACGATGCTCACGCCCAGGCTGGAGCCTTGCGTGTCGGGCTTCACGACCAGCGGAAAACCCAGGTTGCCGGCGTGCGTCAGAATCCGCTCGGCGGTATCTGATTCATGAATCAAAACATAAGGAGCCGTCGGCACGGAGTGCTGAGCAATCCGTTCTTTCGTGGCCGACTTGCTGATGCCCACGCGTGAGGCCTCGGCATCACTGCCGGTGTAGGGCACGCCCAGGACTTCCAGGATGCTTTGCACATGGCCATCTTCGCCGAACTTGCCGTGCAGCGCGAGGAACGCGACATCAATGTCGCTCCAGTCATGCCGGCTGAGGTCCACGAACTTGGGGTCGATATCGACCACCTCATGGCCCCGTTCACGCAGGGCCTGCGAGACACAGCGGCCGCTGGCCAGGCTGATTTCACGCTCTGCGGACTCGCCTCCAAATAGAACGGCGACTTTCCACGGGCCAGAACGTCGAAACTCAATTTGAGCGGGGGGAATAGAGAACGTTGCCACGGCGTGCCTCCTTGCATCCGGGTGATCGACATTAAGTCGAACAGCGATTTGTATTTGCAATTTTCAGCAGCTTGCGGGAACTGCCAAATCTTGCCGTTTTGGTTGCGAGTACCAACTCCAGCCAATGAGTCTCGAACTCCGTTTTCCGTTGTGAACCGACTTTTTCCCACTTTCAACAGAACCGCGGCCGACGCCTGACGCCGTCCCGCGGTGATGTTTTGTGTATGTCAGTAGACTACCACACTTCAATTTCCAGCTCTAGATCGACTCCGAACTGTTCAGCAACTTTGGACCGAGCCAAGTCAATCAGACGCTGCACATCGGCGGAAGATGCTCCGGGGTGTGAGACGATGAAATTGGCATGCCGATCGCTGATTTCGGCATTGCCAATCCGCGTCCCACGCAATCCAGCCTGATCGATCAACAACCCGGCACTCATGCCGCGGGGGTTCTTAAACACACAACCCGCCGACTGAAAACTGTAAGGTTGCGTGGCTTTCTTGGAAATCCACAGCTTGCGCATATGCCGCGTGATCTCATCGGGATCATCGGGCTGCAGGCGGAACGTGGCTTCTAAGATGATCAAATCATCCAGGTTGCTTTCGCGGTAACCGAATGACAGCTCATCCTGGTTCCGCGTCACCACTTCGCCCGTCATCGTCAGGGCGGTGACACTTTCCACGAACTGGCCGATATCACCGATTCGGCCCCCGGCATTACCGTGCAAGGCACCGCCGACGGTCCCAGGAATCCCCACCAACGTTTCCATGCCGGCGAGGCCCGCATTCACCGTGTGGGAAATGACGGTCGTCAACATGGCTCCGGCACCAGCCCGGACCAAGTCCCCTTCGACCTCGACCTTGGCGAATGGTTCGCCATAAATCCGCAGCACGACGCCGCCGACGCCGGCATCTCGAACCAGCAGATTGGATCCCCCTCCCAATAATTTCACGGGAGCCTCGACGTGATCGCAAGTTTTGACAACTTGGATCAACTCTTCGGGCGTGCGGGGTTGAATGAGGAACTGGGCTGGCCCACCGATTTTCATCCAGGTGTAGGGGGCCAAAGGTTCGTCACGGCGAGTGATTTCGCTGAAGTCGGCGAGTGAAGTCATAATGAATCCGGTCGATGTCTCCTGCCCCGAGCGTTAGCAGTACATCCATGGGGCGCAGCGTATCGTCCAAACTTGCCCGAGTCTGGTCAAGGCTACCACTGAAGCGAGCCACAACTCCCTGCTCTGTAATCAGCTCCGCCAAGCGGGCCGAGACTTCAGACAGCTCCTTTTGGTAGGCTTCTCGAGCTCCATACACCGGAACGATGATGACTTCGTCCGCCGCCGCGAAGCTGCGAGCAAAATCGGGCAGCAACCCCACGGTGCGGGAAACTTGGTGCGGTTGGAACACGCACACCAGCCGGCGAGCCCCAAATTCCTCACGCGCGGCCTGCAACGTCGCCTGAATGGCCGTCGGATGATGAGCATAGTCGTCGACGACGGTCACCCCCGCCGCGTCATCTCCCAAGACCTCAAACCGTCGGCGGATCCCCCGAAACCGCTCGATCCCATCGGCAATTTGGTCGGCAGTGGCTCCGGCACGATGACACAACGCGGTCGCCGCGAGGGCATTCAGGACGTTATGCCGCCCCGGAACCCGCAATTGCGTGCGACAAAATTCTTGCCCCCGATAGAGAATTCGGAAACGGTGCCCCAGCGGAATTTTTTCCACATCCACCGCCTGCCAGTCCGCCCCTGCATTCCGCGAATAGGTCTCAATTTCCGCCACCACACCGTGGCATGCCTGTTGAGAAGCTTCACAGTCGCGATGCACCACCAGCAGGCCGTCAGACGGCAGCCGCACGGCGAATTCCTGAAAGGCTTGAATGGTTTCGGCCACGTCCGCGAAGCAATCGAAATGGTCCGCCTCAATTCCCAGGATGGCGGCCATTTTCGGCTGCAGACTGAGAAAATGGCGGCGATATTCACAGCTTTCCACGACCAGCAGGAGGCCCGAACCGGCCCAGCCGTTGGCCTGCAAACCACAGACTTCCGCCCCGACCAACACCGTCGGCTGCAATCCAGAAGTCGTCAGCACGCAACCGGTTAACGCTGTCGTGGTACTCTTGCCATGGGTCCCGGCAATCGAAATCCCCACCCGCCCCTGCATCAGCGCACCGAGCATGTCGTGATAGGCACACGACGCCACCCGATTCTCCGTCGCCCACAGCCGTTCGGGGTTGTTTTCCTGCACCGCCGAACTGTAAACAACCAGCCGTACATCGGGCGGAATATGGCTTGCCGCATGCTCGGGAAACAGGGTGATACCGCGTTGCCGCAAGGCGATCCCCGCCGGCGACGCCGCCTGCAAATCGGTCCCCGTCACCCGCCAGCCGCGATCGATAAAGTATTCGGCCAAGGCTTTCATGCCCGAGCCGCAAGCCCCCACCAGATGGACCGCTTGCGGCCCGCCCGCAGCGAGAATTTGACACACGTCAGAGTTAGAGAAATCTGCCATCGGGGTCTCGGTCAGCCGTCTGTGTCTCGAAAATCCTGCGACGGCCCGCAATCAATATCGACCAGTGATACCCGCTCAGATCATTTGTCGGCCCATCGCACCGACCAGAATCCACCGGGTAGCCAACCATAACAGCAAATCGGCTCACACGTTAGCCCGGAATCAGGATCGAGTCGAATTCTGGATGAACGATCATCCGAAGCTTTTCCTCAGTCCCGATAGGGACGACAGAACTTAGCCGTGGGTGTAAACCCACG
>JAZKFE010000295.1:19044-28692 GCA_040386595.1 Planctomycetota bacterium | reverse complement strand
GCTTGCGCCCACGGCTAGATTATGCCGTCCCTTCGGGACTAAGAGTTGGTGTGGATTCACACCGAACGGTGATGCCTGCAATCCACAATACGAAATCGATAGAGAGGAGTGTGAAAGATGTGTCACAGGAAATCACCCTGTGTTCTTCAACGCTGAAGCCACTCCGTTAATACTTTCCAAAACTGCGGTCTGCAGCTCTTCGGCTGGCTCGGTACTTGCGCGTAGTCGTCTTAATAGCACTAATTGAATAAGGCTTAGCGGATCGACATACGGATTCCGCGACTGAATCGATTTTTGCAGAATGGGCACTCGATCCAGCAACGCAGATTGCCCGGTGATCTGACAGATGACATCCACCGAGCGTTGATACTTCAGCTCAATCTGACCAAAAATCCGGGCTGCTAACGCCTGATCTTCCAGCAGATCTGCATACAGCCGCGCAATGGTCAGGTCGGCCTTTGCCAGAATCATCTGCACGTTGTCGATCAGTGTTCGCCAGAAGGGCCATTTCTCGTACATTTCTTTCAGAGTCGCCAGTCGTTCGGGACGACTTTGTAACTCTTCGAAGACGGCACTTCCGAGTCCATACCAGCCCGGCAACGTGTGGCGCGACTGCATCCAGCTGAAGACCCACGGAATCGCCCGCAGCTCGTCGATACTGGAAGACGTGCCACGGCGACTGGGCCGAGAACCAATCTTAAGTCTCGCGATTTCTTTAATCGGCGTTGCTTGTTCAAAATAGGTTAGGAACTCGGGGTTCTCATACACGAGCTCCCGATAATGATGGTAGGACGAATCGGCCAAGCGGTCGAGCAGGGTGGTCCACGCGGGATCGACTTTTACCCCTTTATCGGGGACGCTAGTTAATAGCACCGCGTTCACGACTTGATCCAGATGCCGCCCCGTAATCGCGCGATTGCCGTAGCGATCGGCGATCACTTCTCCCTGTTCCGTGATCCGCAATCGGCCATTGACCGTACCACGGGGCTGAGCCAGGATGGCACGGTTCGAAGGCCCGCCACCACGCCCGACAGCGCCGCCGCGGCCGTGGAACATCTGCATGGTGATGCCTTCACGATGCCCCAGTTCCACGAGCTGTTCTTGAGTCCGATACAAGGCCCATGTGGATTGTAGGAAGCCGCTTTCTTTGTTGCTGTCCGAATAGCCGATCATCACTTCTTGAATATTGCCGCGCAGTGCCAAATGCTGCCGATAGACGGGCAGGGCGAACAATTTCTCCATAATGGCCTGACCATTACGAAGTGGTTCCAAGGCCTCGAACAACGGGACAATATCTAGTCGGCTGACGCCGTCATTCGGTCGGAACAACCGTGCTTCGCGGGCAAACAGCAGCACTTCTAGCAAGTGGGCCGGAGTCGTCGTGGAACTAATAATGTATTTTTGTAGGACGTCCGGGCATTGTTGGTCGAGAATGGCCGACGTCGCGCGGAATGTTTGGATGACCTCAGTCGTTTCAGGCGAGAACGGCAGATGAGTCGGAATCAGCGGACGCGTATGTTGCAACTCATTTACCAAGCACTCGAACTTCGCATCATCGCTGAGCTTCGAGTATTCCGGACAAACACCCGCCCAGCGGAAGATTTCATCGAGTGCTGACAGGTGACGACCGCTGTGTTGGCGCAAGTCGATCTTTAACAAGTGCACGCCAAAAACATCCACTAGCCGGATCATGTCCTGTAAGCTGCCACCGACGGCCGCTTCCGCCCCCGCATGACGCAGGTCCGAAGCGATCAATCGCAGGTCGTAGAGGAGCTGACTTCCTCCCAGGTACACCCCATCGGGAACAGGGGCGATTTCACCACTCCAGCTTGGCGTGCAGGTGCGGACATAGTTCAACGTTCGTTGCAGCTTGGCTGAAATGAGTTTGCACTTCGCTCGATACGGCTCGTGCTCGGGTGACAATGTGACATCCGGAAACAGTGCCGCTTCGCGTGCCAGTGAGGCCCGGAACTCGGGGCTAGGAATGATGAAATGATCTGAATGGCTCAGCTTCCGCCAGAGTTGCTCCATCTGGACAATGTAGTGCTGCAACACGGCCTCTTGCTGCAACATCACAGCCTCGGCGGTGACTCGATGCGTCACGCTGGGGTGGCCGTCGCGATCACCACCGATCCACGACCCGAACTTCAGGAATGAAGGAACATTCCAGGTGCGTTCGGGATAGACTCGGCTCAAGCCCTGGTTCAACTGCCGGTAAAGACGGGGGACAACGTCGAACAGACTCCCTTCGACCATCTCCAGCCCATGGATGACTTCATCCTGAACGCGGGGCCGAGTATCTCGAATGGAATCTGACAGCCAATAGGTTTCCACCTCTTCGGCGATCGAGGCTTGAACCTGTTCCTGCTCGGCGGGCAGGAGTTGACCGTACTCCAGGCGATCCATTTGCTGATCAATCGCATTCAAGCGATCCAGAATCGTACGTCGTCGGGCTTCACTCGGATGAGCCGTAAAGACCGGACAGATCAGGGCCCGGTCTAGCTCAGCCTGCACGGCTTCGGCGGTCAGCCCCCGTTCGCGTAACTGCCGCAAGGCGGCTTCGGGCGTCTCGGCCAGCGGCACACCACCGAGCTCGGCCGCTCGGATTCGCAACGCGCGAACTCGCGCCCGTTGTTCGGCCAGATTGACGAGATCAAAGTAAATGGTGAAGGCTCGGATCAACGTGCGCAGATCTTCCAGCGGCAGCTCGGAGAGTCGATCCCGCAGCTGCCGGGCCTGTTGCACGGTGGGGTTCGTACGCAAGGCTTTAGCCGACGCACGAATCTCCTCGACAATTTGAAACGCGCCTTCGCCTGCGACCCGACGCAGGGCTTGCCCTAGCAAGTCCCCCAGCCGACGAATGTCACCGCTGAGTGCTTCCTGTTCCTTCGGCCGCATTGCTAAATCCCTGATGTATTCTTAAATGACATAAACCCGTAGCCGGCGAAGACAGCAACCGATCTCGCAGCGCCGTCATCGCAGGCTTCGGGTTCGATGCAAAACCGAGCCCACTTCAGGCATCGGTCAGCGTTGACTCATATTGCTGGAAGTGCCCCCCGCAGCGGGGATGTAGCACTTCATCACATAGTCCATCACCATTCGGTCGGCATTGAACCGCCACCCCAGCGAGCGAATCGCCGACTTCATTCGGGCGATCCAGGCACGGGGCAACCCGTCGCGGTCGCGTCCATAATACATCGGCATCACCTGTTCGCTCAATGTGCGAGCCAAGGCATCCGCATCCATCTTATCATGGATCTCTGTATTGCTATGCGTTTCGCCCATGCCGATGGCGAAGCCGTTCGTGCCATCGTACGCTTCCGCCCACCAACCGTCGAGGACCGATAAGTTCAGCCCCCCGTTGAGCACGACTTTCTGACCGCTAGTCCCCGACGCTTCCAGCGGACGACGGGGGTTATTCAGCCACACGTCAACTCCCTGGACCAGATGCCGTGCCACGTTCATGTCGTAATCTTCGACAAAAATCAGCTTACCGGCAAAAACAGGATCGCGCATCATCTCGGCGATCTGCTTCAGCACCGTCTTCCCGGGGACATCTCGCGGATGGGCCTTGCCAGCGAAAACGAACTGAATGGGCCATTGCGGATCATTCATCAACGACGCCAATTGTTCGAGCTCATCGAAAATCAGGTTGGCTCGTTTATAAGTCGCAAAGCGCCGAGCAAAACCAATCGTTAAGGCGTCGGGGCTCAGAGACCGGCGGCACCGTTCGATCACGTCTTTCGGCTCACCACGACGTTCGGCCTGGGCCACCGCTCGTTGCCGGACGAATTTGATCATTCGTGATTTCAGAATCTGATGTGTTTCCCACAGTTCTCCGTCGTCAACTGTCTCGATTCCTTCCCAGACGTCGGGTTCGCCATTCCGTTGCGACCATTCGGAACCGAGATGGCGGTCGTAGAGATTTCGCATCTGCGGCGCGAGCCAGGTCGGCACGTGCACGCCGTTGGTGATGTGACCAATCGGCACCTCATCTTCGGAGCGGCCAGGGAACAGCGAGGTCCACATCGCTCGAGAAACTTCGCCATGTAATGACGAGACCGCATTCGCGCGCCGTGATGCCTTCAGGGCCAGCACCGTCATGCAAAAATCTTCGCCATGATTGTGCGGATAGACGCGGCCCAACCCCATCAAAGTCTCGTGAGAAATCCCCAAGGCATCACGCAACGGCCCCAGGTGTTCTTCGATCATGTCGGCATGGAACCGGTCGTGTCCGGCCGGCACTGGTGTATGCGTGGTGAAGACCGTGTGGGTCGAAACCCGCCGTAAAGCCTCGTCATAGCCGATGCCTTCCGTCTGCATCCGCAGTCGAATCATCTCCAACACCACGAAGGCGCTGTGCCCTTCATTGAGATGCAGCACCCCCGGATGGATGCTCATTGCTTTCAGAGCCCGCACGCCGCCCACCCCCAGCAATAGTTCCTGGCGAATCCGGACGCGACTGTCGCCGCCATACAACCGGGCGGTCAGTTGTCGGTCTTCGGGCTGATTCGCTTCCACATCCGAATCTAGCAGCAACAGCGTGTTGCGGCCGACGGTGGCCTTCCAGACTTGGGCATAAATCGTCGCGCCACGGGTTTCGACGGACACCATCAAGGGGCGGTGGTCGGCCCCCATCATCGGCTCCAGGGGCAACTGACGCAGATCCAGATTGACGTAGTCCTCATGCTGCCAGCCTGAAGTGTCCAGACGCTGGCGGAAATAACCCTGAGCGTAGAACAGTCCGATCCCGACGAGCGGAATCCCTAGATCGGAGGCACTCTTAATGTGATCTCCAGCCAGAATTCCTAAGCCACCCGAGTAAATCTGCAGCGATTCGTGCAGGCCGAACTCGGCCGAGAAATAGGCGACCGGCCGCGCCTTCAGCACGCCGGTATGCGTGGCTCCCCACGTTTTCTTGGACCGTAGATAGTCCTGCATGCGGCGATAGGCGTAATTCAGCCGGCTGTGCAGTACGAGTTCGCCCGCGCGCTCCTCGAGCTTTTCTAGCGAAGTTCGCGAGAGCAGGGCGACGGGATTGTGGTCCAGCTCACGCCAGCCCACCGGGTCGAGCTCATTAAACAGGCTGGTCGATTCGGCATCCCAGCTCCACCACAAGTTACGGGCCAGGGCCCAGATACGCTCGTAGGTCGGGGCGATGAACTGTTCGAGGTTACGGGCCTCGCTGACGATCGGCCCTAGTTGCCTCACAATCGCCAACATCAACGTAATCTCATCAGCCGTAAAGGTCCGTTCTTCTTTCGTTTGAACGACCAGGACCCCTTGAAACACTCCTTGTTCAATTAGCGGCACGCCGAGGAAGGAGAGATAGGGGTCCTCTCCTGATTCGCGAAAATATTTGAAACGAGGGTGTTCGGGAGCGTCCGCCACCATGATGGGGCGCAGCTCTTCGGCCACCAATCCGGCCAGCCCCTCATCCAACCCCATGCGAACCTGTCCGATACTTTCTGGCCGCAACCCTACTGTGGCTGCCAGCACCAGGTTCGCGCGGTCTGGTTCAATCAGATACACGGAGCAAACATCCGTTTGGAACCGCTCTTGGACCATCTGTACTAGATTGGCGAGCGTTTCCGCGGGATCCCCTTGTTTAGAAGAGATGGCACTCAGGTCGGGTAAAAAGGGAAGGACCGAATCGAGTGGAGCGTCTTGATAGTAGGTCATCAGTAGCACGATCTCCGTGAAGCATGAGGAAGAACGTTGACCGAGCGGTAACGCCTGGACCATTCGCGGACTGCGATAGGACTTCCAAGCCAGAACCTGCCGCGTCGACGGCGGGTGGGGCCCGTCACAGCCGCTTGGGCCACAGGGGGATAGCAACGCCTGTGCCGGAAGAGACGCCTGAGTTCAGGCCACACACACAGAACGGTGGCGTAGCTCTGAACTCACGCCGTTCCGAATGCCAATGTTCGCGCGATCTGATGCCTTACAGCAGGAAAGTTTGCTATCACGCAAACGGCCCGCAGCGTTAGGCGAATCTGCTGTGGCAGGGGGCGACGGGCGTTGTATCAGTTTAAAACTGCTTATTCCCAAAGCATCACTGCGCGCGAAACCAACAGAATTCACGCACAAACAACTTCCGATCCGAGATTTCTCCAGGACGCGGAAGGCATTCCAGGGGGCGACGCCCAAACGCGACAAGGCAACGCCTATGAAGTAAGCGTTTGGGCAATTTTGTAGGATGGGCATTCCTGCCCGTCCCTTTGTAGCAAAGCCAATGCGAACGGGCAGGAATGCCCATCCTACGGAGCTTATAATCGCTCTCAAGGTCGGGGGCGTTCGTACTCCTCAAGGCAGGCGATAGGCTGTAGGTACCGTCTAATCACCCCCAAAACAGCTGTGGCACACCGCCGAGCGCTCTTGGAAACTGCTTGGACTCATCAGAAGAACCCTTGAACGATTTCCGCCGAGCCCACGAAAGCATTTTTCTTGATATGATTGCTGCAATCAGCCGCCTCAATATTGGTCTTCTGGACCATGCTGACAGGCGCTCACATCTGTGAGGCCGAGTCGGGGGAGTACTTCAAACAGGTGTCAAGCACTGAAAAAGTGGTGCGGATAATGACTTGCGTATGAAATCCGAGCCCTAATTTGAGGCCACTCCTTGACAGTTGGACCTCTGCCGATTATCGTTTCTGGAATGAGCGATTTCTCGCAATGAGAAAACGCAGTGGAGAGGGTGTTTTCTGAGGGTGACCTCGGACGATACATCCTGCAATTTCGCTGGGAAACCAACTTCGTCCTGGTTGCCCAACGAGTTTCAGGCAGGAACGTGCGGTAGTTTCGTGCTCATTCGATGATCGGCACTCAGTTGTGCCGGCGTGGATGAGACGGGATAGTTTCCGGCAAATCCTGAGGGCGCCGAGAATGTAACCTGATTCGCCATTTGGACCACCGAGGCTTTAAAGAAGTTAACATGCCATAAATGGCAGAACTTCTGGCTGCAAGCGATTTATTCGTTTCAGCAACTGGCAGCGGAGTCTGTTGACAAGGTGATTCTCGGGGTCTGGTGGTGGAAGAACCGCCGCCAGAGCCGGCCTCGCCAATTGTTTGTTAGGACGAAGTGGGTCTCCGGCCCGCTTTTTTTGTTTCATATTGGAAGTGTTTGACCGCAGTCTCACGAGGCGAAATCGCCGGCTGAACTGTTATGCCACGCACCGCCAAGATGAGGGTAACCTTGGGAACCCAGCCGCCGGGATTCACGGATGGCTAGGTTATTGACATCCGTGCGTTTCGTGGCCAGCATTTTGAGCCGGCAATTGACAATCATCGTACTGACTGACAGGGATACGTGGCTTTTGGCCCCACCTGCGGTGAGTGCGGATTGCCCGCCAATGAGTTCGAGAGGAGCAGAATGAACGGCCCCGAAGTATTGCGGATTGTTGACGCCATCCACCGCGATAAGCATATCGACAAGGAAATTGTCGTCGAAGGAATTGAACAAGCAATTCTTTCGGCTGCCAAGAAACATTACGGTGAGGAAGAACAACTAGAAGTACACATTGACCGCACAACCGGCAATCCTTCGCTTTTGCATAACGCCATTGAGGTCTCATCCGAAGTTCTCGGAGACATCCTCGGCCGCGTGGCAGCTCAAACTGCCAAGCAGGTGATTATCCAGAAGATTCGCGAAGCCGAACGCGACGCGATGTACGACGAATATATGGCCATGCAGGGCCAGATTGTGAACGGCACTGTCGCCAGTTACGTCGGCGGCATGGCCAACATTAACTTGGGCAAAGTGGAAGGTATTCTTCCGAAAAGCGAACAAATCCCCGGTGAATCGCACCGCGTCGGCGACCGAGTGCGGGCGATTATCGTGGATGTTCGCAAAGTGGGAACCCGGGTCAAGATTGTCTTGTCTAGGGTTCACGCAGACTTGGTACGCCGCCTGTTCGAACTTGAGATTCCGGAAATCGCAGAACGTATCGTCGAAATTCGATCGTTGGCTCGCGAAGCTGGGTATCGGTCGAAAGTTGCCGTGTCGTGTATCGACCTAAAGGTTGATTGCGTCGGTGCTTGCGTCGGTGTGCGTGGTGCACGAATTAAAAATATTGTGGAAGAATTGTCGAACGAGCGCATCGATATTGTGCGCTGGAACGACTCGTTGCAGGTGTTGGTCCCCAATGCCCTGCAACCCGCCGAAGTCGAAGACGTCATTCTGTGTCCGATGTTGGGACGAGTCATCGTCCTGGCTCGCGAAGACCAGTTGTCGTTGGCGATCGGCAAACGTGGACAGAACGTGCGACTGGCCTCGCGGCTGGTTGGCTGGGACATTGAAATTATGACCCGGGCCGAATTGGACGACCAACTGGAAAACTCAGTGGCCGCGTTCTCTTCGATTCCAGGTGTGACAGAAGAGTTGGCAGAAAACCTCGTAGCTCAAGGCTTCTTCAGCTACGACGACCTGTCGATCATCGAGCCCGATCAGCTCGGTGAATTGGGGGGATTGACCCCAGAGCAATGTGATTCCATTGTCGCAGTGGCAGACGACGAAGCCTTGCGGTTGGAAAAACAAAGCGAAATTGACAAGCGTTTGAAGCATCAGCGATTGCAGGAAATTGGCCGAGACGAGCCGGGTGATCATCATTCTCGATCGTAAGCCAGGTGAATCGTCTGGCTTTGCCGATTGTTGCTGAGATAATAGACGACAGACTCGCGGCACAGGGGCCGCGAGGCGAACATATTTCGATGAGACGTCGCTCGCACTCGATGTTTATGGCATTGAAGCCAGAACGCGGGGCGAGCAGGGTGTTCACCAAGTTAACGGGGATGTGCATCAAAAAGATTTGAACGAGTGCAGGACGTGTGACGGGTGCTAGGTGTGATAAGCGGTCAAATTGTTTGATGGCCCACGGCCAATCCGATTTGACTAAATGTCATAGGGACAAGAACCTGTGTCGGCGCCACTGGGGCAACGGTAACGGGGCTGCGACTCACGGTGAGACGCAGTGTGGGGGCTTCGGCTTCCGCTAAACTGCTGGTTTGGGTTTCGAATCGCAATGAATTTAGGTGGGACTTGTGACCTGCCGCATGCGAAGTTCAGTCTCGAACCTATTTCGTTACCGACATCTGACGGAGACTTCGGTTTGCAGAAGATTCGTATCTTCGCTCTGGCGAAAGAGCTCAATATGGACAGCAAGGACCTCATTGAGGCATGCGCCAAGGTTGGCGTAATCCTCAAGAACTCGGCCCTTGCGAGCATCTCGCCTGAAGAGAAAAGCAAAGTACTCGATTACTTGAAGCAATCGAGCAGCGTGAGCACCCCGGCCCCCAAGGCGGTGCCTGTGCCTCCCGTGCGCGAAGTGGTCAAGAGCTTTGATAAGCCGCTCCAGAACCTGATGGCTCCGCGCCCTCAAGCCCCACGGTTATCGCCCAAGCCACGTCCTGGCGAGTCCGAGTTGGAGGACGATTCGGCAATTGCGGTCGCGACGGCGGAAGCGCCGTCCGAGCCTGCGATTCAGCCGGACTCCGAAACCTACACCGGGACTCCTGAGGAGGAAACCGTTAATACGGTTGCCACCACAGCGGAAGAAACGGTGATTGATTCGCCGGCCGATTCATCCAGTGTCACCGCTACGATCAGTGAGCCCGAAGAGGCTCCGGTTGCAGTGACCGCACCGGATGTCG
>JAZKFE010000295.1:0-19034 GCA_040386595.1 Planctomycetota bacterium | reverse complement strand
TAGAAGATGGACGGCGTGCCGACCTGACCTACTTCCAGCAAGCCGTTGCCGAGCCAGTCGTCGAAGCTCCGGTCGCTGAAACACCCAATGACGAAGAAGTCGTCGAAGAGATTGCAGAGTTGCCTGAAGAAGAGCCCGTCGTGGGCACCCCACCGAAACGTGCCGATCGAGCTGGTAACCCGTTGCGACGCGATGACTATATCGCTCCGGCAGGTGGCCGCCGTCCGGTATTCAACATGAAGCCACAGGGAACTGTGGACATGTCCAAGGCGGCCAACGATGCCGTCAACGCTAAGCGGCCGAAGAGCCGACCTGGGCCCAATCTGCCTACGTTTGCTCCGATGCCGGAGTTCCGTGGCCCGACGATCGCCCCACAACCGGCTGCTCAAAAGCCGGATATGAAGTTGCCCACCGGTACGACGATTAACGACGTCAAGCCGTTGGAAAACATGCTGAAGAATCACAAGCGTGGCCCTGAAATCAAGAAGCCTCTTGATGATAAGGCTGTGCCGCGGAAACGTGGTACGCTGACGCTCGAAGAAGAAATTGAGCAAAACAAGGCCAAGGCCAAGCCAGGCGTCAAGCACGGTGCCGGTCTGGAAGATAGCCGCAAGGCGCGACAGGCCAAACGTGGCCGTGAAGTCGAAGGCGACGACGATCGTGGATTCGGCAGGTTTAAACCCTCTCGGAAGCACAAGTCGTTCACCGCTCCGATCAAGACGTCCGCCGAAATTGAATTGCCCATCACGATTCGTAGTTTGTCCGAATGCATCGGACGCCCTGCGAAGGATCTGTTGAAGATCCTCTTCATGAGCAATCCCAGCGTGGCCACCAACATCAATTCGATTATTGATGAAGACTTGGCGATCGAACTGGCCCTGGAAGTGGGCGTTGACCTTTCAATTCGCCGTGAACGCGATCTGGAACAAGAGCTCTTCCAGGAAGATGAAACCGAGGAAATCGTGGAAGGTGCTGTCACCCGACCGCCGATCATCACGATTCTCGGTCACGTCGACCATGGTAAGACGACGCTGCTCGATACGATCCGTGGTGCCCGAGTGGCCGCTGGCGAAGCCGGTGGTATCACTCAGCACATCGCGGCCTACCAGGTTGAGAAGAATGGTCACAAGCTGACCTTCGTCGATACCCCTGGCCACGCGGCGTTTACTGAGATGCGTGCTCGTGGTGCGAACGTCACCGATATCGTCGTGCTCGTGGTTGCCGCCGATGACGGGGTCATGCCGCAAACCGCCGAAGCGATTGCCCATGCGAAGGCCGCTGGCGTGCCGATCATCGTTGCACTCAACAAGTGTGACCTGCCTGGCCGCAACGAGCAGAAGGTTCTGCAAGAGCTCGCTCGCTACGAAATCATGCCTGCCGAATGGGGCGGTGATGTCGAAGTCGTGCGGACGTCCGGTTTGACCGGTTTGGGAATCGACAAGTTGCTCGAAACCTTGTTGCTCACCGCAGAATTGAACGAGTACAAAGCCAATCCGAACGCTGCGGCAAGCGGCGTTTGCCTGGAAGCCTTCCGCGACGAAGGTCGTGGAACGGTGGCCTGGTTGATGATTCAACGCGGGACCATGAAAATTGGCGATATGGTGGTCTGCGGTGAATCCGTCGGCCGTATCCGTAACATCTACAACGACCAGGGTAAGGACATCACGTCCGCTGGACCTTCAACACCTGTCAAGGTGTCAGGTCTGGATATCGTCCCCAGCCCCGGCGACAAGTTTGTGGTCACGGCTGATGCCGATGCTGCCCGCCAATTGGCCGATGAACGCCGAATTCGCGAACGGATGACCGCCTTGGCTTCCAAGGTTAAGATCCGCACGCTCGAAGACGTTCTCAATATGGTCAAGGGCAGCGGTGTGCGTGATCTGCCGTTGATCATCAAGGCCGACTCACCAGGTTCTCTCGAAGCTCTCCGACATGAACTCGGAAAATTCGAGCATCCGGAAGTCCAGGTCAAGCTGGTTCACGACGGTGTCGGCGGCGTCAACGAGAGCGATGTGTATCTCGCGGCGGCTACCAACTCCATCATCATTGCCTTCCACGTCATCCCCGAAGATCGTGCCAAGATTTTGGCCGAACGCGAAGGGGTGGAAATCCGGCAATACCAGATCATTTACGAAGTCATCGATCACATTAAGTTGGCCCTCGAAGGTCTGCTCAAGCCGGAACTGCAACAAGTGTCGACGGGTCGCGCCCTGGTGCTGCGAACCTTCTTCATCAGCCGCGTTGGTGGCACGATTGCAGGTTGCCGTGTGTTGAACGGTGCCATCGAACGCTCCAACCGCGTCCGGGTCATTCGTGACCACCGCGTATTGAACGAATATGGAATTGGCTCTCTGAAGCGTGAAAAGGACGACGTCAAAGAAGTCCGCGAAGGCTTTGAGTGCGGTATCCGCCTCGAAAACTTCAACGATGTGAAAGAGGGAGACTTGTTTGAAGCCTATCGAATCGAAGAGGTGAAACGTACGTTGAGCTAGTGGCTGGCTCTGCAATTGGTGAGACTGTCAAACAGAGGCAACGAGAGCTGATCCGAGTTATTTCGGTATCAGGCCACTCCGAGTCAGCAGTCTCATCAGTTCTCGGTCGCTGCAAACCTCGACAGTATTTTCCGTCATCCAGCAGTTCTCTGGATGACGGTAGCGTGTCATCCCCGATTCGATTCATCCGACGTCCTAACCTGCAGAACGAAATCCAAGTAAACACCGCATGACTACTCGACGTACAGCACGTGTGAATCGCGCCATTCAAGAGGCGGTCAGTACCGCCGTGCTGTTCAAGCTGAAGGACCCCCGGGTCAAGAATGTAACTGTCCTCAGAGCCGAGGCGACAGAGGATCTACGGCAGGCAAAAGTCTATGTGTCCGTCATGGGGGATGCGAAACGCCAACTCCTCACCATGAAGGGCCTGACTTCTGCGCGTGGGTTCCTCCAGTCCAAAGTTGCCGAACGCTTGATGACCAAGCAGACTCCGATTTTGACTTTCGTTCTGGATAAATCCGTCAAGCTCGATGCCGCTGCCGAAGCAGCCCTCAACAAGCTGTTTCCAGTTACCCCCGCAATCACTTCGGACGATTTGGCAGACGATGAAGATTTCGACGACGACGACCTCGATGATGATGAAGACGACGATGGCGATGACGAGGCCGAAGAAGCAGAACTGGACGAGCATGAGCAGCTGCCGCAGGATGAGTAAAGCGATACGCCCCGGGCAACTTGTTGACCATGACTGTGTGGTACTAACCGGATGAGATTCCTCAACTGGTTAGCCGTGAGATGATACGAATTGGCGGTTTCACTCACTTGCCGTTACTTCTGGTCTTAAGCCACAAATCTGTTTCCACACCCGTTGAAGACACGCATTATGGCCGCTGTTCCCCGTCTGAAACTTGCTGACAAGCAGGAAATCTACAAGAAGCTGCTCGCCGGCTTGAAAAAGCGGTATACGGCTCTTCCCAAGGCACCAGAACTTCCCGTTCTGGAGACCATGTTATTTGCGGTCTGCCTGGAGAATGCGACCTCCAAGGACGCTGACGGGGCCTACAAGCGAATGCTGGCCGCGTTTCATGACCTCAATGAAATCCGCGTCAGCTCGATTGATGAACTCGAAGTCATCTTCCAGGGAATGAGCGATCCCGACTGGCGTGCCTCTCGCATCCGTGGCATCCTGAGCTACGTCTTCGAAGCTAATTACTCCTTCGAATACGAAGGCCTCAAACGCAAGACGCTTGAGTTGGCGACCAAGCAGTTGTCGAAGATTAAGGAACTGACCCCCTTCATTCGCGACTACACGCTGCATGCGGCGCTCGGTGCCCACCTGATTCCGCTCGATGCCGGTCAGTTGGCCGTTCTGGAGTTCCTGGACCTGCAGGCCGAAGCTGGTGGTGCCGAACATACCGCCGAATCGATGCGGCCGTTGGTTCGCAAAGCGGAAGGGCCAGAGTTCTGCAGCCTGCTGCGTGAGTTTTCGCTCGACGCGAAGTTCCGCCCGCAGTTTGGAATTGTGAAGCAGATTCCGGTCAACGAAGGGGCCACTCTGCCTCCCGCGTCCGTACGCTTGGACCGTCTGTTTAAAGTACGAAGGTGGCCAGCCTCGCAAAGCGCCCGAGAAAAAGCCCGTTGAAAAGAAGGCGGCAGCGGCTCCGGTCGCTGCCGCACCAGTGGCAGCCCCCGCCAAAAAGGGCGCCGAACCGATTGTCGACAAGAAGTCGAAGGCTGCCGCAGCCCCGGTTGCAGTCGCAGCGAAACCCGTAGCGCCAAAAGCAGCGCCTTCCAAGCCCGTGGAGTCGAAGACGCAGAAGCCGGTCGCCCCTGCAGCTAAACCTGCCAAGGTCGAGCCGCCTAAAGCGAAGCCCGTCGCCCCTGTGGCGAAGAAACCGGCTCCTCCCAAGAAGCCGGCAGCTCCGCAACCCAAGGCAGCGGCCAAGCCCGCTCCGAAGCCAGCGGCGGCTAAACAACCCGGGAAAAAGCACCCGGCAAAATCGGGCAAGTAGCTCGCTTCCGGTTTGTTGCCGTCGAGCCTGCCTATCGCGTTTTTATAACGCTTGAGGGGCAATCGACGCAGTTCAGGGCGAGTTGAGAATCTATTCCGCCGTACGATGGGCATTCCTACCCGTCGGCATTGGCGTTTTCAACGAAGAGACGGGCGGGAATGCCCATTCTACGAATTGTCGGTCGCGCGGGTTTCTTGGTGTTCCCACATCGGGCATCGCCAGCGACTGAATTCTCTCCTCGTGGTTCTCCATCCACGGACGATTCTCAGTGGGGAAGTCCGACTCCGAGAATTCCAGTCGGGAATTGAACGAGTCACAACCTCTGTCCGGTCCGCTTACCCAGATTCCAGGATCAGGGTGACCGAAGCATCTTAAACGCCAGTATTCGGCGAGATTCCTCGTCTTTTTCGACCCAGGCCAAGGTACGTCTAGATCGAAAGACGGATCGGATTAAGTCAAATTATTTTTCCAGCCATAAGCCATCACGCACGTGTCACAGTTGACACGTCCCATCTCACCGCTAGAATGATGAGACGAGCCTGAGACTCAATCTCAATAATAACGGTGAACTTGCTATGGCAATGACGCTCCAGACGACCCCGGAATGCTGTTCGACCTCATTAGAGGTTTTGAGCGAGGATCGGGTCATTTGCCGCTGTCTCAGCGTGACAGAATCAGAAGCCCAAACGGCGATTTCTGCATTTAACGTCCAGACCGTGCGTGAGTTAGGTCGCTGTACAGGGGCCGGCAAGGGATGCATGGCCTGCCACGGCCGACTCCGAGCGTTGATCAAAGCCCAGATGGGGCAATAGCACTCCCAAGTGCGGAAGAACGCCAAACGAATCAATAAAAAAGCCCGACTGCAAATTGCAGTCGGGCTTTTTTGTTGATTTGGGAAGCTCGGCACTTTGTCAGTGCCAAGGTTTGTGATCCACTCCCCAAGGCATTGTTGTGCCACTGCTTTGCAATCGTACCCGGTTGTTAAGCAGTGCCCGGACGGCTTGGAATGCACTGCTTTGCAACTGAGTACAGTTGCAAAGCAGTGGCACGCAATCCGAAATCTATGCTGTGACACCGCACTGGACCACACGAGTCGGCAGGGGCCTCACCTCTCCTGGAAGCGATCCTCTGCAGATTCGAGAGAGCAGGATTAGTGCGTCAGGTCGTGTTCGCCCATTTGCGACTGCAAGTAATTCTGCAGTCCCACTTGGTTGATCAGGTCGAGCTGCGTCTCCAACCAGTCCACGTGCTCTTCAGATTGCACCAGGATCTGCTCCAGCATGTCGCGGCTGCCGGCGTCCTTGACCTTCAAGCACAGATCAATCGCAGCGTTGTAGGCATCCACGCCACCACGCTCGAGAACCAGATCGTTCTCCAGTTGTTCCTTGACGTCGGCACCGACGCGGATGACGTCATATCGAGCGATCTCCGGCACGCCTTCCAGGAAGAGAATGCGGTCGATCAAGAGTTCTGCATGCTTCATCTCGCCCATGGATTCGGCGTAGTGCTTGGCGCCGAGCTTGGTCAGGCCCCAGTTGGTGCACATTTTCGCCTGACAGAAGTACTGATTGATGGCGGTGAGCTCGATCGTCAGACCGCGGTTCAACGCATCGATAACTTGCTGATTTCCCTGCATCATATTACCTCGCATAAGAGTAGTTAGGTGCGATCAGTGCCGACGACACGAACTGAGAAGCGGAAACCGAAATTCCCATCTCCCAATGGCTTGGTCGCGGCAACGAATAATCGTGGAGTCAAAACGTCACGTAAACGGCCTTCAATAGAGAGGATTTGCTCGTCAGAGCAGGATCGAGAAAGTCTCAATGGGGACCGTGTCGAGAATTGTGTTCCACGTGATTGGCTGTTGGGATTCTAGGCAGATCCACAACCTTACGTCCACCACCCTTAGCCTACTTCCGATCTGATTTCGGGAACTGACATTGGATTTCGCCCAGAGAGCTCAAATTCCCGAGAATCGATCCCAAATCGCCCGACGAACAAGGTGATTTCAATCTGTCTTGATGTCTTGGACAACACAACGGAACTCCAATTCCCGCCAACGCTTGCCCGCCAGACCCTCTGTGAAGCCGTAGCGATTGCAACGGCCCCTGGACCGGCTTGGCCCCCTGAAGCCGGTCATTTGAGTCCAAAGCCCTCGAAAGCAAAATCAGTCGCTTGACATTCCAGCCGTGGCGGCTAAAGTTGGGTCTCAGTCGCACGCATCTCTAGCTCAATTGGATAGAGCATCGGTCTACGGAACCGAAGGTTGGTGGTTCGAGCCCACCGAGATGCATTTAGAGCCGCAATGACATCAGTCATTGCGGCTTTTTTCTTTTCCCGTCGGATCCTAACTCCGGGGATCTCTGCCTCAATCAGGCTGCACGGTTTCAACGTCTCGGTCAAGTTGTGCTGATGGCGCAACTGGGCCCAGAATGGAAGTTGCCGACAATCCCTTCGTCGCCGCCGGCAGCATTGTCGTTACCTTCTGACAATGGCTCGTCGGCCATTATTCGACCGAGTCGTCATTCGCCTTGGGAGCGGCTAATCCGGCTGACTCTTTCAACTCTTCGACGGAGTGAATGTTTCTTTCCACGAGAAAGAACCTGGTTCCCGGGCACGCCTGCAATAGTTCTGCGGAAACGTCTTTGATCGCCGCGCCAAAATCCGCCTTGGAGAGATGGCCGTAGCCAGTTCCAAACGCGGGGAAGGCTACCGACTCTCCCGCCTGAGGCTGCAACAGGCGTGATGCCGAGAGAATGGTTCTCTGGACGAGATCTTTCGAAAACTGATATTCGCGGTCGACGGTCACGCAGTAGACCACTCCCTTGTAATTGCCAATGGCTTGTTTCCACTGGTAGCAATACCCAGGCGGCATCCAAGAGACACCTGCGTCTTTAAGATGCTGATGAAGTTCTTCCTGAAGCGAGTTTCCAAATGTCAGCAGCAGTGCTCCATTCACGCCCCCAGACATGTTTAATTGTGGGTTGCCCGAGCTAATCAAATAATCTGAGGCAACATTCAGAATGTTCTCGTTGTGAATGACTTCAATGCTTGCTGGAAGCCCAGGCCTATTTTTGTAGAGATCCATATCGCTCCTCATGGCTTAAAGATTACGGAGGCGACACTATCGCGGAGGTCTGCGTTCGCTGGGGGTCTCGTTCGTCACGGTAAACGCACTGGCCCGTTGCAGATCGATGGGGCGAATCTCGTAAAACAATCCGCATTTCAGGCAGGGGTTTCCTGCGGCAATCTTCCCTGCTTCTGCGAGGCTATTGGCCACGATGAACCAGTAGCCGCCGATGACTTCCTTGGCCTCACCAAACGGGCCGTCTGTCAGTCCGTTTTTTCTGGAAACCGTCACTCCCTCGCTGGCGAGCCGTTGTCCGGTTTTCATTTTTCCCTCGTCAACGAGCTGACTCAGCCAGACGTAAAATTGGTCGATCGCGTTCTGGATTTCCTCTGGCGAGGCATCGGTGTCCCATTGTCCGCGGGAAATGACGAGATATTCGGATGTGGCAGCTGGTTCGTTCATCGGGGGCCTCGACAGATTCGGTTCTGTGTGTGGGGTAAAGATACGCCTGTTGCATAGAGTAATCCATGCGTTCAGCAGCGCGGAGTCTCTTTTATAACTCGAGACGCCCTGAATACTTGCGATACGCCAGCAACACTGCACGGTATTTCGACAACGGCTTCGGCTTTCTAAGTCGAAATTGAACTCCCCTGTGGCCCGGGATGCGTCGCAAAGTAATACCAGCAATGAGTCTACGTCGAGATTTTGTTCTCAGGGTCGCGTGGCTGGCGATTTTTTGGCACGCCGCCTGCTATTCAAAAATTGTACCGGCGGGAGGTGTTCGACTGAGGGCACCCTCATTCTGACGAATCAATCAATGCAAGTGCTTCAGTGTTAATACAGCATATTGCACATTAAATTCAATATTTTAGGTTTTTCTGGACTTCCGTAGTTCTTATTTTTGGGGGCAGTGGAATGCGTCTTCGTAAGGCTTTTACACTGATCGAACTGCTGGTCGTGATTGCGATCATTGCGGTTTTGATTGCGTTATTGCTGCCAGCCGTGCAGCAAGCACGCGAAGCGGCTCGTCGTTCTCAATGCAAGAACAACATGAAGCAGCTCGGTCTGGCCATGCACAACTATCACGACACCCTGACTGTGTTTCCCATGGGGGTTCTGACCGACGACAGGCCGAATTGGCGTGTCTTCATTTTGCCCTACCTTGATCAAGCACCCCTCTACAACACCTTGCAGCTGAATGGTGGTGGCTATTTTGCTCACGCACCGGTGGGCCCACCTGCTGGCTTCTCGCAGAATCCTGTGCTGCGTGGATTGTTTTTACCGGTTTATGCTTGTCCTTCAAGCACCAACGCGAGCTTTACAAACTCGACGCAATACAGCTATCAAGGGATGACGATCCACTATGCGGGCATCAGCGGAGCAACCCCAGACCCAGCCGGACGCACTAATGTCTGTACTGGCGATTTGTTGTGTTCCTCTTCCAGCAGCTGCAAGAACGGGATGATCACCCCCTTTTCCAGCCGACGCAGCCGCGATTGCACTGATGGGATGTCGAACACCCTGCTGGTCGGCGAGCAGTCTGGATTGACGAGAAACGTCGATCTGAGTGCGAATGGTTTGGGGGGCTGGTTCAGTGTTGGCAATCATCCAGGCCTGGCAACTTGGGGCGACGGTACGACATTGCCGCTCTCTACTGCGTGTGGAGCCTGCTATCCAGGGGGGATCACCACGGTTCGGTATCCGCCGAACGCTTACAAAACAACGACTCCCCCGACACCCGGCAATAGCTATTTCTCCTTCAATACAGTTCTTACCTCTCAGCATGTGGGAGGAATCCACGCCCTGTTAGCGGATGGTTCTGTTCGCTTCGTGTCCGACAATATTAATTTTCTGACCTTAGCGCAGTTGTGTGTCCGCGACGATGGCATGGTCCTTGGCGAATACTAAGCTGAGACGGCACCATGTAGTGTATAAGAAATCATGTGCAAGAACCCCGATCTTCTGGACGGGGTTCTTGTTTTAATCCTGTTACTCATTTTCATTCTGATTGTCGCAAAGGTTCAATTGATGTCCGCTTGGTTTAATGCAACTTTAAAACTCTGCGCCCCGCTGATGCTGGGTATTTTTCTCATCACAAACGTCGGCTGCGGTGGCAAACCACCTGGCAAGCCCTCCGGCAGTGCCACGATCAAAATCATCTTCGATGGTCAACCGGTCACCGAGGGCATGGTCAGCTTGCAGAATAACCTTGGTGAGGGCGGGGGGGCCCCTTTGAATTCAGAAGGGATTGCAACTCTTTCGACTGTTATCAAGGGAAGTTATGTTGTCACCGTGACTCCCCCGATGGCTGGTGTGGCCGCTCCGGCACCGGGAACAAAACTCGCCGCTCCCAAGGAATATGCGAACATCCCCGCCAAGTTTCGCCGCAGTGATACGAGCACCCTGAAGGCGGAAGTCAAAGATGCGAAAAATGAATTCAAATTCGATTTGAAGCAGTAGTCTCGCGAGTCAAATCTTCCCGTCAGCGCTCTGGGGCGAATGACGGGGAACTTGCCGGGCCTCAACTAGTCATCGAGTCAACTATGCGTAGATGGCGGTTCGTAGGAATTCTGGCATTGGTGGTCGTGTTTGTTGTGGGATTCAGTTGGTGGAGCTTGAGGCGTCCCCAATGGAACGTCCTGGTGGTGACGCTCGATACGACCCGGGCCGATCATCTGGGATGTTATGGCCACGATGCGGCCCGGACTCCCGCTCTGGATGCTCTCGCTGCCAGTGGAGTCCTGTTTGAACGAGCTTATGCCACAGCACCTTTAACGCTCCCCTCACATGCGACGATGTTCACGGGGCTGTATCCTCCCGAACATGGATTGCGGACCAACGGCCAGAGCCGGCTAGCTGATTCTATTCCGACTCTCGCCGAGACCCTGGCCGCTCGCGGGTATGCAACAGGCGGGTTTGTGGCCTCCTTCGTCCTTGATTCCAAGTTCGGATTGGATCGCGGCTTTTCCAGCTACGGAGACGATATGAGCGGATCGGGCCCCGCCGATCATGCTCTGCATCGCTATCGACCGGGAAATCTTGTTGTCGACGAAGCCCTGGAGTGGCTTAACGGAAATGCTCAACGGCCATTTCTATGTTGGGTCCATCTTTATGACCCGCACAGCCCTTATCTTTCTCACCCCGATTTGTTTGGTGAAGAGTTTAAAGCCCGTCCTTATGATGGTGAGATGACCTTCGTTGATCGGCAACTAGGACGTTTGCAAAACTTTTTAAAGCAACGCGGCATTGCTGATCGAACGCTGATTGTTGTCATCGGTGATCACGGTGAAGGGTTAGACGAACATCATGAGCGTACGCATGGCAAGATGCTCTATAACTCTACGATGCAGGTACCGCTTATCCTTTCACAACCGGGGATACTACCTGCGGGCCGACGGGTTGCCGAATCGGTTTCGTTGGTCGATGTTTTTCCGACCATTCTCGACGCGTTGCAGATCTCTTTGAGGTCGCAGGTGAGCGGACGTAGTTTGCTGGCCGCGGCCCGTGGAGGGACTTTCGAGTCCCATTTATGCTATGGCGAAACCGACGAACCGTTCCACGAGGCGGGCTGGTCGCCACTTCGCAGCCTGACGACAGACCGCTGGAAATACATTCGCGCTCCGCGAAAAGAGCTCTATGACCTGGCCAAGGACCGTGGGGAATTGAATAACCTCGCGAGCAACAATGTCGAGCAGACGGCGTTGCTGGACCGGCAGCTAACAGAGCTTGAAGGCAAGATGGCCCCGCGACATGAGGTTAACATTCAACTCTCGCCCCGAGAGCAACGAGTGTTGGCCAGCTTGGGGTATGTCGGAAACGCTAAAGCAGATGCTCCGCCCGTTTCGCATGCGACCTTGCCCGACATCAAAGATATGATGGTGCATTTCAATGAGCTGGATGACGCGCGGGGCTTATTAGAAACAGGCTCCGTTGATGAGGCCATCAAAGCATTAAGAAAACTGGTGGCGGCTGCACCCGACTATGAATTGGCTCAAGTCATTCTAGGTGACGCCTTGACGCACCAAAAGCAATTCGACGCTGCGGTGGCTCAATTTCGGTCGGTCCTGAAACACAACCCGGAAAGTGAAATGGCTTATGCGCATTTGGGCGATACATTGGCGGCACAGGGGAAGTTTGTGGAGGCTTTAAAGAACTACCAGGAAGCGGTCAAGCGAGATCCCGATTCGGATGGCCTGCAATACAACTTGGGGCGGACACTATCGCAAATGGGCCAGGTCGGCGAAGCCATTCCGCATTTCCGGGCCGCTCTGGAATTGGATCCGGGATTTGCCAACGCCTATGTCGAATTAGGCACGGCTCTACTAAGAGAAGGCCGAGCCGATGAGGCACTGGAAAACTATCAAACGGCGATCAAGTTGAATCAGGAGTCCCTGCACGCCTATTTGAATGCGGCAACGGTGTTCGCCTCGCGAGCCCAGTTTGTCGATGCGATGGAATATCTTCAACGAGCAGAGAAACTTGATCCGAAAAATGCGTCAATTCAATATAGCTTGGGGGCAGTATCGGCCGCACAAGGTTTTTCGAATCCCGCAATCCAGCATCTTAAGGCTGCGATTAGTCTGCAACCTGATTACCCTGCAGCTCGCGAATTGCTCGAACAACTTAGTATCACGCCTGCTCCTGGAAATTAGCAGGTGATACCGTCACTTTTCATACTCAGTTCGTTGAGCGTGTCGCTAGTTAGCCGCCAGCGGGCTGGTGTCGATGCGGTTTCTTCGACCGGTTTGCCTCGATCAGATGTTGCTGAATGATCTTCTCTGGCACTTTGCGAGTGCAGGAGTGATGCCACACGTTGTCAGGTTAGGATGGTGCCGGTCGCCGCAGCATGGAGCGGGCGCCTGCCGTGCCTCTGGCATAGACACACGGGACACCCGCAGTGAGTCTGATTGCGAGGGACGACAACTCTCGGCAGCATAGAGCGACTCAGCAGTCGCGATGCCATCGGCACCCGCAATTCGTAAGACTGGATGTTTAACCGCCGGCGATGGTGTTTTTTTCACCGCTGTGCTCGTGGACAAATCCATGAACGTCCTCGCTAATTCCAGTCTGTACGTAGGTTTGCGTCTGGCGGCGCGAGATTTGCCTATAGCGTCTGAGGATTCGCCATGAACCCCGCCGTGGCGACCGTTGCGCTATCTTTGAGAACGTACCCTGGTTGTTTTGATCGGTCGGTCCAAGGTTCAATGCAGAGGTATTCTGGGGCCGCTGTTGAGCGGATTTCACTATGTAGCCATCATCTATGAGGAGTCAGGCATTGCATCGGCGTACCGGTTTCACGCTTATCGAACTCTTGGTCGTAATCGCCATTATTGCGGTCCTTGTCGCGCTCCTTCTGCCTGCTGTGCAACAAGCTCGAGAAGCGGCCCGGCGATCGCAATGTCGCAATAATCTGAAGCAGCTGGGGTTGGCTCTGCACAACTACCACGATGCACACAACGGGCTGCCCCTATCGAACAGCTGGCAGACGAACACCGCGGGTCTGGTCTTGTTGCAGTCAACTTGGAACCGCGCCGTTTTACCCATGATTGACCAGGCAAGCATCTACAATCGGTGGAACTTCGCTCGCGGTTTTGCAGAAGGATCCAATCGAGATCTGACGGCCATTCCGTTGACCGTTTTCAAATGTCCCTCGCCGCCCATCGCGTCGGTCGACAAGGTCGATCTGACGGTGAACCCTTATGCGACGGCGGACTTCGCAGATCCCGCGGGGCCCGTCTTCAATGTGGGCGTGTGTGAGTATTTCTCCAGCTGGGGCGCGCGCCGGATTGACACGAACGTCAACATGCCAGGCATGCTGGAACCGACTCTCAGCATGAATTTCCGCGACACCACCGATGGCCTCAGTTCCACCGCGATGCTGGCGGAAGTCGCGGGTGGTGCTTCTGTGCGTTATGACGCCGAACATCGACCGAATGGTTTGCCCCCTCAGACCCACTTTGGATATTGGAGTGGGCAGAACCGCTTGAATCTGCGGCGGATGGACGCGACCGGCACTGTGGTCTCCGGTGGAAACTGTCTCATTAACTGCACGAATATGACCGGCAATAACCTCTACAGTTTTCACACTGGAGGCGTCCTGGTTGGTATGGGAGATGGAGCCGTGCGATTTCTAAGCAACAATACCGATGCCGTCACCGTGACGTTTCTCTTCGGCCGTAACGACGGAATGGTCCTGGGTGAATACTAAAGAATGGCGAATGAATGATCATGCCGCGGCAGACGTCATCGGACAGATTTGTGACTGAAGGAAATTGGGATGCAGTGGTTAGAGTCTTGGAGACGTTGGAACCTTGTCGCTGGCGGATGCTTCTGTGCTCTCCTGATGTCGGGGTGTCAAGAAGCGGGTGATGGATTGACCAAATTCCCCGTCACGGGACTGGTACGAGTCAATGGTCAACCGGCTGCCCGGGTTGTGGTGAATCTGCAGCACACCGATACCTCGCTGTCCGGCCGAAACGCCAGATTCCCTGTGGGCATCACTGACGAAGAAGGCTTTTTTGAGTTGTCCACTAATGGAGTTAAGGACGGTGCCGTCCCGGGGGAATATAGAGTGACCTTCCAGTGGCTGGGCGGCCCAGACTCAGACCCCTTCGATCGTTTTAACGGTTTATTCTCTGACCCTGCACGCAGCGAATTCCGCCGTACTGTTGAAGAGTCTTCCACAACATTGGAAGCATTCGATATTACGATCCCGGAATCCAAAATTTTGCCACCGAAACCCTCGAAGGATCGAACATCATGAGCGGAATGTGCAACGATCCTCCGAGGTCCAAAATTGTCTCTCGCTCGTGGGCATTGGGACTGCAATTTGTCTTGCTGTCATCGCTGTTGCTGGGGACCGCGGTCCCGACAGTCGATGCAGGCGAGGGACCAACAACGCCGGTCAGCGTTGCGCAAGAGATTGATACTCTCTTAGAACGGGACTGGAAATCGGCTGGGCAGCGACCCGCAGATCCGGCGACGGATGCAGAGTTCCTGCGTCGGGTGACGCTGGACTTGGTGGGCCGCATACCGACCGTTGCGGAGACGCGCCGATTTCTCGTTGATCAACACCCCGCCAAACGCGAGGCCTTGATCAATGATTTGATGCAATCTCGCGGCCGAGAATGGCACTCGGCACGTGTCTGGCGGCGGATCTGGATGCCACGTTCTGAAGCACCCGACTTCCGCCGTCGTGCTCAGTCATTTGACCAATGGTTGTCCACGGAGTTCGCGAAGGGGCAACGGTATGATGCGATTGTTCGATCGCTGATCACGGCCTCCCCCACACCAGCCGTCGCGGCCACCGATCCGACATCAGCGGATTCGGCCTCGCACAAAGTCACACCGGCTCTCTTTCTGGCTACTAGCGATTTCGAACCAGAACAATTGGCGGCGAATTCCATGCGGGCGTTTCTAGGGTTGAACCTGGATTGTGCGCAGTGTCACGACCATCCGTTTAGTCGCTGGAAGCAAGACCAGTTCTGGGAAACGGCGGCTTTCTTTGCGCGGCCGTCTGCGACGGAAAAGGGGCTTGCTGACTACACGCTAACGATCACGGGGACTGATCGTCAGGTGGCTCCGCGTTTGCTGACTGGGGCTCCTCCGCAATGGCCGACGGTGGTCGATCATCAGACCGGACGACGCTTGCTCGCCGACTGGCTGACTGCGTCTGACAATTCATTTTTTGCGAAGAATGCCGTCAACCGCTATTGGGCGTCGCAATTTGGTCAGGGGCTGATTGAACCCTTGGACGATCTCAGTCAACCGGAATCGGCCCTCCATCCAGAGGTGCTGCAGGTGCTGAGCGACGCTTTTATCGCGAGCGGATTCGACGTTCAGTTTCTGGCCGCGGTCGTCGTTCGTACGAGTTGGTATCAAAGCACCAGCCGCACGAATGCAGACGGGGCCGTACCGCTGCCGATGCGTGTGTTGACGGGCGAGCAGCTCTATGACAGCCTGCAAGTCACCGCGGGAATGCCACCGGATCGCTTCGATCTGGAGCACTCGGAAAAAAATTGGAACCGTCGCGAAGCGTTTGTGGCCTTGTTTCCGAACTCGGAGTCAGGTGACACCGAACGTTCGCGGAAACAGGTTCTGGCGATGATGAACGGAGCCGTGACCGAAGGCGTCACGAACCCAGAAGCCTCGCCGCTGCTCGTAGGATTACAGGCACCATTCCTGGATGATACCTCACGCATCGAAGCACTCTTCCTCGCAGCCTATAGTCGCTTTCCCACGGAGAACGAGCTGAAATCCTGTGGTGATTTTCTGGCTGCGTCCCAACATCCCGAACGTCTGTCACAACTGTTTTGGGCACTGCTTAACAGCACCGAATTCAACACCAATCATTAATATACGCGAGTTTAGTTATGAATATTCGGCAACAACGCTCACACGCTAGATGTCGTCGCGGTATCACGCACATCGAAGTGCTGGCCATGATTGGCGTCCTGGCTGTTTTCTCAGTTCTTCTGCCGTCAGCGATCCTGGCCAGTCGAGAGACATCTCGGGCCAAGCAGTGCCAGGATCGGTTGCGTCAGATTGGTAAGGCATTCGGAGCCCATCATGACACTCATGGTACTCTGCCGCCGTGTCGCACGAAGACGCCTGTCGACTTCGGATGGTGCGTGAATCTGCTCCCTTATCTAGGTGAAGAGCGGCTGCATCAACGATTTCGCTTTGACCGGCACTTTCATGCTCCTGAAAACCAAGAGGTCGTGAAGACGCCGCTGGCGATCTTTCAATGTCCAGCGACGCCGACTCAGGATCGAATCATGCCCATCGCGCTTGGCTCTACGGATTATGGGACTCAAGGGATCGCCGGTGATTACTTCGTAAACCATATCTTGAATCCGATGTATCAAGTGAATGGTGATCGTGGCCACCCAGTCTTATTGCAGGAAGAATTTCAACCCTTGAGTGCGGTGACCGATGGGTTATCAACCACCACAATCGTGATGGAGCAAGCGGGACGTCCAGACCATTTTGTGGGACGCGACAAACAAGCGAATAACAGCGGGCTCGCGGCAGGCCCCGGCTGGTGGGGCACGTGGGCCTCCTATCAGACATTTCAGCTCCAGAGCTATGCGACAGATCACATTTCGCGTGGCTGGGATTGTTCTGTGAACTGCAACAATAGCCAGGGAATGTACAGCTTCCACCAGGGTGGGGCTAATGTCTTGTTCTGCGACGGACACGTCCGTTTTCTGAGTGACTCGATTCCTGGAGAACTCGTGTTTGCTCTGGCCTCGCGGAATAGCCAGGAAATTGTGGGGACCGAGCAATGGACAGTGGATCCCGCCAAGGCCGGTGAACCTGAGTAGCAAATCTGAATAGTAACGCTGAATCAATGTGGAATAGTCCCCAGATCTCTTCTGGCAGGAACGATGATATGACTCTTCTGACTCGACGAACGTGGATGCAGGCGACGGCATGTAGTCTGCCGGCACTTTCTTTTTCCGGCTGGCTGCGAGCGATGGCCGCGGAGACGGTGGGCCGGCCGGCAACCGCGAAGTCTGTCATTCTGCTCTGGCTGAATGGCGGTCCGTCAACAATTGATTTATGGGATCTCAAGCCGGGGCATGCTCATGGCGGTCCGTTTTCCGTGATCTCCACGGCGGTACCCGGGCTCAGCCTGTCGGAGCATCTGCCGCGAACCGCAGTGCATGCGGGGAAACTCGCGGTGCTCCGTTCGATGTCAACCCGCGAAGGGGACCATAGCCGAGCGACCCATCTCGTACGCACCGGTTATCTCCCGCAAGCGGCCATTCGATTTCCCCCCATGGGATCATTAGTCGCACATGCTCTACAAGGTGAGTCGCCCGATTTGCCGGGTTATGTCACCATCGGGCCGGCCCGTTCGATCATCCGCCATTCTTCAGGGTTTCTTGGGCCGCACGTCTCTCCGTTCGCGATTGGTGAAGGAGAACGAGACAGCAGCCTGACCGTCCCCCATCTGCAACAGTTTTCCAGTGTCGACGAGGCGATGCAGAAAGATCGCCTGCAGTTGGTCAGCGTTTTCAACACCGAGTTTCGGAAACTCCATGCGGCCCCCGTCGTGGAGAACCTGGAAGCCTCGCTTGATGGTGCGATTCGATTGATGCGACCTCAGGCCCAAGCGGCATTTGCTTTGGGGCAGGAGACCGACGCATTGCGAGATGCCTATGGGCGAACGCAGTTCGGTCAGGGGTGCCTTCTCGCTCGTCGTCTGGTCGAACGAGATGTGCCGTTTGTCGAAGTCACTCTGGATGGTTGGGATACGCACAACAATAACTTCGCCGAAGTTGCCCGGCTTTCCGCGATCCTCGACGCGGGGCTAGGAACGTTGCTCACCGACCTTCAAGAACGTGGGCGCCTGGAATCGACGCTCGTCCTGTGTCTCGGTGAATTCGGACGAACGCCGCGGATTAATACCAATCAGGGGCGCGACCACTGGCCGCAAAACTGGGCCGCCGTGGTGGCTGGCGGTGGGATTCGAGGGGGCCAAGTGATCGGCCGAACGAGCGCGGACGGCACGTCCATCGAAGATCGCCCGGTTCCCATCGTCGACTTGATGGCAACCGTCTGTGCCTCGCTGGGATTGGATCCTCGTAAGCAAAATATGTCGAATGTTGGCCGCCCCATCCGCTTGGCTGACCCCAGCGCACAGGTGATTCAGGAGCTACTATGATGGGGATCTTTTCACGCGCATGTGTGTTTTGCGTATTGATGTCGTCACTCCTGCGGGCGGACGATCACAGCACGACTGCGCCCGTTGCCGACTTGATTCTGTGGCACGATGAACACTTGGAATGCGTCTCCATCGACTTGAGTACGACCGAACACAACCCGGCGACAGCATGGCAACTCGCGTTCCGTCGTCTGTTTGAATTCGCCGACATCAACAACGACAGCCAGTTGGATGCCGAGGAACAAGCGCGATTGCCAACGCCCGCGGCGCTGCGGCAATCGGCGTGGAGCCCGTTCAGTCTCATGCTCCGCCGATCGCCTCCGCCAACCGATTGGGACACCAACGGTGACGGCCGACTGGTATTGGACGAGATGACCGCAGGCTACCGCCGCGCGGGCCTGGGAACGGCAACTGTGGCCGTGGGATATCCCCCAGATACAAACCGCCTGTCGTTGGCCGTGATCGCCGCCATCGATCGCGATCACGACGGAAAGACAACGGCTGAAGAATGGAAGCAAGCCGATTCCGCCTTATTGCGGCTGGACAGTAATCAGGACGGTCTCGTCGGACCAGGAGAACTGGTCAATCACTGCGTTTATCCCGGTGCGTCCGGCAGTATCCTGTGGAATCCCGCCAGCCAATCTCCGCTGCTAAGGCAAGGAGGTCCTCAGACAGAATTGCTGCTGTTGCCAGCCCATTTGTCTGACGCAGAATGGGGTGAAGCTCTCCTAGCCCGTTGGAAACAACATCATACGGGTATGCCACAACGCCTCGGGCTGCAGTCGTCC
>JAZKFE010000294.1:0-13165 GCA_040386595.1 Planctomycetota bacterium | reverse complement strand
TCCTGGAATACAGTGAGCCGCAGCTTGATGAACGCGATGCTCACGCCAAGGAACTGGCCGCCAAGCAAGGCTTGATCCTGAAGGGCGGAACGATTTCACTACAGTCGGAAAGTCACCCGGTAGAATTCCGCAAAGTCGAGTTGTTGAAGCTGAAAGACTGAACCAGTTCGCAACGTGCGTTCCCCTTACAAAGGGGTAGCCCAGGTTCTCGAACCTGGGTGAGCGCAGCGAACAAGAGGCACGGTTTCTTGCGACGACACTTTGCTAGACGATCGCTCATCGCAAAGAACATAGGCGAGCCGAGCGGCGTCAGCCCTCGGATTCTTTTTCCCGTAGCCTGACTCTCCGAGTCGGGTGTTTTCCTTGGAGGGAGACCCGACTCGGAGAGTCAGGCTACGGGGAGTCGTCAGGCTCGCTTACGCCAAAATCTCTTGAACCACATTGCCGTGCACGTCGGTCAATCGGAAGTCGCGGCCGGCGTAGCGATACGTTAGCTTTTTGTGGTCAAAGCCGAGCAAATGCAGGATCGTCGCGTGCAGATCGTGGACGTGCACCGGTTTCTCGATGGCTCGATAGCCGAATTCGTCGGTAGCCCCGTGGACGGTTCCACCTTTAATGCCGCCGCCAGCCATCCAGACGGTGAAACCCCAGTGGTTGTGATCACGCCCGCCGCCCGGTTTCCCGTTGACGAGCTCCACTGCCGGGGTACGACCGAATTCACCGCCGCAAATGACCAGGGTCTCGTCTAGCAGTCCACGCTGCTTGAGATCTGTCAGCAAGGCCGCAATGGGGCCGTCGCATTCATTGGCGAGATTCTTATGGCCGCTTTCCAGGTCATTATGACTGTCCCAAGGCTGTACGTCGCCGTGATACAACTGCACCACACGCACGCCACGCTCGACCAGTCGCCGAGCCAGTAACAGTTGGCGGCCGTGAATTCCGCTGCCGTAGGCGTCCAGAATGTGCTTGGGTTCTTGCGACAGATCAAAGGCATCGGTGGCCTCCATCTGCATGCGGTAGGCGAGCTCAAACGACTGGATTCGAGCTTCCAGTTCGGGTTCGTCCCCGCGGCTTTCTTGATGCTCGCGATTGAACCGCATCAACAGATCCAGCTGCCGGCGTTGGTCTTTGCGCGTAACCGCCGTACTGATGATGTTTTCGATCAGTTCGTCGACCTTGGTCTTCCGCGTGTCGAGGTGCGTTCCCTGATAAATTCCAGGTAAAAACGCCGCTCGCCAGTTTGAGACGTCCGCGACGGGCAGCCCCGGACACATCGAAATAAAGCCCGGCAGATTCTCGTTTTCGGTCCCCATGCCGTAGGTCACCCACGCCCCCATACTGGGCCGCGAGAGACGCTCGTCACCACAATTCATCAGCCGCATGGACTGTTCGTGATTCGGCGTGTTGGCGTGCATGGAACGAATGAAACACATGTCGTCCACGTGGGCGGCGGTCTTCGAAAAGATCTCGCTGACTTCGATGCCGCTTTGGCCATACTTGGCAAACTTAAACGGCGAACCCATCGCCGTGCCGGTGTGCCGTTCAGTGGTCAGGTTTCCGGTTGGCAGTTGCTGACCATGCAGTTTCGTGAGCAACGGCTTGGGATCAAACGTATCGACCTGGGACGGCCCACCATTCAGATAGATGTGAATGATGTGCTTGGCTTTGCCTGGAAAATGTGCCGGATGCGCTGCCAGTGGCGAGGCGTTCGGCAGATCATTGGCCAGCAAGCCTTGATCGCCGAGCAACCCTGCCAGTCCCAGCATTCCCATCCCGGCGCCCGTGCGGCCGAGCATCTCGCGACGTGTGTAGTTGTGTGGCAGCATTTATTTGGTTCTCCCATTGCGGGGGTGATAGTCGTTGTTTGCTCCGCAAACTGAACGCGTTTGCGGAGGTGGGATTAGAACTGACGTTGCGCCTAAGTCTGGCTCGCTGCTGCGAGCACGTTTGGTTCGCGGAGCGAACCACGACTATGGGCGACTATGAGGCAACGTGCAGGCTAATCCAAATACATTAATTCGTTCGACGACAACAACACTTGGGCCAGCTGTTCCCAGACGGTCAATTGCGATTGTTCATCCTTGGCGTCAGTCACAAATGCCAGACTCTCGGCGAGCTCTTGAGCTTGGGGTTCCCGAGCCAACGCCGCACGATAGGTGGCCGTGATGCGAGCTGCCGGATCTGCTGCACTCGCGATTTCAGGGCGTGCTGCCAGCGTCTTGGCTTGTACCACCACAAATGGCGAATTGATCGCAAACAACGCCTGTTGCGGCACCATGGTCCGCGGCCGCCGTTCAATCGATTGATCGGGTGACGCGAAGTCAAACGCACGGAAAGTGCCGGGCAAGCTCTGGCGGTCGATCAATCCGAAGACCGTGCGAACGCTGCTTTGCGGGTCGCTGGAAATATCCACCGGCCGACCTCCCTGCCGCATCTCCAACCGGCCGGAGATTGTCAGCAACGTATCGCGCATCGCTTCGAAATCGAGACGTTGGCGATTGGCTTTCCACAACAATTTGTTGTCGGGATCGACCGTGCGTGACTCGGCATTGGGCGTTGACGCTTGTTGATACGCGTTGGAGGTCATGATCCAGCGGTGCAGTTTTTTCAGCGACCAGCCTTCTTGCATGAACCGCGTTGCCAGATGATCGAGCAACTCGGGATGTGTCGGTCCTGTGCTGCGTTTGCCGAAGTCGCTGGGGGTTGAGACCAGCGGCTCACCAAAGTGATACATCCAGACGCGGTTCACGATCACGCGAGCCGTCAATGGATTTTGGGGTGCCGTGATGGAGCGTGCCAGATCGAGGCGACCGCTGCCGTTCGGGAACGGAGTGCGGTCTGCTGTCGACAGTAATTCCAGGAACTGCCGGGGAACATGCCGTCCTTGTTGAGTCGCATTACCACGGACGAAAATCCGGGGATCGTACGCGGCATCGGCATCTTGCACGACCATGGCTCGCGGGGGCGCATGCGGCGACTTCACCGCCATACGATCGAGCTCTTGAATCTTGCCACCGAACGCATCGGTTTCGCCACGCGACATGTAGCGGCGAGTCTGACTCTTGGGGAAATACGCAGGACTTTCACGGCTGACAAGCACCGCCAGCAATTGCTGGCGAGGTTCATCGACCGGCGGGGGCGAAGCCGTCCCTGCAGCGGCGACCACCGTTTTGGATTCTTCGTAGACGCGTTTCAAGACGTCGCCATAAGCCCGAGCCACTGCGGCCCGATCCGTCAGAGGGGCTTTCTGCAACGCTTCCCGCACCAGCGGATTCAGCTGGCCCGGTTGAGTGCCATCGCTCTTGGCCTTCCAATGTTCCAGCACGGCCGTGGTGGCCGCGACATATTTTTCGGTCGCAGCCGCATCGGGTTTGCCGTCAGCGGCAACGGCGGCTTCGGGGATCTCCAACAATTCAGCCCACGGGCCGAAGACCGCATCATCGGGGTTCGCCCGTTGTTCGATGTACCGTCGCCAACGAGCCGTGATCGGGGGTCTCAAATCTTCCGGGGCGAGGGACAAGAAGAAGATTGCCGTTTCCAGCGGATCGGGTTTTGTCGTGGCCACTTTGACCAGATAGTCGCCGGCTCGCAGACGGGCCGTATCGGACAACAAGGTGAATTGCTGATCCCGGTACGCGAGCAAGTCGGCCCGCTTCACAGAGGCCTCTTTTTCAAACTCGACACCACCCGGAATGCTCTCGGGAGTCTCCGTTAACGGCAATTCGACCGGCACTTCGCTGCTGGCAAACACGCCGTACAGCGAATAGTAATCGGCGGTGGGAATCGGATCATATTTGTGATCGTGGCAGCGGGCACACGAGACCGTCAGGCCCAGGAACCCACGCGATACGGTATCAATCTGATCGTCGATGATGTCGTGGATGTTGTTGTCGTACATGCGGCCCAGGGTCAAGTACCCCATCGCCGCCAGTCGCCACGGTTCGACCTTGGGTTCGATCAAGTCGGCCGCCAGTTGTTCCTGGACGAAGCGATCGTAAGGCAGATCTTCATTGAACGCACGAATGACATAGTCACGGTAGGTGTAGGCATACGGCCGGACGCGGTCGTCGCCGTACATCAGCACGCCGTCCTTGGTATCTGCAAACCGCGCCACATCCAGCCAATGCCGCGCCCAACGCTCACCGTAACGGGGTGATGCCAACAAGCGGTCGGTAATGGTTTCCAGGGCCACAGCGGTGTCGGCAGGATCGTTGACGAAGGCTTGAACTTCTTCCCAACTGGGGGGCAGACCGATCAGGTCATAGTAAGCTCGGCGAATCAGCGTGCGGCGATCGGCCACAGGAGACGGCCGCAGTTTGGCCTCTTCCAGTTTGGCCAGAACGAAGCGATCGATACTGGTGCGGGGCCAGGCGGTGTCTGTGACGGGCGGGACGACCGGATCCAGGACCGGGCGGAACGACCAGTGTTGGCGGTCGGCGTCGGTGACGACCATTTCCTTTTTGGTCGTGGCAATGCCTGTGGCCTCGGGCATGGGCAGGCCCATCTCGACCCATTTCGAAATCGCGGCGATTTCTGCGTCGGACAGTTTTTCTTCCGGCGGCATCTTCAATTTGCCGTCGTACCGAATGGCTTTTAACAGCAGGCTCTCGGCGGGCTTATGTGCAATCGCTGCGGGGCCGGAATTACCTCCCTTAAGGATCAATGCCCGTGACGTCAGCCGGAACTCGGCTTCGGGCAGCTCTTCACCGTGACATTCCAGACACTTGGCGACGAATACCGGCCGCACGTGCTTTTCAAAGAATTCTTCCGGCGTCGGTTCGGCCGCCCATACGGGAGCGGCACCGCAAGCCAGGATAACCATCATCGAGAGGCGCTTCATCAATGGTTTCCGCTATCGTTTCGCAACCGTAAGGCTGCTCGTTACGATCAATCTTGGTACATCATCTGACATATAGTTTACGGTTGATGTAGAGCGAAGTGAATCCTCAAACCGTTTCGGACCAGCGAGTGCATGGGCCAAACTGCCGAAAATACCGGCAAAAAATGAATTCTGGATGCTCGTCACAAAGAAGTTACGTAGCCGTAGCCTGACTCTCCGAGTCGGGGCTCCTTCCGAAAAAAGCACCCGATTCAGAGAATCAGGCTACGGCAAGAGTTTTTCACCCTATCATCAGGCGTCTCGTTCTTTACTCCAGGCCTGAGCCAGTTCCACCAGTACCTTGGCGCAATTCTCCATCTCTTCGACGCAGGTCCATTCCAGCGGCGAGTGCGGATTGTGTTCTCCGGTCGAGAGATTCGGCGTCGGCAGCCCCAGTTCGGTCAATCGGGAACCGTCAGTACCGCCGCGGATGATATCCAGTTTCGGCGTCAGTCCCGCCGCTTCGGTGGCTTCCACGGCCTTGGGCAGAGCCCGGGGTTCTCGCTCCAACCCGTCGCGCATGTTGCGATATTGCTTGTGGATCGCGATCTCAATCGCGGCTCGGGGATGTTTGACTCGTAACCGCGCTGCGATGGACTCCAGGGATGCGGCGTACTCTGCGAGTTTCGCCGTTTCGAAATCGCGCAAAATCATCTTGGCCGAGGCCAGGGCGACTCCCCCTTCAATCTGGTAGGGATGAATAAAGCCATCGCGATCGGCAGTCGTTTCGGGGGACAAGCGGTCGGTCGGTAGTAGGGCGATGAATTCACTCAGAATCCGAACCGCATTGACCATCTTTCCCTTACCGATCGAGGGGTGGATATTGATCCCTGTCACGGTGACGACAGCCTGATCGGCCGAGAAGGTTTCGGCGTCAATATTGCCCTGGCCGTCGCCGTCCAGGGTGTAGGCACAGACTGCTCCCAGTTTCTGCAGATCGAGATGATCGACGCCGTGGCCGATTTCTTCGTCGCAGGTAAAGCAGACGCGGATCGGTCCGTGGGGCAGTTCCGGATGTTCCATCAAGTACGCCGCGGCCGTCATGATGACGGCGATTCCCGACTTGTCATCGGCACCCAGCAACGTCGTTCCATCGGTCGTGACCAACGTCTTGCCAATCAGCTTCGTCAGCGCGGGATTGTCCTCGACACGGATCACCTTGGTGGTGTCTGCGGGAAGGACAATATCGCCTCCGCGATAGTTCTCAATCACCTGCGGGTCGACATTGGTTCCGGTTGTTTCGGGTGACGTATCCACATGGGCCAACCAGGCGATCACCGGAACCGGCGCACTGAGCGTCGCGGGGATCGTCGCCATGACGATGCCATGCTCATCCAGGGAAACGTGCTGCAGACCCAGTTCGTCGCATTCATGTTCCAGTAGACGGCAGAGGTCGAGCTGCTTGGCAGTGCTCGGCACCGACTTGCTGGTTTCATCAGATTGAGTATCAATTCGCACGTAGCGGAGAAAACGTTCCAGCAACAACGACATGGGCGATCCTTCACAAGGAGTTGGGAGTCTAACGGTGCTGGAATATCATACCTTTTTGTGGAGTGAGGGGATAATCTCCCGCCCCTCCTTGAACCCACGAGCGGTCGACGGTGTCACAGCGGAGCCAATTTTCCTTCAACATCTCAGGAAATGCCATGTCCCGTTTGCCTCCGATTCTGGCTGTCGACCTGTTTCGTGAGGTCTGCGGCCGTTTGCACCAGTTGTTGGGAACGTTGACGCTCGACGAGTGGCACAAGCCGACATCCAGTTCCGAGCGGAATGTCAAAGACATCGTCTCGCATCTGCTGGATGGCAGTCTGCGTCGTCTGTCGATGCAGCGGGATGGGTACCAGTCCCCCGATGCCCCCCGCGGCTTTGCGTCGGATCAAGAGCTATATGCGTACCTGCATCGGCTCAATGCCGACTGGACGCAAGCCACCCGCCGCCTGAGTCCGCCCGTCCTGGTTCAGTTGCTGGCGGAGGCCGACAAGGCTGCTGCGGATCTGTTTGCCTCGATCGATCCCTATAGTTTGGCGATCTTTCCCGTGTCGTGGGCGGGAGAGCAGGAAAGTCTGCATTGGTTCGATGTGGCCCGCGACTTCACGGAAAAGTGGCATCACACGCAGCAGATTTTCGAAGCGACCGGCCGGCCCAGCACGATCACCGAACGCCGGCTATTTCACCCCTGTCTCGACACATTCCTGCGAGCCTTGCCGTTCACCTTCCGCAACGTGTCGGCCAGTGTGGGCACGGTCGTCGCCGTGGAAATTGTGGGAGAGGCTGGCGGAGTGTGGTATCTGGAACGTGCGGCAGAAACCTGGGAACAGACGCTCGTCCCCACCGGGAAAATTTCTAGTCGGGTGGTTATGTCCCAGGAGTCAGCATGGAAGCTCTGCACCAAACGCCGGAGTCGTGAGGTCGTGCAGGCTCAATTGCCCGATATCCAGATTGAGGGAGATAGCGAGCTCGGCAGTCACGTGCTCGATCTGGTCTCGATGATTGCCTGAGAGTCGTTGAATAAAGTTAGTCGATGACGTCGATGGGGGAGAACGCTTTAACTTAAAGTCTTCGTGGAGCGAGCAAGGAATCGTTGTCGGATCTTCAGTTGGCGACCTTCATAAATCTCTATTCCCCGAAGGGGATACACAGCATAGCCCAGGGGCGCCGAGTACTCGCGGCGCACCCTGGGGGCACGATTAGAATTGAGAAAGAACCCTGAATGGGTTCCACTTGTTAAGAGCAATTCAACAGGTACAACCCATACAGGGTTGGGAACTTGTGGGGTTCTGATCCCAGGGGGCGCTCGGCGTACCGAGCGACCCTGGGCTATGTTGTGTATCCCCTTCGGGGAACAGAAATATACGAAGGTCGCTAGCGGAAGACAAAACAACGATTCCTTGCGTTCTCCACGAAAACCTTCGGTTAAACCGTTCTACTCAAACATCTTCAACGCATACTTAAAGCTAACTCTCTATACAAAAACAGCCCGGTTACCAAAGGCGACCGGGCTGCGGAAATCTATTTAAAAAAATACTTAGACTCGCACTAGTATTCGCGGGTCTTGTTCAAGCCGGGCTGCGGAACGGGGTACTTGCCGTCGGCACTGGCGACCAGCGGGGCCGGGCCGTCGAGCGTCAGCTTGTCGACATCCGGAGCGAACTCGTGCTCGCTGTTGAGGATATCGTCGTACTTAATGAGCTGGCCGGTATGAGCGGCCATACGACCCATGGAGGTCACCAAGCTGGCCTCGGCGCCACGACGGGCTTCGTTGTACGGCTTGTTCTCGCGGATGGCCGCGACGAGGTGATCCCATTCCAGTTGGTAAGGATTCGGTTCTGGGGGGGGATAGGCCCACACCAGATTTTCCTTGGTCATCTTCTGACCCTTGTAGATCCGGCACTTCGAAGGGGTATGGCCCGCTTGCGAGATGACGGCTGAACCCTTCGACCCGTGAGCGTAGCTCGCGAATTCGCTTTGGCAGCCTTCCATCAAGCGGCCATCCATGTACATCTTCGAGCCGTCGGCGAACGTGTATTCGGTCGAGTAGCTGTCGAAGTTCTGGTCGATGTAGTCGCCACGATAGTGACGGCCGCCAGAAGCCCGGGCTTCAACCGGGAAGGCATCCTTCATCCAGCACATTTCATCAATGTTGTGGATCAGGAAGTCGCTGAACGCCCCGCCGCTCGCCCACAGGAAGGCGTGGAATTCTTGGATCTGATAGAGCAGTTCGCTCATGTCTTTCGGCTTGGGACCGGCAAACGCGTGAGCGGTCGGGCCCGCCATGCGGTAGCCACGTAGAGTGATGATATCGCCAATTTCGCCGTTGCGAATGCGATCGAACAACTCACCGCGAGCCTTACAGTGACGACACATCAGGCCGACGCCGACCTTCAGGTTCTTCTTGACCGATTCGTCAGCCAACGCGAGCATTTTGCGCGTCGTCGGGCCGTCGACCGTGGTCGGCTTCTCCATGAAGACGTTCAGGTCCTTCTGGATGGCGTAGGTGAACTGCACCCAGCGGAATGCCGGGGGGGTGGTGAGGATGACGATATCGCCCGGGTTCAGGCAATCCATGGCCTTCTTGTAGCCATCGAAACCAATGAACCGTCGGTCTTCGGGGACATCAACCTTGTCGCCAAAGGCATTCTTGATTGATTCGTGACTGCTCTTCAACTTGTTGTCGAAGACGTCAGCCATGGCCACCAACTTGATGGGGCCGTTTTGTGTCGACAGGGCATTCTGTGCAGCACCGGTTCCACGACCACCGCAGCCGATTAAGGCCACCTTAATGGTGTTGTTCTCGGCGGCATGAACATTCTTGGGAATTACCATGCCCGCAAGTGCGGACGCGGCAGCGATTTTCCCCGATGTTTTGAGTAGTTCGCGACGTGACATGGAGTCGTTCATGGCTTCGCTCACGGAGGGTCTCTCCCTTCTGCTGGCTGTCAGGATCAAACGAAGGTGCCTATGGAGTCGAACGAGCCAATGAAAAAGATTGACTCGCAACAATTCGCATCGACCGAAGTATGGGCGGATTATACCCAAAAACGGCCCGAATTCCCAGCGGAACAGCCGTCGCACATATCAGCGGATGGTGATGTCTTGTTTCGTCATCCATCCGCGGTGATCGATCTCAATCCCGGCCTTTGGGCGAGAGAGCCCGTTTCATTTCCATCTGATCGGAGGCTTTTTTGAGTTTTTCCCGCTTGTCGTGCAACTGGCGTCCCTTGCCGACCGCAATTTCCACTTTCACGCGACCTTCGTGAAAGTACATGGCCAGCGGGATCAAGGTCTGGCCGCGTTGCTCGGCGGCGGCGGCGAATTTGTTGAGCTCACGCCGATGCACCAGCAATTTGCGATCGCGACGGGGCTCGTGATTCATCAGGTTGGCTTGGGGGTACTCGGCAATATCACAGCCCAGCAGCCACAGTTCGCCACCGCTGATCTTCGCGTAAGCTTCTTCTAGAGAGACTTTTCCATCGCGCAAGCTTTTCACTTCGCTGCCGCGCAGGACGATCCCGCATTCCAGTTCGTCCAGAATCTCGTATTCATGCCGCGCCCGACGATTGCGGGCAATCATTTTCGAGTTCGGGTCGTTTGATTTCGAAGGTGTTTTGGCCATATCAGATCCACTTCCAGCAGCGGGAGTCGTTATCAATCCTGCGGTGTCAATTCTAACATCGACCGAGAAAAACACCTTAATAATGACGAATGTCGAAATCCGAATGACGAAAGAATGTCCAATGAGAAGCCCGAGTGACGAGTTGGACTTGGCGAGTTCAAATCGACATGAAGACACGGCAAAATTCTTGCACTTGAGCCACAGACACACCAGCGCCAAAACGGTTCATTCATTTCAACATCATGTATTTAAGGTCAACATAGAGACCTTAGGCATTGGGCATTCGTCATTCTTTCGACATTCGGATTTCGTCATTCGTCATTTCCCTCCCTCTTCTGCGGTTTGTGGGCGCAGATGAAAATCAATCACCAACGGCAGATGGTCCGATGCCTGCCGAGTCAGCGGGCTGCGAACCACTCCCGCGTGCCGCACGTCGATTTCGCCGTGGAAAAACGCCTTATCCAGCGAGCCGAGTGCCAAATAGGCCGGAAAGGATCGGAAATGGGACGGTGGTGAGGTGATTTGCCGAAAACCGTGGTCGTGAAACGGAGCCTTCCACAACTGGTTTCGCCAGTCGTTGGTGTCTCCGATAATCATGGTCGGATGGGCCAGGGCTTCACGAAACAGGCGGTGTCCCAGCAGATGCTGCGATTGCCAGAGTCGCATCTTGGCGGTCAGGCTGAGATGCCAGTTGACCAGTTGCAGCGGGCCTTCCGGAGTGTCGACGACCGCCAGCTGTGCCCCGCGTGGCTTGGATTCGTGGTAGCGGAGTGAAATGTGATGGTGCGAGAGAAAGGGCCACCGCGACAAAAGTAGATTGCCGTAGCCTCCTTCTTTTAAGTGCACGTTCAATTGGTAGTCGTATGAGGCCACTCGGAACTGTTCGGCCAGCAGTCGCGGTTGATCATCGTGCCGAGACCGCCGGACATGTCGATCGACCTCTTGCAGGCAGATCAAATCCGGGTTCTGGCTCTCGATCACGGAAATGATACGATCCAGCGAGTAATGCCGATCGGTACCGCCGATTCCCTTGTGGATATTCCAGCTCAGGACACGCATAAATCAGACACCAGCAATCGATTCGGAATTGAAGTGGGTTCCGGTCATCTTCAGGATCTCCCTTGGAGATACCGAACCTGCGCCCCTGTTGGCGAGTCTAACAGGTGTCGGGAATCGCGGAAATCCTCTTAGTGTCGAGTCCGCAATGCCTGTCGGCAGACGCTCGACGATACGACATAATACTTGACGGTGTAACGGATAGAGGGAATTTAGCGAGAGCAACTTGGGTTGGCGACGTGAATTCTGACCGAGATTGAGAAATCATATTCGGACGACTTGCCGCGCTGGGTTCAATCCCTTATCCTTTAACAATCGCAGCCAGCAACTATTGCTGGTCAACACGCGGATGTGTTGAAATTGGCAGACAAGCTGGTCTCAGAAGCCAGTGGGCTTAACCGCCCGTGTGGGTTCAAGTCCCACCATCCGCACTGATCAAATTCAATTTGATGCAACCAAAACTTCCCTGATCCTCGCGATCTGGGAAGTTTTTGCGTTTCCATCCATCATGGATGAACGACGTTCCTAATGCCGCATGCGTCCCGCGCGGCTGGCCAGGAATGTTGAGAGAGCGATATCGAGCGACGTGTCCGTCCGCAGCAGGACATGGTCCATTCGCAGCTCGCGGCAGCCGCGGCGGATGTTGGTGAGGAACTGTTCAAACTCCTGCTGATAGGCGGCCTTCAAGGACCGGGGATCGGTCATCATTTCAGGCCAGTTCTCTAGCCCCTTAAACAGCGTCGGATTGCGGAACGGAAAGTCCTGCTCCGCTGGATCGATGATCTGCATCACGATCACTTCGTGGCGTTTGTGCCGCAGGTGTTTCAGGCCCATTAAGATCTGCTCGACACTGTCGAACAGATCGCTAATGATCAGGATCAAGCCGCGTTTCTTGATGCGTTCGGCGAGGTCGTGGAAGATCGGGCCCATGGCCGATTCTCCGGCTGCCGGGGCTTGCTCCATGACGTGGCAGAGTTGTTTGAGATGCGATGGCTGGCTGGAGGGGCGGACGAAATTCCGGACGCCGTTATCAAACGTTGCCAAGCCCACGGCATCCTGTTGGCGGATGACCAGATACGACAACGCGGCCGCGACGAACTGCGCGTATTGCAGCTTGGTGACTGGTGCGGATTCCGACTTGTAGAGCATCGACTCGCTGGTATCGAGCAGCACGTGGCAGGAGAAGTTGGTTTCTTCCTCGTACTGTTTCAAATAATAGCGGTCAGTCTTGCCGAAGACTTTCCAATCGACGTACCGCAGGTCGTCTCCCTGGACGTATTCGCGATGCTCGGCGAATTCGATAGAGAACCCGTGGTACGGACTTTGATGTAGTCCCGCGACAAACCCTTCGACGATCTGCCGCGCCTGCAGCTCAAGACCTTCCAGCCGTGCCAGAGTCTCGGGGTTGAAATACTTCTGGTAGCTTTCCACGGGAATTCCCCTGTCCGGAATCGGGGACGATCGATTCGGCGAGACGACGCACAATGTCATCCGACCGAATCCCTTCGGCCTCTGCGTTGAAATTCGTAATGATGCGATGCCGCAGTACGGGCAAGGCGACGGCTCGGACGTCGTCGGTGCTGACGTATTCGCGGCCATGCAACATGGCTCGCGCCTTGGCCCCCAGAATGAGGTATTGGCTGGCTCGCGGCCCCGCGCCCCAGGTCACGTACTTTTGCACGAAATCAGGGACCTGGCCTTGTTCGCGACGTGTCATCCGCGTGAACTGCATTGCGTACCGAATCACATGATCGGCGACGGGAACTTTCCGCACAATATGCTGCAGTGCGACAACGTCTTCGCGACCCAGCACACGGCTGACTTCGGGCCGACTGTCGGACGTCGTCTGCCGCACGATTTGGAACTCTTCGGCTTCGCTGGGATATTCCACCAGCACGTTGAACATGAAGCGATCCAGTTGCGCTTCGGGCAGCGGATAGGTCCCTTCTTGTTCAATGGGATTCTGAGTTGCCAGCACGAAGAACGGCTCGGGCAAGGGATGCCGCTGGCCGCCCACCGTGACTTGGTGTTCCTGCATGGCTTCGAGCAACGCGGCTTGCGTTTTCGGCGGCGTCCGGTTGATTTCGTCGGCTAGAATGATATTGGCGAAGATCGGG
>JAZKFE010000293.1:0-16463 GCA_040386595.1 Planctomycetota bacterium | reverse complement strand
AAGCGGTTCGGCAGGAGCCTCACCCTCCCAGAATCCTTCACGGCGTTGGACATCAGGGCGATTGGAGATTGAACATGCGGTCAAAACTGAGCTGGTCAGATGCGGCACCCATCGGCATGCGAGTCGCCTTGGCCGCGGGATTCTTGTCGGCGGTGGCCGATCGTTTCGGACTGTGGGGACCGCTCGGCACATCTGGCGTGGCCTGGGGCGAGTTCGACAAATTCCTGGAGTACACCGCAACGATTCTCCCGTTCCTGCCTCCCGCCCTCGTGGCAGTTGCCGGTTGGACCGCCACCCTCGCCGAGATTGTGTTAGCGGTTGCACTCCTGGTCGGCGTCCGCGTTCGCCTGGCCGCGATCGCCAGCGGACTGCTGCTGCTCACTTTCGCCATCGCGATGACAACATCGCTCGGTTTCGAACCGCCGTTGACCTACTCCGTCTGGACGGCAGCCGCTGGTGCCTTCTTACTAAGTCAGTCTTCAAAAGTTCTGATGCCGGCGAGCCCGGCGGCGTAAGCCCCGGGATTCTGCATGGCGTGGCCTGACTCTCCGAGTCGGGTCCTCATTCGTAGGAAAATTCGTAGGAAAAAACCCGACTCAGAGAGTCAGGCCACGGAAGAAAAATCCGGGGGCTGACGCCGCCCGGCTCGTCTGTGCCGTTTATTTTGCGCACCCACTTAGCCCAGAACCAGCAGATAGAACCACTTCAGACCGCGGTCTGACGGGCAACTGGTACTCACTTTGCGGTTCGATTCGTGAGCGGCACGGCGCTAGCCGCCGGTTCATTCCATGCTTCTGATACAGAAGAACCGGTGGCTAGCGCCATTCCGCTCACAAACTGAGTGTCATTGGGCTGACTGGCATTGGACTCAATCCCCTCAACAAATAGAAACAGGGGACGCAGCCCCTCGCATTTGAAGAGCTGCTCCCCTTTGTTGTTCGCCCAGACATGGCCGCGGTGTCGTGCTTTCGCGACGACTTATTCTGCCGCTTTCGCTCGATGTGCGGCCATCACGAGTTGCACCAGTTCGCCCGCATAAGCGGTCAGTTCTGGGGAATCAAACGGGCCACGACGCAGCCGCGGTTGCGGGTTCGTTTCTTCAGGTGCCGAGGGGGAACCTTGCACTCGCAATGTCTCCAGGTCGTAGACGCCGAACACCACTTCCGGCCCGCCCCCCTGCAGGCTGAGTTCACGGCGGAGCTCATGGGCCGTAACGGCTGCATTCAAATAGACCGATGCCGTAATCAGCAGCGTGCGGAATTCGGGATCTAACTTGATCTCGGGTCCTTCGAGCCGTTCGAAGGCACGGGCTGCTCCGCGTACTGAAATCTGAATCTGGTCGAGCAACGAACGCAGCGGATACGTGGAGGCGATGTCGGCGAACTCGGCAATGGACAGGTAGGCGTCGACCGCAGCCGTCACCGCACCACACTTCGAATGACCGAGCACCACGACCAGCTTCAGGCTGTCTTGCAGCTGCGTCACGGCGTAATGCAACGATCCCAGGCATTCCGCCCCCAGCACATTGCCGGCAATACGCAGGACGAACAGTTTGTTGAAGGACTGATCAAACACCGATTCGATCGGTACACGGGCGTCCGAGCAACCCAGGACCGCGGCGAACGGGGCCTGCTGCAGCATGAGCCCTTCGAACAACGGCAAGCCCATCATGACCGGGCTGAACGGCACAACGATCGGCTCACCAGCGTCGGCCCCTAAGGTTCGCTGTTGCATGCGTTCCACGATGCCCACGAATCGATCGTTTCCGGAGACCAATTCGTTCACCGCGGCGGTCGCGGTGGGGACATGGGTGGTTTCAATCGGGGCAAACGGGTCGTAGCGATAGATCAAATCCATATCAAACGGCTTTCTCTACTTTGTCCGAGTCCGCAGGCGCGAATGCGACGCAAATTCGTGAGTCGGGATTTTTTCACTTTTTCACTTTTTTTCCATTGTCCGTTGGAAACAGACGAGCAGTGATTTAAGAGAATCCCGCTGAACAATCAAGATCGAATAGTCAACACGCACGGCGAGGCGACAGAATCCCAGCACGAAAAGGGCAGATTGGCACTGGTTGGAACGTCACAAAAACGGGAGTCGTGGCACTGTTTCACGACTGTACTCGGTCGTTAAGCAGTGGTTCGACGAGCGCGTCGGACATTCACAGCACTGCTTAGGTGCGGCGAGCATGCCGTCACCGAAAATCAAGCCAACTGCGCCGCCCCGAAACAGTGGCACGAGACCACCTCTTGCGGGGCGACGGAATCCTAAGTGAGTCTTCAGAAGTCATGATGCAGGCGAGCCCGGCGGCTGGCGCCACGGGATTCCTCGCAAATCCTCAGATTTCACCCGCGAAGAAGAATCCGGGGCTGACGCCAAATGGTACTTACGTTGCGGCTCGATTCGTGAGCGGCACGGCGCTAGCCGCCGGCTTTTCTCAATGTTTCTGATACAGAAGAGCCGGTGGCTAGCGCCATTCCGCTCACAAAGTCAGTGCCATTTCGCGCCAGCCACCCGGCTCGCCTGCGCAGTTTGTTTTGCACGTCTACTTAGGCCTCATTTGACTCCAATCGCGATACGCTACTTTTGCAGTGAGGTCCGAAAGCAGACGACGCGGAAGCCGATGAAAGGACTACTTTTCCATGGTGGAATGACCGGATAATTGATCATGCAGTTTTCGCCCACGAAAACCCAGTCACCACCTCGAACAACTTTTAGAAAGCCCGCTCCTGGGCCCTGCGGATCGACAGCTGGGGAACGAGCATAGTAGTCCCGATCAAACCAGTCGCTGCACCATTCCCACACATTGCCCCGCATGTCATATAGTCCGAATGCGTTGACTGGAAAGCGGCCCACCGATCCCACGGCAACGTCGGGTTTCATTCCCGCCATCTCACCCGTTTTCTCCGCTTCTAGCGGAGATGACGCGAGGATGCGTTTCTCGCGACTTCCGGCTCGGCAACAGTATTCCCACTCTGCTTCAGTTGGTAAACGATATTGTCTACCTGCTTTTTGTTCGGCTGGTAGTGCAGAGAGTGCGTCACAGAATGCCTGCGAATCATTCCACGACACTTGCTCAACGGGAAAGTCGGCCGTTGCGTCATTCGAAGGATTTGATGTCGTATGAAAACTCGGATTCTTTAGAAGAACTGCCTTGAACTGCCGCTGAGTGACTTCTGTCGTTCCCATGAAAAATGAGTGCTGAATCTGGACAAGATGAGGGGGCACGTCCGCTGGTGCAGACGCGGATCTTGCATCGGGAATTCCCATCTCAAATTCCCCTGCGGGAATGAGAACAAGTTCCATTCCGACCGAATTCGTAAAAACAGCCGAGGTACTGGAAGGCCAGGAAATCTGCTGCGGTCTTGCAGCTTCACTGGTTTCGTTCGTGATGTTGAGCAGATGATCTACGCCCTTCGCGAATGTGCCGCGAGGCGTCTCGCGAGAATGCATCACGTGCCAACACGCCGGATCAATATTGTTTGCAATAAATTTGGTAGAACCGTCCATCAGGAGCACGTTCGCGCCATTCGAGTGGCGACTGCGTGCGGTCGAATTTGTGTTGGTATCAAGATAGGACACACAAGGCATATTTTCACGCATTAATGTTTCCGTGCCGACCGCATCATGCAGTCGCGAGCATCCCATGAGATCATCTGATCGCGGCCAAGGATTGTTGGGGCCATAATCGTCGCCATTCACTCCGTGCGCCCAAGTGACGCTACTTCCGATCTGGCCGAAAGCCCACACTCCGCGCGGGTCGACAGCATGAATCCCCGCGCGAACTTCTTCTAACGCCACCAGACTGGATGAACCATTCTCGAAGTCATCCAGAGAGAATGAAACGTTAAAACCTGCGATCCCGTTCCCCGAATATTGAAACTCGCGAGTCTCGCGATCCAGACGCAGATGTGCTCCATCGCCAGTCGGTGAAGATGTCGACCCGGGCTCCATGCGCATGCTATGACTCCCTCCGTTAATCGCGTAGTTTCCTCTCGCAAAAGCAATTGAAACACCTGCGACGGGCTCGAAAACGTGAGGATTACTCGATTGACTGAAATTATCACTCGCACAGGTCATCAACGGCAGCGAAGTTTCACGGACTCGAGAGTTCTGGTCATCCGCAATCGGCAGATTTCGATTCCAGCTTTCAGCCCGAGCACTCTCGCTGGTAAATGGCAATAGGAGCAACGCCCAGTTGGACCTGGTGAAAAGATCAACACGCTGACTCTTGTGTAAAGCCAGAGATTTCAATTCGTCAGTGCCCCAGACCGCGGCGGGTGGTAGGCGTTTAAAGGTATCATGATAAGCATGCAGCGCAACTCCGAGTTGTTTCAGGTTACCCGCGCACGCTCGATTGCGGGCCGATTCCCGAAGACCGAGAATTAGCGGACACGCCAATGTGATCAGGAGTCCTAAAAATGCCAGGACCGCCAGAACTTCTACAGCCGAGAAGCCAGAGCAACTATTTCGACGCATCGCTTGCTGAGTGGAGCCTCCTACCGACATCTTCGTTCCCTCTAACGCTTGAAAAATAAGTAGGCGATTACGCCCCCAACCGCCAGCACATTGATGACAAGAACAGGCACTAGCCATGAACGTGAAGAATCTGCGACAGGTTCGCTCCGCAGGCTGCGTAGATCACGCGATTTCAGGGCCTTCTCAGAGACCAGCACCGAGGCTCCTTGCGGCGTATTGAATTCGTCCCAGCTCAATGACTTATCGTGGTTGCTGTCCGCCTTCAGAAACGCCTCCTCGATTCGTACAACTTGGGCTTCATAGGCACGATTATTAGCTGGCACCGGCTTTATTCTCAGATCCTGTACCACCTCTCCTAGCGTTAACCGCCCATCGGTATTTCGATCACGTGCTCGAAATAGTATCTCCGGGGAAATCTGGTCCGGGGAAATCTTGAAACGAAATTCATTCGTCTCCAAATAGCCGCTGCGATTGATGTCCAGTCTGCGAAAATATTCCGCCTTTAAGAGGGAAAGTTCCAGGCCTGGTGTCCAAGAGAACTCAGCCGGACTGAGTCGGGCATCATGGTCGAGGTCCTGCTGAACGTCCAGCCAGAGTTCCACTCGATTCATGAGCATCGTGCCACGGAATTCATCCAGCGAGAGAGTTCCATCTGAGTTTAAATCGAACCCCGGAAAAACGGAGTCCAGCAATTGCATCAAGGACTTTTCGGTTTCTTCCACGCTGGTGATGCCAATCTTCAGCTCGGCGGGATCGACCTGGCCATTGAGATCTTTATCAATCCGCAAGAAGGCGGCGATTGGATCAAATTTCTGATCCGAGTTCTGATCTAGACTCTCCGCCCATTCTTTGAACGAAACCTCCCCGTTGCCATCAAGATCGTACCCCTTGAACCGGGCCCTCAACCCCGTGGGGTCCGGGCGATCTCTCAGGAACTCTTCTCGCGTAATTCGTTCATCGCGATTTTTATCACGTCGCTGAAATCGCCATCGGTGCACGATTCGTCCCGTAGAAAGATACAGCAACGTTCCGTCTAGTCGCCGCTGCCCATAGGCCGCTTCTAACAGCCAGCGACAGTCATTTTGACTGACTTTACCGTCTCCGTCCCGGTCCCAGGTCCTCCAGTCCGACAAACCTAAACTGGGGATACTTCGGGCCAGTCCTGAAGTTTGAAATTCGGCTTCATTGAGAGTGCTATTCTGATCAAGGTCCCATTTTCCCCAGCCCATTTTAATCGGAGCCATTTGCTCATCCACGAGCTTGGCAAATGGAAAGGGGAGAGTTCCCCATACTGAGCGGGCGGCTCGCGACGGAATGTTCCGAAACTCGGCAGGCGTCAGCTTTCCATCGTGGTCTAAATCGAACACCAGCCAGTCACGCTTGCCCTCAGGTATCGCGACCTTCGGCAGCATCGATAAAAATTCGGCCTCGATTAGATGTCCATCGTGATCTTTGTCAGCGGCTTTAAAAGCCTGCTCCAGCTGCTCCTCCGATGACTCGCCTCCGGGCGGGGCAATTTTGGGCTCGGATACGTTTTCGGTTTTTGTCTGATTTGTATCGAGTTCGCCTGGCTTCTCGGCTTTTGAGCTGGAAAGCGTTTCTACGTTCTCCTCCGCGACGGCCCTTCGATCGGGTACGTGAAGCGAACAGGAGAAGGCAATCACGAAGAATACCCACCTAAAACAAGCAATCGCGATAGCATTACGATAGCTACCCCGTTCGGTACACAGGAACATACAACATCACTCCAATTGTCGACGACTACCTATTCCCAACTTACTTCCGGACCACCGAATTCATCCGCTCGAACACCGACACCCGATTGGCTTATTTGACGTAAAATTTACGCCGCACAACGACTGCAAAAACGAAAAGTCAGCACCTCACCCAATGCTTCAAATTCTTTAATTGATGCGGAATCGATATTAACCGCGGTATTGCGATAGCAATCTGACATCGTTGGTCACCTGACTATTCATCGGCCCGAGATTCCAGAAAACAGGCCATTCCATACGCACTCACCCCACTGACGAGCATTAAATTCATCATCAACAACGTATACTCAGAATATGTGCATTTTCCGATCCAGGGAAACATCCGGATCTGGTTCTGTTGTTGAATCGACCGGGCAGGAAAACGCATCAGTTCTTTGGAGGACCAGCGTTCCACGCCAACCCCGACCATACTCGCAGTCGCGACGAAACACACGATTCGAAAAGTATTACTAAGAGTCGCCGACGCCCCAAATACACTGTTGAATGTCTCGCGGACTCGTTTAATAACAACCCAGTTACGTGCCTCTCGCTGTTTCTTCGCGGTTCCGCGCGAATCAACTTGCGACAGCGCGGCCGCCATTGTCTCTGCCCATGACGTTGGCGAGACTTCGACGATGTGATCATCTGGACCAGCGGAATTGTCCAAGAACTGTTGCCCAGACGAGTCTGGTTCTGACTCTGAAATCTGAGGCAATTCCAGCTCTTGACCCCCGGAGAGCGTGGCTGCCGTCATGCCTTCCGCTGCGGCCTGGCGCGATGCCGCAATTTCTTGTTGAGACGCGTGGAGCTCAAGCAGCCGCTGCAACCATTCTGGACGTTTCATCGAGTCCAAACCACTGGGCTCATCGTTCGCGGCCACGCAATCAACCGCAGGGCTCAAAACACCTTCTGGTGCGACTTGTTCAACAGGCGCCTGGCGAGACAGATAGAATAGCCCCACCACCGAATCGGCACGTTGGTTCGTTTCCTTCCAGAAGGAACGAACCAAGTCCGCCTCGGTAATGACGCCTGCACGCACGAGATCCACTAGGTCTTTAAATGAAATCGGCCCCAATTCATCGCCATCGACATGGATATACCATTGGTTAGTCATCGTGACAGATTCCGTAGGACACGGGTTACTTTTTTGAGAATTCGTAATCACGTAGCGACAGTTAACAACCGGACTTCTTGCTCGCTATTGCTAGATCCAGAAAAGGGATCAACTACATCCTGTTCGCGAACATCTAACAGCCACTTCGCCTGTTCGCTTTCCGGCCTGCGGTCAGCAACTACTCGTGCTTCAGCGTCGCAGGCAGTTCGCGGCGATACAGCCGTAGCATCAGTACTGCGTACCATTCGTGAATTGGTCGCTGTTCTTGCAATTTCCATTCTGGCGGCAACTTAACTTTCCAACTCCCCCCGAGCCACTTCTCGGCATCCAGCGTCCAAACCCAAGATTGGCCGGATTGGTTTAACTTCTCCGAGTTGCAATAGTCGGAGTCCTTCATGACCGGCGTCCCTTGAAAGTGTGGGAATTGATGACCGGGATCAAAAGCATACGCACTTGTCAGGTCGGGACCATGTACGAGAAGATTCAGATAGAGCATCGGATTACAGACGAGCAACGGTTCATTCCGGGTGCGCAGATCTTTTAGGGTCTGAATCGCGACAGGCATTCCTGGCATCTCGGCATCACGATTTCGTTCTGACCACCTGGCTTCCGCAGTCCAACACGCTCCGGCCAGGGCGACTGCGGTCAAACTCAATCGTAGCCAGGCAGAAGGGATGCGACCAATAACCACTGCGCCGCCGATCAGCAAGAATACTTGCGCGTAAATTAAGTACCTTGCCACGAGTACGTTATGCAGCAAGCTTGACCAGAGAACGGCAATCAGATACGGGACAAACACAAGCCACCCTAACAGACGATTTCCTGGCTCTCGTCTGAACAGCAGCAAGGCAATGGTAACCCATACCACTTCCGCGACCAGCCAGATAATTGGCAACGGCAGGTGTGAATGTGAATCAAACAAAAATAATTGAGCCCACACGTCGGCAATCGATTGCCATTGAAAACTTCGAATCCAATATGTTTCACGGACGAGATTGCGCTGTATCAAAAAGGATGGTAACCACAGCGACCAGAGCGAGGCCGTCGCCCATGCGGCCAAGATCACCGGCACCAACTGTTTTCCGCCGCTCTTGAACGAGCGATATGCGGCCCACACCAAAGCATAGGTCAATTGTGCGAATACCGTAAATACTCCGTAGTGATGCTGTAATGCCAAGCCTGCGGCCAGCGGAATATATAAGAGCAATTTCCAATGACTGCGACTTTGGAACCATGTTAACAGCAACCAACTCGACCACACTGCCAAGCAGGTTCCAAGTGTATACATTTTTACTTGTTGTGACCAATTCACGTGCAAGGGACTAATCGCCACAAACAACGCGGCCAGAAGAGCCGCGAATGAGTTCCCGGTGGATTGGCTAGTGGTTGTTGTGGCGGAACGCGCCAGGGCATAGGCCCCCAAGACCGTCAACTGTCCCCAAAGTACTGAGTAGCACCGCAAGGCGGTCAACGAGCCACCGAATACGATTGCCCAACCATGCAAAAGGAGAAAATGCAGCGGAGGATGAACGTTTTGCTCTGATCTGGCAATGATCTCGGACGGGGTGAACTGGGCCATCCGCCACCCTAGACTCTCGTCAAACCAACTATGAGTGTCCGTGAGATGTTGCAATCGCAGTACCAGTCCGACGATCAGAATCGCGAGTAATATTACAGGCTCTTGCCAATTACCAAAGTATCTCCCCCTACGAGTCGCACTGATCGGTTCGACTTCAATGTGGGGAAGGGAAGTTGTCATCGCAGGCAGATTCATGCTTATTCCGTGATGAGTGGCTGCGCGAAGCGAGTGCCATCCAAGCGAGAACCCTGAGGACTAGCTTGGGCGGCATAAACGCCACCATCAATCCGCTGAGACAAGAATACGACACGACCATCGCAGAAGGCCATATTGACGCCGCCCGAATGAAATGAGTTGGGCAGCGGGGACGAGCCCTCGGCGCTACTCAGCCCCGAGTTAATCGCATCAGCTCCTGAATTCGACCGGGAATAGTCCACATCTCCTTGCGTGCAGTCATGATTCGCGCACGGATTACCAATGTAAAATGAATGTCGATACGGATTAGACGTGGCCCAGTGGCCGTCGGCCGGATTATCCGGGTCGAATCCGGCCCGCACATTTTCACTGACCAGGTAAGTATGAGTCATCCCATCCAGAATAGAGCCTGGGTGATGACTGCGACGCGACAAGTCTCGATTCAGCGTTTCGAGGAAAAACACGCCGAAATGCAGGAACATATCGCGATCTGTCGGTTTGAGTTCGGCGGTTTCTGCTGGCTCACACACGATTCCATCTCCGTTTAAGTCCAGCCGCGCCCAGGTACGATCAACCGGGCAATCGCCGACGCCGTTGGAATACTTGACCGTGAAACCAATCCCCCCATTGACGACATAGCTGAGATCGCCTTGCTGCGCCACGCTGATGTCATCGGGGCAAGTCAAAACCGGAATAAACGTGCGTGCCAGCGGTGCGTTGACCGGATCTTTCATCGACTTATCTTTATTCCAGCTCGTGGCCAAGGCACTTTGTTCTAAATGCGGCAGAACGCTAAGCACCCAACTGTAAGCATTAAACCTCCGATTTTTGGTCGCGTCGAAACCGTAGTTACCACTGGCAGGAAAACGCCCCTTGAGCTCCATCTCTTGCAAAATCGCTAGTGAAACATTTTTCAGATTATTGCGGCAGTGGGTTCGCCTGGCTGCAGAGCGAACCTGTTGTATCGCCGGCAGGGCAAGCGAAATCAAAATTGCGATGATGGCGGTCACAACGACCAGTTCGATCATCGTGAAACCAGAGCGAATCAAATGAGAGCTTTGGTTATGTATACATTTGCGACAACAAATTTGCATACTACTCCACCTGTGAATTAACACATTCTTAATGCAGATTGGCCAGAAAATTTTCCCGGAAACCAATAAACCGGACCAATTATCTCGGCGTCAGCGAAATGGCTTTTGTCACTGCCTATTGGGAGGGGGCATCGGTGATATGCGTGATCCACGCCACGTTTGCCGTTAATTATGAAATCTTGCAAGACCCTGCGTCCAGTCCAGAACATTTAGCGATACGACTGGATTGTGATCGCTGGAGGGGCATTCTTTAACCCTAATCCCAAATATGGCATTTTGTCAATCATCCGTCTTGATTGTGCCCCCCCCCATTCGACGGTCCGCGCTGCGACCTGTTCTTCGTTCCAAGCGAGCTGGAACTTTGGGCTACTCGTACGTCGGGTTCATAAGCGAGCTGAACCGAGATGGCAATCGAGTTCGACCTCTTATTAATCGATAAGGACTTCCGCCGCGTTCTTCTGGACGTTTCTTTCGGGACTTAGAGTTCCCCCCTTTCTCTTTGACGAACATCCCAATTACCTTTAACCGCTTTCATTGAACGTCGAAACTAATCCGACGAAATTTCTCCACTCCCACCGTACAACTTGAGTTTCCGAAAAAACGCAACGATGATTACCGGCGGCCGGAGACATTCCGAGTTTCGCTTGGACTCACCACGAAACCTGTTTTCATCAAATTTTCACAAACAATTAACATGAGATCCTCATTGCACAGTGAGCGGGTAGATAGGTATCCTAAAGATCAAACGCGCTGTACAAAACGGCGAGATCTCGTCTTGAGTATTTTATTTGTTACCACGGCGACTAGTCGTAAACGAGTCAGATTTGAGCACGCCTCCCGGGAGCCAACATCCGTATGCTTGCACCGCGAGCGTCACGATATTACTAGTTGTTCACTCTGGATTATTGGCCTTTTCGGCCACCCAGCACAGCCCGACTTCCTTAGAACCAGCATTCTTGGCGAGTGGCCTTAGTCACTGGCGTTTTGGTGATTTTCACGCTTACAACGTCAATCCTCCGTTTCCGCGAATGATCGCCGCGATCCCGTCCCTTTTGGTCGGATACGAAGATGATTGGAGCCGCTACCAGATAGGGCCAGGCATTCGATCAGAATTTGCAATCGGGCAAGATTTCGTCAATGCCAATGGATTTGATACTATCAAACTGTGCACGTACGCGCGATGGGCATGCATTCCATTCAGCCTGACGGGAGCGTTCTTTGCATATCGTTGGTCGAAGGAACTCTACGGTCCCGGGGGAGGTTTGATAACGCTACTGCTCTGGGCTTTCGAGCCGAATTTGTTAGGGCATGCTGCTCTAGCGACTCCCGATTGCGCTAGCTGGTCGTTCGGAATATTAGCCGGCTATACTTTTTGGCGTTGGCTTGAAGTGCCAAGCTGGCGCCGAGCGATGCCCTGCGGCCTTGCAATGGGCTTGGCAGAGTCGTCGAAAATGACTTGGTTGATTTTGTATGCTCTCTGGCCAATTCTCTGGATTCTGATCCAAAGGCCGTGGGCTGCAAGAAGCTCGGGATTTGTGAGCACACGGCCGAACGATGGCACTTCGGCGGTGGAATGCCAATTCAGCGCACAGAATCATCCTGCGCATCGCCGCCACTCGTGGAGCTTCTACGCACACTCAGGTTGTCAGTTAGGCTTCATTTTATTCATCTCGGTATACATTACGAATCTTGGATACGCATTCGATGGAACCTTCACTCGCCTAGGGGATTTTGAATTCGTAAGTGGCAGCTTGTCGGGAGGTGATCCCAGTGGGAAACCAGGCAATGTATTTGAAGGAACCTGTTTCGAGAATGTTGTCATCCCCTTTCCTAAACAGTATATTTTGGGAATTGACAATCAGAAGCGTGATTTTGAGGATTATATAGAGCTGTCGTATTTAAGGGGGGAGTGGAAGCGAGGAGGTTGGTGGTACTATTACCTTTATGGGTTATTAATAAAAATGCCTTGTGGCGATTGGTGTCTATTACTATGGTTACTTGCGGCACATAGTCGCGTCGCAACTGGTGGAGTTTGGCCAAATTCTGAAACGGTAATACATGCGACTGCAATATCGCTGGCGGTATTAGTTAGTTCGCAAACGGCATTTAATATCCATTTACGCTATGCCTTTCCTGTTCTAGCTTACTGCCTAGTCTTTCTTGGCAAGGCCGTTCGGTTCCTGAGGGGCGAGTCGATCGTTGCGAAGGCGATCTGCCTTGGAATGATTTGCTATGCGTCAATCAGCAGCCTGCTAGCCTACCCGTCTCACCTATCCTACTTTAATGAGTTCGTCGGGGGACCGTCCTACGGGTATAAACATTTACTGGGCAGTAGTTATGACTGGGGGCAGGATCTGCTGAGACTGCGACAAGCCGGACTGGGAGATGGGACGGGGGTATTCCACGTGGGATTTCGACCTATCTCAGCCCGCGTGATTGAAGCCATTTTGCCGAACTGCAAATCCCTCAGCGATTCCGGCACCCTGGGTGCGAGTGCTTTACCGCGAGCATATATTATTCGGCTCGACTGGACTTGCCCTCCGAATTCAAGGGTGCCAGGTGAAAAGTCGTATGAAATGATGAAGCAGGACTTAGCTACCGTCGATTCGTTTAACCTGAATCGCGATTTCGGAGTGTCGTGCCGTGTCGTCTACTGCTTCCGCAACCACCGTAACACGCCCTGACTATCCATCCGTGTTGATATGTGCGGCGGCTGTCAGCCAGCCGCGACGTATTATTATCTCACCGTAACTGCAACTCTGCTTGTGGAGAGGTCTTTTGACATACTCTGATCGATGTGAACCTCACCGTCCCTCCTGCAAATCCAGAAGGGCCAGCGAGTCTATCCTCATGTACTTAATCGCCGGATTGCTGCTTTTCGCATCAATGGCTAAATCGTACTCCTTCACGCATGATCCCGGGGCAATCACTAGGAGTGTTGCTGACATTCCAGCTTGGGTGTACTTGATATCTATACCGATAGAAGTCTTGGTCAGCGCGTGTATTCTGTTTGGGTTAGCCCCATCCATAATGAGGCTCGTCGTCTTCGGATTATTCATGGCGTTTTTAAACATTGCGCTATACTCACTATCTAGCGGAGCGCGCACCTGTGGTTGCCTCGGAGCTTTGGCCGTCCATCCGGCTCACGTAGCAGCGCTTGACGCGACCATCCTGTGCGCCCTTCTAATTCATATTTGGCTGGAGAGGTTCCAGGCAATCGGAAATGCTTCCACCAGCATGAGGGCGATTGCCTGGCGGCAGATTGTCTCATTTGGGTCAGTCGGCGTAGTCGGTATTTTCACACTCAATTTCCTCGTGCAAGTTGCAATACTGGAGACGAAACGCTCACCGGATGTGACAACAGCATCGCAATCAGATGCGAGGAGCAAGTCGCCAAATATTCATTTCGAAGCATTGCGTATGTTTTTTCATCAAGCGGGCCTTCAGGGACCAACTGGTGGGATAATTGATTCATCATCAATCAAGACGGCAATGCAGCGGCTTAACAATGCCGCCACGACTATGCCACAAATTACGAATGTATCCGCATCCGATGTATTTAGTTCTACGGATGACGCTGACAGAGAAGCTTATGTTTTATTGCAAAGGCGGGATGAGACCTTCGCTTTGATTATGGGGCAGTTCAAGGATGATGCTGGCAGGTGGTACAGCCAAGCAATGGAAGGCAGGCCAATTCCGGAGCTACATTTAGATACCGAACTCCTGGCGAAAGACTTTGCCCAAGGGTGGAAAATCAGGCCTGACAGCGCGCGTCCGATCGAGATACCGGTCGGAAAAGGCAAGATCAAGACACAGACGTTGCATCATAACTTCGGAATGGTTAGGCCATTCACGATACTTCACACTGCCATGACCATTCAAAATACAGGATCGACCACTTTAAAAGTTTTAAAGGGTCCGAAGACATCCTGTGGATGCACCGTCGCCCAGCTTGACAACGATGTCGATTTACCACCGGGCAAGGCAATGTCGATTCCAATCACGGTTTCTTTTGGAAATGAATCCATGCGTCAGCAGGTTTCTTTCTCCATCGTTGACAATTTAACCAACCATAAAACGGAATTCTCCTACCCCCTTTACGGTAGCATGGTTCGCTCAATGCAGGTCGTTCCGGACAGTCTTGATTTCGGCAATCTCGCAGCGAAAGCGTCAGTCACAAGGACGGTACGTCTCACCGAAACGCCACTGGACCAGTTCAAGATAATTGATGTCGACACCGGGTCCGTTTTCATAAAATCCAACGTCTCGCACGCGGAACCACAAGCACGCGAAAGAGACCACGTAGTGAAATTCGAGATGGTGCCAGGTGCCGTTAAGGATGAATATTACCAGGGCGTGATACGGATTAAAACGAGCAGCATATTTAGGCCGACTATAGAGATCCCGTTTAAATCAATCAACGTGCCAGTCGGCCAGCAGAGTAAGTAGGACCAGTGCGCGATTTGTTGAATTTAGAATCTGTAAACGTTGCTCATAATTGGTGTGAATATAATATTTTTCACATCGAGCGAACAGACGGACTACTTATGTGAGTTCAGCCCTGCTTCGCAATAGCACGAAGTGTTAGCGGACCAGCGATCGATCCCATTGCCCAAAAAAAGACCGGAAAACAGATTTCCGGCCCCCAGTGAGCATATGGATTTATGCACTTCAGGGCTCATGTTTGTCAGTTAAAACAATAGGGTATTGGTACGTTTTTTCATGGAGATGTCATGCGCTATTTGGGGTCTTTGATTTCGGTATTTGGTGCCTGCCTTGCGTTCACACTGATAACGTTAGTAGGAAAGCCAGCGGTCGGTGGTGGAGATGATGATTCGCACTGCGTTTACGCATTGAGGTTTAACACCAAATGCAGCATGGCTCACTTTAACGAGGGTTACCCACCTGACTCCTCCGTACTTTGGACTGATAAGTGCCCGCAAGTCGGGGACGGATGTATTGACTGGTCGGACGATAACCCACGAACTTCTCCGTGCGATTTATCGGTCGCAGAGTTTTCAAATACCACAATTAACGAGGTAGTCCAAAGTGGCACCGGAAGCGATTGGTACGGTGAATCCGAGGAGGTGGATTGCTGGAAACTTATCCCGTGTTCAGGCACCACAATCGATGATAAGATCTGCAGAACAACGGTAAAGCGATGTGACATAGTCGCCACCAATCGCAGTTGCGTTCAGGGATGTACAGTTGGGCTTGAGAATGTGGAGTGGACGACACTTCAGCAAGACAGCTTGTCCCGATGTCAATATGAATAAAGTTTTTAAGCCCGGTCTGACTTCGAGCCACTCTCTAACGCACTCCGGGCTGAAGATACTACTTGGCCTGCGCCAACGAATAGTTGCATCTCGCTCTTGTCCCTATTGCCGTCACAGCAGGAAAGTTGTGACGGAACGTATTCAGAGGCATTAATTGTGGTGCGGCCAGATACGTCTTTTGAATAGTGCAGATCCAAATGGAACAATAACATGAATCTTATGAAACGTAGTGCGATTGTCATTTGCTCGATGCTTTTGCTGAGCCTAGCCGGAGAATACAGTATAGGCGCAGATACGGATTGCGTCTGGCAACTGTCGATTGCCGACAATAGCGAGTGCGAAGCAGGTGCTGATGAATGCACATTCTGGTGCAGCTCAAGCACGAGAAATTGCGACGATGCCCCTTGGCACGTGGATCTTCCTGGTGGTAAAATCTATTATAAAGCGACGAAAGTTCCAGTCGGCGGATTTGGCCATCCTGTCACCCAAGGTGAACGGAATTGTTATTCCGATGAGCTCTGTATTACTTCAGATCGAGATGACCAGCGTTGTGCCTTTTATCTCGGCGGACAATGCCATCCGAAAGTCGGCGAGACTTGCTACAAATGCGAGGAGAATGTGTTCGCGGACTTTGTAACAGTTGACGAGCCGTCCTTGGAAGACTGTCCCGATGAAAATTAAAGCATTTCATCAACTCTGGATTTGAACAACGGATTCATCTGAGAGTTCCAAAATTGAGAATTCCATACGACAGATTAATTGCTGGTTGATGGGATTAGATCATTTCGCTTAGCGTGGCTAGTACGCGCTCTAGACGTCACTTTATACGCTCAAACGGAGTGCTCTCTGCTATGAATCAAACGAACCTGATAGTGATGCGCTTGTCGCGGCTGGCAAGTATGTGCTCGCTACTGTCGTTAATGCTCGTGTTTGCAAGCGCACCGATCTTTGGACAAGAACAAGACAAATCTG
>JAZKFE010000292.1:0-4109 GCA_040386595.1 Planctomycetota bacterium | reverse complement strand
GCCTCACCCTCCCAGAATCCTTCACGGCGTTGCCCTACAGGCCTTGGGGCGTTTTTCTTTAGAGTGCGATTCTTATCGAACAAGTGGAGCATTCATTTCCATGGGACGGCAGCTTGTGCTGAAGTTAAGTTTCGTTTTTTGCTTGTCAATCGTCGGGTGCAATGGTTCTGATGCCCCGGTGCGCGAATATGCAGAAGTGACAGGAAAGGTCTCGTATCAAGGCGTCCCGCTGAAAATGGGAACCGTCATTTTTCAACCCGCATCGGGCCCGTTTGCCAGCGGTGAGATCCAGCCGGACGGCACTTATACTCTGAAAGGCGAGATCGGCGAAAATTCCGTGAGAATCACCAGCCGCGACCCAGACGACACCGCCCCGCCCGATCCCGCCAACCTGACGAAGATCGTACGCCCCAAAAGTCACATCCCCGAAAAGTACGGCGAACCTCGATCGAAACTACAGTTCCTCGTCAACGATGGGGACAATCAGGCCGATTTCGATTTGAAATAATCACAGCTTCGCGGAGTCTCGGCGCCTGGACCGGAACGAGTGCTCTGTCACAACATCATCTTTGGGTTGGGGGCCACTGGCTTTGCCAGTGCCGGTGTTAGGGTTCAAGATTTTCAGGAAACAGAGACAGTTGATCGGGAGCTGGTTTTCTGGACTTTGCGTTACGTGTTGATTTCGCAGGGGGCCAGAGTGGCGGTTCACTGGCGATCTCTTCCAGAGTTCGACCAGTGAGTACGCTCGCAGGCTGTGCAATGAGAATGTCTATTTCCGAAAGCGACTTGGCCTCCGTATCGTTTTCTTTCTTCAGCAGCCATTCCTCTCGCTTCGCGCCGGGCCAAGACGTTCGACTTAGTGACCAACTTCCGTTGAGCTTTCTGCCACAAAGTTGAAACTTCAGCTCGCCGGCACGAAGTGCCTGATCTACGTCTTGGTCGGTCCGCCATCTGCCACCGTCCCACAGCAATACGGTCCCGGCACCATACAGGCCGGCTGGAATCGTCCCTTCGAATCCGCCGTACTCGATCGCATGGTCATTGACCAATACCGCCAATCGACGCTGACTAGGGTCAAGGCAGGGGCCGCGAGGCACCGCCCAACTTTTCAGAACGCCAGCATGTTCTAATCGAAAGTCATAATGCAGACGAGTTGCATCGTGCTTATGAACAACGAATAGCCGCCACTCGGCCTCACTGTTATGAAGCCCACTCTCCGCAGGCTCGGTGGTCTGATCGAAGAGCCGCTTCTGGTGGTCTCTTGGCGGCACCATTTCGAATCGTTCCAGTCCAGTCACAAAATGTTCTAGGATGACGGCGACGTATCATCGGATCGTGAAGGCTTGGGCCGGGTTGATTCGATCCGGATCGCCGACTGGCTCCAGTGAAGCGATGAGCATGCTTCAGAATAGTTTAGGGGTGGAAGGCAGATCTGTTAACTGGATTATACGGCGTCACAGATCGCAAGTCGGTTCGTGAGACGTTCCTCCTTTCCACGCGACTTGTTTGGATTCGTTGTCGATAAGGAAATCACGGCCGTTATCGCATAAATTATGGTGACGGTCGCTGCAGACGACTGAGCTACAGAGCAGGAAGAAAACCCTGTTATTCACCAGAGAAGAATTGCAATCATGAAGTATCGACGCCTGGGGCGGACCAATTGGCAGGTGAGTGAAATCGGTTATGGAATGTGGGGCATGGCCGGTTGGACGGGCTCGAACTTGGATGAAGTGAATCTGGCGTTGCGGAGGGCGGTGGAACTCGGCTGTAACTTTTTTGATACGGCCTGGGGTTATGGGGCCGGCAAGAGTGAATCGATCCTGGGCAACCTGGTCCGCGACTTTCCCGATCGCAAGCTGTTTACGGCCACGAAAATCCCGCCGAAGAACTGGAAGTGGCCCAGCCGTCGCGAGTTCACCGTCGACGATTGCTTTCCTCCTGAGCACATCGAAAAGTACGTGACCGACAGCCTACAGAATGCCGGTTTGCCCGCGTTCGATTTGATGCAATTCCACACTTGGGAAGATAGCTGGTTGCAGGATGATCGCTGGTATCGCAAGCTGGACGATCTCAAATCACAAGGCTTGTTCTACGCAATCGGAATCAGCCTGAACCGCTGGGAACCGTGGAACGGCGTTGCGGCAGTGAAGAGCGGGAAGATCGACTGTGTCCAAGCGATCTACAACATTTTTGATCAGAATCCCGAGGATGAGCTATTTCCGGCGTGTCGTCAGCACGACGTCGGCGTCATCGCTCGAGTTCCCTTCGACGAAGGAACACTCACCGGCACGTTGACGAAGTCCTCAACGTGGCCCACCGACGACTGGCGCAGCTCTTACTTCGTGCCAGAGAACTTGAATGCCAGTGTCGATCGCGCGGAAGCTCTGCGCTCTCTCATTCCGTCGAATATGACCATGCCAGAAATGGCACTCCGCTTCATTCTGTCCGAATCGACTGTAGGCACTGTCATCCCCGGAATGCGATCTGTGAAAAACGTCGAAGCCAATATGGCGACCAGTGCTCAAGGTCAGCTCGACGATGATTTGCTCGATCAACTGGCGCAGCATCGCTGGGTACGTCAACCGACAGAGTGGTCTCAGTAATGCCGGATAAGTGGGGCGTTGCCGTGCCTCGATCATTGAGGCGATGCAGACCGAGCTGAACGACTTTTGCCTTTCCTGGAATGAGCTTTATGGCGCGGCAGGAAGGGTTGCTGCCATCAGCTTGGCGATCGCTTGAGAGTCGTCGCTTGTCTGGCCCTCCAGGGCGCGAATCACTTTACGGCGACGCTCCTCAGGGTGGTGCTGATTGAGCTTCGCTTTACCCTCCAGGCGACTAATCTTGATTCGGAAGCCGACGATCCCCTTGAGCATCTTGTCCAGATCGGGGTCATTGATGTCGTAGGACCACGGCTCCGGCATCTGTCGCTCATAGATTGAGACGGTCCGAGTCAGGATGTCATGGAGGCTATCGCGGTCTTCCACTAGCTCGACCGCTCCGTAGGCATGCACTGCCACGTAATTCCAGGTCGGCACGGTTCCTGGAGTCTCGTACCAAGTCGGCGAGACATAAGCGTGCGGACCTGAGAATATCACCAGAGCCTCGCCCGCGATATCTCGCCATTGTGGATTGGCCCTCGCCATGTGGCCCAGCAGCATCCCGTGGGGTTCCATTTCGGCGTCAAGAAGCAGAGGAAGATGAGATGCAGTCATGCCGTCGTTGCCATGAGTGACGAGCATGGCGAAGCTGTGTCTCCGCATAAATGCGTGCAGCTCAGGCAGATCGGAAATAATGAATGAGGCGGGAATATACATATTGAAGTTCCTTGGCGGACCCACTCCGCGAGTCGAAGAAGGTTGGTCGGCGAGTGATCCAATCGTGTTCCTAAGCTGGTCGCGCCTCGCTCAGCCCGAGTTGCATCAGCCCGTCTGTCTGGTCATCGCGACCGAGACGGAAAGTTTCGGTTCCGACGGACTTGAATCCCCATCGCTCATAGAATGACTTAGCACGATGGTTGTGCTCCCAGACGCCGAGCCACAAACTCTTGTATCCTGACTTCTTGGCCCAGTCCACGCTTGCGCACATCAACGCTGCCCCGACACCCGAGCCGATCGCATCAGCGGACACATACAGCTTAACCAACCTCACGGGGGACGGTTCGGTGATGCACTCAGGATGGGGAGTGTAGGCGACTTTCGCAAATCCGATGACCTTGGCGTTCGCTTCGGCCAAGAGATAGACCGCCCCCGGCTCGGCAAGTTCGGTGTTAAGCTGCTCGATTGTGAATGATTCCTGTAGGTAGGCGTCCATGTCTTCCGGCTTATTCTGAGCCGCGAATGTTTCGTGAAACGTTTGCCTTCCCAGATTTGCTAGCACGCCGGCATCGCCAGCGTTCGCAGTCCTGATGTTGACGACAGTTTTCTCCGGCATTTCGTCTCCTGGTTGATGTTTCACGAAATCCCGAAGGGCCGGCCGTTTTTGCCTTCGTCCGCCCGTCCGGAAATCCGGGACGACATTACCACGGGGCCGGGGCAACGCTGTAGTCGAGGGCTGGATCGCCCGGTTTTATTTCTGAAGGCAGATAAAACACACATTCCCGGCGACGCCGG
>JAZKFE010000291.1:0-3167 GCA_040386595.1 Planctomycetota bacterium | reverse complement strand
AGACGATCAGCAGCGTCATCCAACCGTACTTCTCGAACAATGCAAAGGGGAGTGTGAAGCAATAGACGATCAAGGCCCGCCGCAAATGCACCATGTAAGCAAAGGGGATCGGGGTGTTGTGAATTCGTTCGCAGCCTCCTAAATAATCAATCAGACGCTGCAGGTTGGCATCGATGGCCACGAACTGCATCTCCGAGATCAGATTGGACTGCTTCGCGGACAGAAACAACTCACTCAAACGACGGGCGATCGCCAACGGCGGATGTGGCGAAGCGAGGACCTTGGCGACCTGTGCCGGGTCCAAATCCAATGATACGGGCGCCAGCGTCCCTTTGGTCCCACGAAGGCGATGCAACACCGCCCACGGGTAGGCGGACACCCACTCGGTAATCTCGTGAACCAGCTCAGGATCTGCGGCCAACCAGGTCCGCGACATGCGAGCGGTATTGCGACAGTCATTGACCATCGATCCCCACAGCTTACGGCCTTCCCAAAAACGGTCGTAGGACGCGTTCGTGCGAAACACCAGCAACAGCCCCAGCACGCCGCCGATCATGTTGTGAGCCGTTTCCGGGATCGTCAGCGGGCCGATATTGTTGTGCTGCAGAATGTCGTCGCCGAGGCAGACCAACGCCGCCCACAACGCGCATAACGCGACGCGGCCGATGATCTCCCGCAGCATCGACCCCTTAATGTCGAGCAAATGGTCATACCACACGTGGGCGTCGTATTGAATCATCTGTGTTCTGTCATTGAAGGCCTGGGGATGAAGTGGCTGGATTGTAGCAATTGCCCGCACGCCTGTGAGTAGGATCTAGCCGCAGTCCTATCAATAACCACGGTACTGGGAGGGTGAGGCTCCTGCCGAACCGTTAAGTCTGGTGAATTCAATAGACCAAGCGGTTCGGCAGGAGCCTCACCCTCCCGGCCCACGAAGTGTCAATCCACACGGCGTCCGCAACAAATCTTCGAACGCTTGCCGGTTGGAGTCTCGCCCTTACCGGCCGGCCGAGTAGAATAGGCCGTGCCTGTTGTCTGGTGTCCGCAGTCACAGCTTGTGATTTGCGGCTGGTTCTCTCTTGGTGTTCGAAGTGCCCTATGCATTCTGACTTTCTCCAAATCAGTCCGCGGATCAGCGTGCTACCGGTGATCCACGGCAGCGGCGACTTCGCAGTGCAAGTACGTCAGACAATGCTGACCGGACACTTCGACTGCCTCGCCGTGCCTCTGCCGCCGTCGTTTCAGGCCAGTGTCGAGGAGGCTCTGGAGATCCTGCCAGGGGTCACCGTCGTCACGCAATTGCCAGCTGGCACGGGCTTCACCGCCACCGAATGGACTCCGGAGTCAGAAAGCCCCGACCCGACGCCGGAAACTCCGCGCAAAGTGATGAGCTTCGTCCCGCTCGATCCCTGTCAGCCGGTGATCACGGCCTTGCGTATCGCCGTTCAAGAGCGGATTCCGCGCTACTTTATTGATCTCGAAACGGCCGAGTTCCAACCCGTGACACAAGGGTTGCCCGATGCGTACGCTTTAAAACGCCTCGCCGTCGAACGCTTCGCCGCCAGCGTGCTGCCCATGATTCCGCAATTGCCCAACGGCCAGCCTCGGCAACGGGTCCTGCGCATGGCCCAACGGCTACGCGAACTTGAAGGGCAGCACGAACGGATTTTGCTCGTCTGCTCGATCCTGGAATGGCCGTGGATTAAAGCCGCGTATCAGTCGGCCGATGATCGCCTGCTGGAAGACGAGCTGGTCGAAGAGACGACGACTTATCAAGTCGAGCCTCGGACACTCCTCTTTATATTAGGAGAGCTGCCCTACATCACAGGGCTCTATGAACGCGCCCGCAGCGAATTGGATGATGACGAGAATCTGTCTCTGGACGGGATCAAAGAGCTGCTGGTGGAGACGAGGGCCAGGTATAAGGCGGACCTCAAACATCAAGCCCGCGAGATCACGCCCCACTTGCTAGCGACCTACTTCCGGTATGTCCGCAACTTGTGCCTGATTGAACGGCGGATGACTCCCGATCTCTATACCTTAATTGTCGCCGCACAGCAGATTGCCGGCGATCAGTTCGCCTTGCACCTCGCCGAGCTGGCTAAGGAGTATCCATTTACCGTCCCGACGGGGATGGATTCGATCGCGTTCGGGATCGATCATGCGCGATTGCCGGATGGCGAGGTCGTCCAAGTCACCAACCGCCTGCCGGGGCAACCACTCGAATGGCGTCATTGTGAACTGCAGCGCAAACCTTCCAATCTGGAAAAACAACGCTGGCAGATGCAATGGAATCCCTATTCACAATGCAGCTGGCCCCCCGAAGACGTGGCCATCGAGAATTTCCGCACGCACGTCAAAGACAGTGCCCTGGCGCTATTGGGGAATGATCTGGCGAAGAGTGAGAAGTTCACAACGAGCCTGATGGATGGCCTCGACATGCGTGAGACCCTGCGCAACTGGCACACGGGCGATTTGTACGTGAAGCTAATTCCGCCCACCCGGGGCAATCTGGATTGCGTGGTAATGTTGTTTGACTCGCCCGCCGATCCGCGTGAGTACCCCTGGCGCATCACCTGGTCCGCCGAACACACCGATGAATCGACGCTGGCGTTGTTTGCGACCGACTTCCAAGAACACATGGTAGGTCCCGGAATCGGTCTCTCAACCTATGGCGGAGCCATGTTTCTGTTCCCACCGCGGCATATTCCCGAGATCTGGGACGACCCGCGTTTGGATTTCGCGACGACACTCGAAGAACGAGTCCTGGCTGCCGCTTGCCTGCACAGTCAGGAAAAACACGTTGCCCTGTTGAGTGCGTCGCCCCCCGGCATTGCGTGGAAGCGGATTGCTCAGAAGTACCGCAAGAAACTGATCCACGTCCCCCTGAGCCGGTTCAGCCAGGCCACCATTCAGCAACTGCGCTTGGTCCACGTCCTGAACGGGCAAAAAGTCCGCAGCTACGCCGCAGAATTCATCCGCAAAGCCTAAAGCCCGTGGCCTGACTCTCTGAGTCGGGTTCTTCGTCGTTTTAAGAAGAACCCGACTCAGAGAGTCAGGCCACGGGAAGAGAACCCCGGCTCGCCTGCTCAGCGGATGATGACCACCTACTTAGTGCTTAATGCGGCCGCTTGGCCAGACGTTCGGCGTCCGCACCGCTGAAGCGC
>JAZKFE010000290.1:29173-33473 GCA_040386595.1 Planctomycetota bacterium | reverse complement strand
TTGCTGTCGATTATCTCGTGTTCCCAGATATAGCCTTCACGCTGCAGCACATTGGCCAGAGCGATCTTCAGCTTCGAGCTGGGAATGTCAACATAGGGACGCTCAATCGTAATCGCGTTGCGAATCCGGGTGAGCATGTCGGCAATCGGGTCTGTCATCATAATAAAAGCAGCTCGCTCTGGCACTCTACTGTTCAAACGCGACGACTAACGCCGACGTTCAGATTCGCTAATTCAATGCTACGCCGTTGAGGACACAACCCCAGCAACGCTTGTGATCCGCTACCGCTGTTACCAGCTAGCCTTCTTGACACCTGGCAACAACCCGTCCAGCGCCATGTCACGGAAGCACAAGCGGCACAACGTAAACTTACGATATACTGCACGCGGACGACCACACAGAGCACAGCGACGTTCCAGTCGGCTGCTGAACTTGGGCTTCCGCTTCGCTTTTTCGATTTTCGCCTTACTGGCCATGTTTTATTCCCGCGTACGCTGAATCGACTCAAATGAGTCGTCTCTCAACCGGAGACAATAGGGGGGCGGAGACAATCTTATCGAAGACGCTCGCAAACGTCACGTGCTACTCGGGTCGCATCGGGAGACCCATCTCACGTAGCAGGACCCGGGCGTCATTATCGTTCAGAGCCGAAGTCACGATGGTAATGTGCATACCTTGTTGGTTGCGCACCTTATCAGCATCGATTTCGGGGAACACGAGTAATTCGTTCAAACCCAGTGTGAAATTACCGCGACCATCGAACGACTTGGGATTCAAGCCGCGGAAGTCACGAACACGGGGCAGGGCGAGAGACACCAGACGATCGAAGAATTCGTACATCCGGGCGCCACGCAAAGTCACCATACAGCCAATTTCTTGGCCTTCTCGCAGGCGGAAGCCCGAGATTGACTTCTTCGCCTTGGTCACTTGCGGCTTCTGACCACCAATGGTCGTCAGATGGCCAACGGCCTCTTCCAGACGTTTACGATCTTGTGTCGCAGCGCCTACTCCCATATTGACCACGATCTTCTGCATGCGAGGGATCGCGTGCGGATTCTTCGTGCCAAGTTGGGCGGCCAGCTTGTCGACAACGGTCTTACGGTAATGTTCCTGCAGCCTCGGAGTCATTCAATTCACCTATCGCAGCGATTGACGTCAACAGCCTCGCGTGACGTGTCTCGCGATAATTGTCAGTCAACACGAACTATTTGGATTGTGTTGCGTATTTCGGGTTCGCGGGGCTGATGATGCTGAACACGTGACCGCATTTGCGGCAAACACGCGACTTAACACCCTGGGCGTCGTACTTCACACCGACGCGCACACCCTTAGCACATTTATCACAGTACAGTAACACGTTCGAAATCGCAATCGGCATTTCCAACGAGAGACGTCCGCCTTGCGGAGCCTTCGGATGACCGCGCTTCACGTGCTTGTAAACACGGTTGACACCTTCGACGATGACCTTCTGGCCATCGGCGACGATTTCCAGGACTTTGCGCGGTTGCTTGCGAGCATCCGCACCAGTCGTGACTTCAACCAAATCGCCCTTCTTGATTCGCATGATTAGACCACCTCGCTCGCCAAACTGATGATCTTCATGAACTTCCGGTCACGGAGCTCACGGGCCACGGCACCGAAAATACGGGTTCCCTTCGGGTTCCCATCCGCGTCGATCAGGACAATTGCGTTCTTATCAAAACGCACATAACTACCGTCAGCACGACGATTGCCATACCGGACTCGCACGATCACGCCCTTTACGACGTCACCGGCTTTTACGCCCGAACCTGGCAAGGCCTTCTGAATACTCACCACGATGATGTCGCCGAGCCCCGCCGTTCGCCGGTGAGTCCCGCCCAACACCTTGATGCAACGGGCCACCTTTGCTCCGGTGTTATCCGCAACATCCAGCATCGTCTGCATCTGGATCATGATTTCATTCCAACAGCGGCCCGACTTGAGCCGTCAAATACTCAAACAAACGAATTAACTTAGGCAGCCGGTGCTTCGACCGGTGCGTCAACTACCGGAGCGTCCGAAGTGGCGCTCGTTACGATGCGTACCAATTCCCAACGCTTCAGTCGTGAACGGGGACGGCATTCGACGATCTCAACGATATCGCCTTCGTGGCTGGCGTTTTCTTCGTCGTGCACGTGGCACACCGTGCGCGCCCGGACGGTCTTGCCGTACTTCGCATGTTTGAAAGTACGCTCGACTTCAACCCGGCGCGACTTGTTCATCTTGTCGCCCTTAACCACACCAACCATCCGCTTATGCATTTTCGATCATACCTCTGACGTAATTGCCGACGGTCACTGCTGAACTTCCACGGGGCCGCGACTGAGCAACCGCTCGTGTTCAAGCGTCTTAATTCGCGCGATCTCGCGGCGCATTCGACGTAGGTTGCTGGGTGAGTCCAGCTTCTCGGAAGAAGATTGGAAACGCAACTTAAAGAGCGCTTCCTGAGTCTCTTTCAGCGAGAATTGAAGCTGCTCGTCGCTCAACTCGCGGAGGTCTTTTGCTTTCGCCATGATCGACACACTTTTTCCAATGATCTGATTCGACACCAAAAGCGATGCCGATTCCTATGTCACGTCCCTAGCGGCCGGCCAATCAGACGCACGCGGACCGGAAGTTTGTACGCCAGGCGTGCAAAACATTCACGGGCTGCATCGCGGCTAACGCCTTGCAACTCGAACATAACGGTTCCCGGCTTGACGACAGCCACCCAGTGATCCGGTTCGCCCTTACCCTTACCCATACGCGTTTCCAACGGTCGCGCGGTAACGGGTTTGTGCGGGAAGATCCGAATGAACAGTCTGCCTTCGCCACGGATGTATTGATTCGCCGCAATGCGGCACGCTTCGATCGTCGTCGCCTTGACGTAACCACCCTGCACGGTTTGCAGGCCCCAGTCGCCGATGGCGACGGTATTGCCACGAGTGGCATTACCTCTTATGCGACCTCTTTGCTCTTTGCGGTGCTTGACCCGCTTTGGCATGAGTGCCATCGCCAGACTCCTCAGCTGTATACTCGCCCAGATTAATCCACACTTTAACGCCGATAACGCCCATGGTCGTCTGCGATTTGCGGAGACCGTAATCGATGTGCGTCTGCAACGTCGACAACGGAATCGAACCGCGGTGCGCCTTTTCGCAGCGTGACATTTCTGCCCCGCCGAGACGACCTGAGAGTTCAACTTTCACACCAAGAGCACCGGCTTCCATCACCTGGTCCAAAGACCGCTTGATGGTACGACGGAAGCTGCCACGTTTGGCCAACTGCTGAGCAATGTCCTCGGCTACGAGAACGGCACTGCGATTGGGGTTTGTGATTTCAACAATCTTCAAATCCATTCGCCGGCCGACCAGGTCTTCAAGCTCTGCCTTGAGACGATCGACTTCCTGCCCCTTACGACCGATAATAATACCGGGACGAGCAGTGTGCAAATGAACGATAACCTGATCACGGGTCCGCTCGATTTCGATGCGCGGAATGCCAGCGAACTGGTACTTCTTATGTATGTATTGTCGGATCCGGAAGTCCTCGACGATCAATTCGCCGAATTCCTTCTTAGATGCGTACCAACGGCTGCGCCAGTCTTCAACGATCCCAACCCGGAACCCTGTCGGGCGTACTTTCTGTCCCATAACACTGACCAATCACATAGTCTTGAGGCCAGACGATACTCGATGCTTCACCGGACTAGCCTTTCCGGCAACAGCTACACGACCCATCCGACTGACAATTTATTCAGAATCTGCCGCAGCACCGATTCCAACGTGAATGTGAGCAAACCGGCGGCGAATCAAGTACGCCATGCCGCGTGCTCGAGCGTGTAATCGCTTGAACATCGGGCCCTCATCCACTTTAGCGATCGAAATTACCATGCTGTCGACGTCACGAGCACCGCGATCTTCCGCGTTTGCCATCGCACTTCGCAGAACCTTACGGAGCATTGCTGCGCCACGGTTCGGTACGAACTGCAACAGATTCAGTCCATCGCGAGCTGCACGTCCACGAATCAACTGGGCAAACGGCCGCACCTTTGATGCGGAGATGCGTGCAAATCGGTGTGTTGCTTCGAATGCCATTACCAACTCTCCGTGTGTCTCAACCAAACTCGGCTGCTCGCGCCTGTATTTGCTGCTAACCTACTGCGGTCGAGCCCACTTTTGAATCCGCCTTACGGCGACTATTACTTACCTTTTTTGCCTGTATGGCCACGGAACGTACGCGTCGGGGAAAATTCACCCAACTTGTGACCGACCATTTCGTCCGTCACATAGACGCTGAT
>JAZKFE010000290.1:0-29163 GCA_040386595.1 Planctomycetota bacterium | reverse complement strand
GGATGCGTCCATTGTGGACCAGGAACGTGTGCCCGATAAATTCGGGAGCGATCGTGCTGCGTCGAGCCCAAGTCTTAATTGGCTCCTTGGACCGCGCGGCTTCGAGCTTCTCGATTTTCTCGAGGAGTCCGGGATCAACAAACGGGCCTTTTTTTAACGAACGTCCCATCGCAAGCCTCTATGCACTCTGTCAACAAATACTGTCAACGAATTTCGAATCACAGGTGTCGGCAACAACTACTTCAACTGACCGTAACGAACTGACTTACGACGACGAATGATCGCCTTAGCCGAGTTCTTCCGGCGACTACGAGTCCGTCCGCCCTTAGCCAACTTACCGTTGGGGCTCATCGGATCACGACCGCCAGAACGCTTACCTTCACCACCACCCATTGCGTGGGAGACCGGGTTCATAGCTGAACCGCGTGTCGTCGGCCGAATGCCGCGATGACGGGTCCGACCAGCCTTACCCCAACGCACTTTAATATGTTCGATGTTACTGGCAATTCCGATCACAGCCCGGCACTTGCTCGACACACGTCGAACTTCGCCCGACGGCAGGGTGATCTGAGCCCAGCCAGCGTCACGAGCATTCATCGTCGCATAAGACCCAGCACTGCGACACAACTGTGCCCCGTGACCAGGAATCATTTCCACGTTATGAATGACCGTGCCTGAGGGGATTTCCGACATTGGCATGCAGTTGCCGACCTTCGGTTCAATACCGAATCCGCTCTGCACGACATCGCCGGCCTTCATCCCTTCGGCCGCAATAATGTAACGCTTCTCGCCGTCCGCGTAGTGCAACAAGGCAATACGAGCGGTGCGGTTGGGATCATACTCGACGCTAGCCACCCGAGCGGTGACGCCATCCTTCGTTCGCTTGAAGTCAATCAAACGATACATGCGGCGTGCACCACCACCCTTGTGACGCGTGGTGATCTTACCCTGGAAGTTACGGCCACCGGTCTTGCGAATGCGGACCAGCAACGACTTCTCGGGCTTGTTCTTTTTTCTATTCGTCAAGTCCGCACAGTCACTGACCGTCGAGTTACGACGACCGGCACTTGTCGGCTTATATTTTTGAATACCCATGATTGATTCCCGTAATGGCTCGACCTGGCGAACCGCAGATACAGCCCAGCTTAGAAGAACGCAATACGATCTTCGTCATGCAACTTTACAATTGCCTTCTTCCAACCGGGAGTCAGCGTCTCACCAGTTTTCGTCCGGCGAGGCTTACCAACCCGAGTCTGCGTACGAACATCGATCACCCGAACGTTCCACAGTGTTTGCACTGCTTCACGAATATCCAGCTTGTTAGCCTGAGGATGAACTTCGAACGTGTACGCATTATACCGACTCGAAATGTGCGTACCCTTTTCCGTGACCAGAGGTCGCAGAATCACTTGATACGGCTCGAGAACGATACCTGACGCGCTGATTATTGCCATGATGACCAACCAAACCTAGTAAAACGTTTCAGCTCCGCGAGTCACTTCAACCTACTCAGCGGCGGCAGCACTGGGCTTCCGTAATTGATCCAACGCACCCTTCGTCAAGACCAACTGACGTTGATGCAACAGATCGTAAGCATTCAGATCAGCAGCGGTCGAAACCGAGACTTCCTGAATATTACGAGCCGACTTCACCAAGACAGGGTCGTGAGCATCGATTGCGAGCAAGCAAGTACGATCCGATACGCCCAACGCCTTCAACGCATTGACAACGGCCTTCGTCTTCGGCTCTGCAACCGACCAAGCGTCAACCAGAGTAACCTGATCATCCTGGAACTTACTCAACAACGCCATCCGAGTGGCCAACCGAATTGCCTTACGCGGCAATCGATAGCTCCAATCACGAGGCACCTTGGCGAACGCGTGTCCGCCACCACGGCGAATCGGCGACCGCTTCGGCCCCATACGGGCCCGACCGGTACCCTTTTGTTTGTACAACTTCTTCGTACTACCGGCAATTTCGCCGCGTGAACGAGAACGAGCTGTTCCCACACGCTTGCTTGCCTCGTACATCACAACCACATCATGCAGCAACTGCTTGTTCACACCCGAAGCGATCTCATTGAGATCGAGCTCGTAGGTGCCAACTTGCTGTCCGGCTTGATTATGAACTGGCAACGAAACCATTATCTCACCACCTGTTACGGCAACCCCGCGAGACCGCCAATTACCGCAATTCCGACTGTACGATTCCGACAAACTTCAGCCAATTGATCGGCAGAAGTGATTAACCCAATTTGTTGGTCTGGCGAATAATGACATAACCACCATTAGCACCGGGAATCGCCCCGCGAACCAACAGAACATTATTCTCGAGATCAATTTGCACAACATCCAGGTTACGAATGGTGGCCTGGGAATTACCCCACCGACCAGACATCCGCTTACCCTTCTTAATCTTGCCGCTGAAGCCGCGATTCGTCGAGTGGCCTGCAACGCTACCCGGAGCACGGTGACTTCGCTGCACACCGTGACTGGCGCACATACCACCGAAACCGTGCTGCTTCATAACACCGGCGAAACCGCGACCTTTAATGGTCCCGATGACGTCGACGCGTTTGATTTCATTAAACAATTCCACAGTCAACTTAGCACCAACAGTGTGCTCGACGGTTTCGCCATCTGTGCGAAACTCGCGAACATAACGCTGCGGCTCACAGTCAGCCTTCTGCAGTAGTGCAACACCAGCACCAGCACGAGCCTTCGCTCGCTTGCTGCCGATATCCGCAACATGACCACGTTCGGCACGACTCGCCAGGCGTCGCGGCTTATCCAAGAAGCCCAACTGCACAGCTTCGTAGCCGTCACGATCCATCGTGCGGACCTGCAATACAACGCACGGCCCAGCCTGAATAACGGTGACAGGCAACAACTTGCCCTCAGCGCTATAGACCTGCGTCATTCCAACTTTGCGGCCTAATAATCCAACTGGCATAATAGCTTATTCCAATAACTCACTCTTTTACGGCATCCTTGACGACAATTCGTCGGCGCCGAAAAAAACTGAGAGCCGCGTCTTTTGGCGCGACTCATCGCCTAACACAGTTGCCGTCCTGCAGCCATTGCGGCTTTTTCAAAAGCCGGCTGGAAATTGACGTCCGTGCAAACCTTAGTTACCGCCCGCAGAAGCCTTGATCTTAATATCCACACCAGCCGGCAGCGAGAGCTTATTCAAAGCATCAATCGTTTTGCCAGTGGGTTGCATAATATCGATCAAACGCTTGTGCGTCCGGATCTCGAATTGCTCACGGGACTTCTTGTCAATGTGAGGGCTACGCAGCACTGTATAGCGTTCAATACGCGTGGGCAAAGGAATCGGCCCATGCACAATGGCACCGGTCCGCTTCGCAGTGTCCACAATTTCCAGTGCCGACTGATCGAGCACTGAGTGGTCGTATGCTTCCATGCGAATTCGGATTCGTTCTTGCTTTTTCCCAGCCACGCTACGCTACCTTCTTCAAACAGATTCTAAAGCTCGCCAGACACTTCGGGCGAACCCCGAATTCTTATTCTTGTCGTCGTCATTCGACAGAAGCGGAAAGCCCGCGATGTTACCGGTCCGGATACCTCGTGTCAATGATCTGATTCTTGATTTCTAAAATTTCACCAAGAACCCGACACTGACCCACTTCACTGCTATCCGCCGGCCCACAACCCCAGCGCTTCACAAACGCCCGGAACTGCGCACCCACCCTCACTTATTGTCTTTTACCAGAGCCGCCACTCAGACTATTCCCCGAGCATTTCCCGGAGAACTTCAAGAGGCGCCGCGTCATATTTGAGTGGTTCCATCGAGTACGACGCCCGTCCCTGGGACAGACTTCGCACCTGCGTGGAATACCCAAACATTTTAGCCAGAGCGACTTCCGCCTCGATGACATGCAATTCATCGAGACGCTCGGTATTGATGATCGAAGCTTTTCTGGCATTCAAATCCGCTTGGATGTTGCCCAAAAAGTCTTCAGGAGTCACCACTTCGAGCCGCATAATGGGCTCGAGTAACACCACACCCGCTTGCTGCAGTCCTTTACGAACCGCATCGACAGCCGCGGCCTGAACGGCCACGTCCGTCGTTTCAATCTGGCTATAATCGGCATCGAGGATCGTAAACTTCACTTGAGTTATCGGACAGCCTAACTGGCCGCAACCCTTAGCTTCATCTGCGATCGCCTGCTCCAGCACCGCCATCAGCTCTTTAGGGAGCGTATTTGGCTTTAGCTTGTTCTCAATCTTGAGCGGCTCTTCGCCCTGGTAGGGCTCAACCCGCAACTTCACTCGACCAGACTGCGTCACACCCGCCGCTTGGCGATGAAACAAACCCTCAGCCTCAGTCGAGTTCTTAATTGTTTCGCGATAACTGACGCGCGGTTTATGCACCCGCACCTTCAGGCCGAAGTCGCGCTCCATACGGTGACGAATCACCTCCAGGTGCAACTCGCCCATGCCACTGATCGTCGTCTGACCATTTTCCTCTTCCATTGTTCGGAAGGTCGGATCCTGCTTCGACAACAACTTCAGCGTCTCGGCGAGCTTCTTGCGCTCGGCACTGGAATCGGGCTCCACTACCATCGAAATGACAGTGTCAGGGAAGGTGATACTCTCCAAGGCAATCGCATGATTGGCGTCACACAATGTGTCGCCCGTCACCACTTCCTTGGGCCCCACCACCCCCACAATACTTCCCGGCCCAGCCTCGTCAATCTTGTCTTTGTGTGATGCATGCACTTGCCAGAGCTGACTGATCAGCTCCTTTTTGCCAGTCCGCGGATTCAACATCCGCGACCGACTCGTCAGCACCCCCGAGTAAATCCTGACGAAGCATAACTCACCATGGGCATCGGCCACAATCTTAAAAACGAGCCCACAAAAAGGCTCCTTTTCAGACGTACCACGCACCTCTGGCTCGGTCTTCTTCGGATTCGGATTCACGCCGCTGACCGGAGGTCGGTCAAGCGGACTCGGCAAGTATCGCACCACAGCGTCCAGCAAAGGCTGAACACCAATGTAATTCAACGAAGCGCCGCACAGCACAGGCTGCACTTGCCCCGCCACCGTTGCTTTTCTCAGCAACGCGTAAATTGTCTCTTCCGGAAGATCATCCGTCTCCATGTAGGTCGTCAGGGCTTCTTCATCCTGCATACCCACGAAGTCGAGAATCTCTCGCCGCGCCGCATTCGCCCGCTCCTGATAAGCCTCAGGAATCTCGCGAACGTCAATCAGCTTCCCCAGACTCGCCGCATCGAAATACAGCGCCTTCTGAGTAATTAAATCGATGACCCCTTCGAACGAATCGGAACTCGGTGGCGAACCAGCCCCAATAGGGATCTGAATTGCCAACGGATTCGACGACAGGCGACTCTTAATCTGCCCGAAAACTCGTTCAAAGTCCGCCCCCAGCCGATCCATCTTGTTGATGAAACACACTCGAGGCACGTTGTATTTATTGGACTGCCGCCACACAGTCTCGCTTTGGGCTTCCACCCCTTCACGGGCACTAAAAATCACCACGCTACCGTCGAGAACCCGCAGGCTTCGCTCGACCTCAGCAGTGAAATCCACGTGCCCTGGCGTATCGATCAAGTTGATCGTGACATCTTGCCACTGGCAGCTCACAGCGGCGGAGTAAATCGTAATCCCGCGTTCTTGCTCTTCGGGATCGAAGTCTGTCTCCGTCGTTCCGTTATCAACATTACCGCCCCCCGAATGTATCGCCCCTGTATAGAACAGGACACGTTCGGTGGTCGTCGTCTTTCCGGCATCAATATGGGCAATAATGCCGATATTTCGAATCTTTTGAATGTCGGAAGACATAGTCAACAACCCTGCGCCGCTCGCCCACCCGTAGCCCGATTCCCTGAATCGGGCAATCTTCTCCGCCACACGGATCGTAAACCACAACAACCGACAACGAACCCGCCACATCCGAATACCGGACATCAACAGAGCAGGGCGAGCGACTCATCAAAAACCAACCGCGAGCGGGAAACCGCTCGCGGTTGGTCATGAATTCTCTCGACAGTGAGCAAATTAGAACGCGAAGTGCGAGAAAGCGCGGTTCGCGTCGGCCATGCGGTGAACTTGATCCCGCGTGGTCATCGCAGCGCCTTCACGCTTGAACGCACCAACCAGCTCGTCGGCCAAACGCTGGTGCATCGGGCGACCCTTCTTACCACGGCAAGCCGCCAAGATCCAGCGAATCGCCAACGTCTGCTGACGCTTCGAATCGACCGGCGTCGGAACTTGATAGTTTGCACCACCAACACGACGTGAGCGGACTTCGATCGACGGCTTGACGTTTTCAATCGCCGTGTGGAAGACTTCTGACGGATCCTGATCCGGCAAACGCTTCTTCACGAGATCCATGGCGTCGTAGAAGACCGTCATTGCGATGCTCTTCTTACCATCGTGCATCAAGCAATTGACGAACTTAGACACCAGCCGTGATCCATACCGAGGATCCGGCCTGAGTTGCGTGCTGCTGGCGGTAAACTTCGTGGCCATCTCTCGCTACACCCTATCGATTCAAAATTTCAAACCGTCTGAATATTGCCAACGCCGTAATTGTTACGCAGCAATCGAGATCGTCAAACGACGACCTTCACGACTACTTCTTACCCTTTTTGGTACCGTAACGGCTACGAGCTTGTTTACGAGTATTGACGCCCAATGTATCGAGCACACCACGAATGATGTGATAGCGAACACCGGGCAAGTCACGGACGCGACCACCACGCACGAGCACAATCGAGTGCTCCTGCAGGTTGTGGCCTTCGCCGGGGATATAAGCCGTGATTTCCTTCTTGTTCGACAAGCGAACACGAGCCACCTTACGCAAAGCCGAGTTCGGCTTCTTGGGGGTGATCGTCTTAACCTGCAAGCAAACACCCCGTTTGAACGGGCAAGATTCCAGCACTGGACTCTTGGAACGACTCGGCTGCTTCTCGCGCGGCTTGCGCACCAATTGATTGATAGTGGGCATTGTTTCAACCTACGGATGGTGACCGGGGAATGCCCCCCAGGCACTTTTGAATGTTCGTGTGCATTTCGCGCCAGCCAATGCCGCCCGCGAAGGAATCAGGCACTCTAACGATGACTGAGTGCGAAGTCAAGCTGGTGACTCAACAGGAATCACTCGCTGATTCGACCTTTTCGCCATCATTCTTCAGCTATTCCAGGGATGCTCTCCATGGTACTCTCAGAATGACGCTTGGTCGTCCTAACTACTGACAGGAGGGTCGGTTCGCTGCGAACCAACCCTCCTGAAATTTCACCGCCACGACTGCTCATTCGGCATTTTGAATGAGCCACATCGCGGAGCTGTCTGTCGTCGGCCGACAGATTTTTTTAATAATTACTGAGAATCCTGAGCCGCACGAGCGGCAGCGGCTCCACGGCTTTCGTTCAGCAATACCGAACGAGCCGCCAGCATGCGTTCCTTCTCTGCCTGCAGTTCGACCAGAGCTTCCGGTCGAATGCGGACTTCGGCTTCCTGGTGAATCTTGAAGCCCGTACCAGCCGGGATCAAGTGCCCCAGGATGACGTTCTCCTTGAGTCCCACCAGGTTGTCGATCTTGCCGGCCAAAGCCGCCTCGGTCAACACCTTGGTCGTCTCCTGGAAGCTCGCCGCCGAGATGAAGCTTTCGCTCTGCACCGCGGCCTTGGTGATTCCCAACAGCTGCGTACTGGCCTGGGCTGTTCGCGGACGTGTATACGTCGCCAACCGACCGCCCATGGCCTGTACCTGGCCGTTTACTTCTTCCAAAGTTGCCTTCGGAACGATGTCGTTCTCGGTGAACTCGGTATCGCCCGGATCCACAATCTTCGAACACTCCAGCAACGCCTGATTGATCCGGCGGAACTCGAACTTGTCGATGATAATTCCCGGCAGCATCGTGGTGTCGCCGACCTTGTCGACGCGCACCTTACGCAGCATCTGGGAGATGACGATTTCGATGTGCTTATCGTCGATTTCCACGCGTTGAGCACGGTAGACGTTCTGCACTTCACGCAGCAGGTATTGCTGCACGGCTTCTTCGCCGCTGACTCGCAGAATATCGTGCGGCACCAACGGACCATCGACCAGCGGATCACCCGCCTTGACGATGTCACGAGCATGCACTCGCAAGTGCTTGCCGTGAGGGATAACGTGCTCTTTCTCGACGCCGATACCCTTCACATTGATCACTCGCTTACCACGCTTCTTCTCGGCGACGATTTCAATTTCACCGTCGATTTCCGAGATGATGGCGGGCTCTTTCGGCTTACGGGCTTCGAACAGCTCCGTAACACGGGGGAGACCACCGGTGATGTCCTGAGTACCGCCACTCTCACGCGGCGTCTTGGCCAACACGGTACCTGCAGTCACCTGCATACCGCGATCGACTTCAATGTTCGCACGTTCGGGCAGATAGTAGAAGTCCAGAATCTTACCAGTTGCGTCTTCGAGGATAATCTGCGGATGCAGATCGCCCTTGCTTTCGACAACCGTACGACGGGTGTAACCGCTGGCATCCGTCTCGGAGCGAATCGAGTCGCCTTCGACGCATTCTTCCAACCGCACCCGACCGCCCACTTCGGCCAGAATCGGCACAGAGTGAGGATCCCAGGTACACAAGACCTTGCCCGGGACAACCGTTTCGTTCTCGGCCACCATCAAGCTGGCACCGTTCGGAATCGTGAACTTTTCAATTTCACGATCCTTACCGTCAACCAACGTGATTTCACCGTTTCGGGCGAGCACGACGTTCTTACCGTCAGCGTTAACAACCGAGCGAATACGGGCAAAACGAATCTTACCGGCTCGCTTGGCCTTGTAATCGCTTTCTTCCATTTCGTGCTGAGCCGCACCACCGATATGGAACGTACGCATCGTCAACTGCGTACCGGGTTCACCGATACTTTGAGCAGCGATGATACCGACCGCCATACCCTCTTCCACCAGCGAACCAGTGGAGAGATCCATACCGTAACACAGCCGGCACAGACCGAGTGTCGCTTCGCAAGTCATTGGGCTGCGGACCTGGATCTTTTCCAGACCGAGCGTTTGGATCTTGCGAGCGATATCAACCGTAATCAATTCGCCTTCCCGCACGATGACTTCATCAGTGATCGGGTTAACGATGTTCGTACGGCTGACGCGACCACGAATAGCGTCCAGCAAGCTCACTTCGACCTTTTCACCACGGTACACAACACCGCGGGTAATACCCTGGGTCGTGCTGCAGTCATGAGTCGTGATGACCATGTTCTGACAGATGTCAGCCAGCTTACGAGTCAGGTAACCTGAGTCAGCCGTCTTCAACGCCGTATCGGCCAGACCCTTACGGGCACCGTGCGTCGAACTGAAGTACTCAAGAACTGACAAACCTTCGCGGAAGTTCGCCTTAATGGGCGTTTCGATGATTTCGCCACTCGGCTTCGCCATCAAACCACGCATACCGGCCAACTGACGAATTTGTTCCTGACCACCACGAGCACCGGAGTGCGCCATGAGGAAGATCGGATTGACGTAAGCCCCGCCATCGCGGACGTCATTCTCGAGCATCACCATCATAGCCTCGGTGATCTCTTTACGGACGTGAGTCCATTTATCGAGCACCTTGTTGTAGCGTTCTTTATCAGTGATGATGCCCTTCTCGAACAGCTTCTGCAGTTGCAGAACTTCCTTCTCGGCATCATTGATGATCTTGGTCTTGTGCTGCGGAGTGATGAGATCGCTCGAACCGAACGACAACCCGCTGCGGGTTGATTCGCGGAATCCGAGTTCCTTCATGCGGTCCAGCAACGCAATCGTTTCGCGACGGCCCAACTGCAAGTAGCAGTCAGAAATCACGCCGGCGAGATCCTTACTCTTCATGGTCATGTTGTAGTAGGACATCGAGGAATTCACGATGTCATTGAACAACACACGACCAACAGTCGTCAGGATCAGGCCACCTTGTTTGTAGGTGTCGGCACCTTCACCCTTGACCGTCTTATCCTTGGGCAAACGCACTTTAACCTTAGCGTGCGTGTCGACCTTCTTCGCGGCATAGCACATCATCAATTCGTGCGTATTCGAGAAGATCATCCCTTCGCCCTTCCGTCCTTCTTTGGACAGAGTGACGTAGTAGCAACCCATCACGATGTCTTGCGACGGACTGATGATCGGAGCACCGTTCGCCGGACTGAAGATGTTGTTCGTCGACATCATCAATGTCGTGGCTTCAACCTGGGCTTCGATCGACAGCGGCAAGTGGACGGCCATCTGGTCGCCGTCGAAGTCAGCATTAAAGCCCTTGCACACCAGCGGGTGAATCCGGATGGCGTTACCTTCGATCAGTGACGGCTCGAAAGCCTGAATACCCATACGGTGCAGAGTCGGAGCACGATTCAGCAACACCGGGTGATTCTTGATCACTTCGTCGAGGATATCCCACACCTCTTCGTCTTTGCGCTCCAGCATCCGCTTCGCGCTCTTGATCGTATCCGCATGGCCGAGTTCTTTCAGCCGGCGAATCACGAACGGCTGGAACAACTCCAGGGCGATCTTCTTGGGCAGACCGCATTGGTGCAGCTTCAGCTCGGGACCGACAACGATGACCGAACGAGCCGAGTAGTCAACGCGTTTACCGAGCAAGTTTTCACGGAAACGACCTTGCTTACCCTTGATCATGTCGGTCAAGGATTTCAACGGACGATTCGATGAACCGAGCACCGGTCGCTTGCAGCGGTTGTTGTCGAACAGGGCGTCGACAGACTGCTGCAACATGCGCTTTTCGTTACGCACGATGACTTCAGGAGCGTTCAGATCAACCAGCTTCTTGAGGCGGTTGTTCCGGTTGATGATACGGCGATACAGATCGTTCAGATCGCTCGTCGCGAAGTTGCCCGAATCGAGCAACACCAGCGGACGTAGGTCCGGGGGAATGACTGGAATCACGTCCAGAACCATCCACTCGCACTTGTTGTCGCTGTCGCGTAACGCTTCGGTAATCTTCAACCGCTTGATGAGCTCTTTCAGCTTCTGCTGGCTGGCGGTCGTCTTCAGCTCTTCGCGGAGCTTGACCGACAACTCAACCAGATTGAGCTTCATCAACAGCTTCTTGACAGCTTCAGCGCCCATGTCGATTTCGAAGCTGGTCTCACCGTACTTCTGACGGGCTTGACGAGCTTCTTCTTCGGTCAGCAGCTGGTTTTCACGCAGCGGCGTATCGCCGGGGTCGACGACGACATAGTCCTGGAAGTAAATCACCTTTTCCAGGCTCGTGGTCTTCATGTTGAGCAGCGCACCGAGGCGGCTGGGCATCGACTTGAAGAACCAAATATGCACCACGGGAGCAGCCAGCTCGATGTGGCCCATGCGTTTACGACGGACACGGCTATGCGTGACCTTCACGCCGCAGCGGTCGCAAATCATTCCCTTGTACTTCATGCCGCGATACTTACCGCAAGCACATTCCCAGTCTTTTTCCGGCCCAAAGATACGTTCACAGAACAGACCGTCACGTTCAGGACGGTAGGTTCGGTAATTAATCGTCTCGGGCTTCTTCACTTCACCGAACGACCAGCTGCGAATATCGTGCGGGCTCGCGAGCCCGATCTTGATCGCGCCGTAATCGTTTACCCGATCATAAGTGGTTTCGGCAACACTCACGTCACACGCTCCTTCCGATGCGGGATGGAGGAAATTTCTGTGCGGAAGAAACTTCCGATTGTCTTCTCTTTTTATGTATTCAATATTTCGGGACTGCGGGACAGACAATCTGGCCCGCCACAACCGGAGCTGACACAGATTGCCAACCCCTTGGCGACGGACTCGAATGTCCGTCCCGCAGTTTCCGAAATTCTTATTGCGATGGTCTGCAGATGAACTGAGCACCTGCGATTGGAAGCACCGTCACTACGAACTAGTTCGCAGCGGCAGCAGCTACGGACAGGGAGGGAGCCCCGGCCTTTTCCAATTGCAGATTCAAAGCCAACCCACGGATCTCATTGTTCAACACGTCGAAGCTGGCAGGGGTGCCGGCTTCCAACGAGTTCTCGCCCTTGACCATCGATTCGTAAATCTTGGTACGGCCTTCGACGTCGTCGCTCTTGACGGTCAACAGCTCTTGGAGAATGTAAGCGGCACCATAAGCTTCCAGTGCCCACACTTCCATTTCACCGAACCGCTGACCACCGAACCGAGCCTTACCACCCAGCGGTTGCTGTGTGATAAGAGAGTAGGGACCTGTCGCACGAGCGTGAACCTTGTCGTCGACCAAGTGGTGCAGCTTCAACATGTAGATGATGCCGACAGTCGACTTCTGCTCGAACGATTCACCCGTACGGCCGTCAAACAGATTGATCTTACCGTCTTCCGGCAGCCCCGCTTCGGCGAGCGTCGCCCGAATTTCTTCGGCCGAAGCACCATCGAACACCGGGCACTTGCATTGGAAGCCCAAAGCCTTCGCAGCCCACCCCAGGTGAGTCTCGAGGATCTGTCCCACGTTCATACGCGAAGGCACACCCAGCGGATTCAGGATGATGTCAACCGAAGTTCCATCAGCCAGGTAAGGCATATCCTCAACCGGCAGAACCTTAGAAATAACACCCTTGTTACCGTGGCGACCGGCCATCTTATCGCCGACAGAAATCTGACGCTTCGAAGCCACGTAGACCTTCACCATTTGCAACACGCCGCTGGGCAGCTCATCGCCGCGCTTCATCGTGTTGAGGATATGGTCCCGAGCATCCAAAGCATTTTCGACTTGGCCCCAGCGTTCTTTAATCGCTTGAGCACAGGCCGACTTCTTCTGCGGGCTGCGAATGTCGAACTTCTCGTAACGGTGCATGAACTCTTGGGCGTACATGGCGACCGGGTGGTCTTCCTTCAAGTTCCTCAGCTCACGCCCTTCGTCGTCCTTCACCGGTTCGCCGAGTGCCTTTTCGAATTCCTTCAGGAACTCGCGGAACGCAGCAGCCACCTTCGTGTTGCCCTCGTCCTCAGCGGTCTTCAGCTCGCCTTCAAACTTCTTGCGATCGGCTTCCGAGAGGCTCATGCGGCGTGAGAACTTCTGGGTATCGATAACGATACCTTCGATACCGCTGGGAACTTCCAACGATTCGTTCTTCACGTCTTCGCCAGCCCGACCGAAGATGGCATGTAGCAGCTTCTCTTCAGGGGTCAATTCTGACTTGGCCTTGGGAGAAACCTTGCCGACCAGAATGTCGCCAGGCTCAACTCGCGTACCGATCTGGACCACACCGTCCTCACCGAGATGCCGCAAAGCCTTCTCGCTGACGTTCGGAATGTCCCGTGTAAATTCTTCGCGTCCCAGCTTGGTCTCGCGGATTTCGACGTCGAACTCATCGATGTGAATCGAGGTATAGACGTCTTCCTGAACCAATCGCTCGGACAGGATGATCGCATCTTCGAAGTTGAAACCTTCCCACGACATGAACGCGACCAGAACGTTACGTCCCAGAGCCAGTTCACCGTCATGAGTCGCAGCCGAGTCACACAGGACCTCGCCCTTTTTTACCTTCTGACCGACATGAACCAGAGGCTTCTGATTCAAGCAGGTACGTTCATTCAAGCCCGTGTACTTACGGAGCTGAATGCGATGGCCATCCAATTCAATCCAGTTGGCATCGACGTAGGTGACGGTCGCGTCGCGATCAGCCCGGAGCAACATGCCCGAGTTTTCAGCGACAGCCCGCTCCAACCCGGTACCGACCAGCGGTGCTTCCGTCACCAGCAACGGCACAGCCTGGCGTTGCATATTCGAACCCATGAGTGCGCGGTTGGCGTCGTCATGTTCGAGGAACGGAATCAAACCGGCCGACACACCCACCATCTGACAGGTGGCGATGTCGATGTACTGCACTTGCTTCGACGGAATCAACGTGAAGTCGGCCTGGAACCGAGCCAGCACGCGTTCGTCGCGGAATTTACCCGCTTCGATCGGCGTATCGGCAGGAGCCACGTACACGTCGGATTCTTCGTCAGCCCGCAGCCATTGAACTTCATCCAGCACCCGGCCATCACCACACTTGCGGTACGGCGAGATCAGGAAGCCGAACTGGTCGACACGAGCATAGATACTCAAGCTCGAAATCAGACCGATGTTCGTACCTTCAGGCGTTTCAATCGGGCAAATACGACCATAGTGCGAAATATGAACGTCACGCACTTCGAAGCCAGCACGTTTACGATTCAAACCGCCAGGCCCCAGGGCACTCAAACGACGTTCGTGGGTCAACATTGCCAGCGGGTTCGTCTGATCGACGACCTGTGACAATTCACCACGACCGAAGAAGTACTCAATGGCCGCCGAGACGCTCTTCGGATTGATGAGCGAACGGGGGGACATTTCCTGAACGTCCTTCAGGCTCATACGTTCTTGAACCGTACGACGCAGCTTCAGGAAACCCTTACGGATTTCATCGGTCGCCAATTCGTCGATCGTTCGCAGACGACGATTACCGAGGTTATCGATATCGTCAACCTGAGCGGAACCATCATTCGCACGCAGCTTCATCAGATAACGAATGGCGTTGACGAAGTCGATTGGCTTCAACGTCATCTCGTCATCAGGCACGTCCTGATGGAACTTCCGATTGATACGGAAGCGACCGACGCGGCCTAACCGATAACGGTTGACGTCGAAGAACTTCTCGTGGAACAGATCGGTGGCCTTCTCCAACTGCGGCGGATTACCCGGACGCAAACGTTGGTAGATCTTGAGCAAGGCATCTTGATGACAAGTCGTGCCATCATCGCCCAAGCTGTTGATGATCAACTGATCGTCCAGCTTCTCAATGATCTCAATCTGCGGAATCCCCGAGCTGACCAGTTCTTCAGCCAGATTCTGGGTGATGACCTGACCAGGCTCACAGATGATCTCGCCGACCTTGTCGTGGTGCACGCCGTAGACAACGTCTTCCACTGACACGCGGCCGACCAGGTCGGGAGCGGAGTTGGCGCCAATCTTGACGATCTTGGCCGGGTGGAACAAACGGAGCAGGGCCGCATCCGACGAGTACTCAGTGCTCATGGCACGGAGCAGAGTCATGGCGGAGAACTTACCGCTCTGATCGATCCGCACACCCAAGCTTTCACGCTTGGAAATGTTCAGCTCAATCCAGCTACCACGTTCCGGAATCACGCGGCACGAGAAGTTGCGTTTCTCACCGGGATCTTCGGTCGACACGAAGTCGACACCGGGAGAACGATGCAACTGGCTCACGACCACGCGCTCGGCACCGTTGATGATGAATTCACCACCGCCGAGCATGATCGGAATGTCGCCCAGGTATACCTCTTCCTCAACCGGCTGCTCTTTATTCAGACGCAACCAGACCCGGAAAGGACGACCATAGGTCAGACGTAGCTGCCGGCACTCCAACGGAGTGTAGCGGGGCTTCCCCAGTTCGTACTTGAGGAACTCAAGCTTATATTGCTTGTCGTAGCTCTCAATTGGGAAAATCTCTCGTAGAATTTCTTCGAGACCCTGACCAACGCGTTCCCGCGGCGGCGTGTCATACTGCAGAAATCGGGCATACGAGGCCGTCTGAATTTGGGTCAAATCCGAGAGTGCAAACTCTGCGGAGATCTGACCGAAATTACGAACTTTTTTGGGAGACAGCTTGCGTACGGCTGGCGTCGGCATACAGCGCTCTCTGTTTCCTAGTACACATGAAAAGCCAACTGAGACCAGTTGGTAGAAAATCCGCAAATCGCCGATGAACCCCGCGCACCGGCTCGCGGACGCCTCAACAACGAATTCGAGGAGGGGCACTCGACCGTTGGCGGCGGGACGAAAGACGCGTTAAGCAACGCCCGGGCTGACGCCCTGCGAATGCCCAACTCATTACTGGCACACTAAATTGTGGCAACTGTCGCCTCTTGTGCGGATTACTAGCGGCTGGATCCAAATGACCCAAATGTTGAGCGCGGCGATTATTCCGTAACGGCGCCAAAGCCACCCAACTCGAGCACAACCGCAGGTGTGCCGTCCCTCAAAAGTAACGCGGATCAATGAGAACCTGCGATGAGGCCTCTCGCAGACTCCGAATCTTCCTGACGACTGCCGACAACGTACGTTTCGCCGGAACAGTATAATCCGCGCAACCTAAACTAACGCTGACAGTTCTGAATTGCAAGTGTACGGCGTCGAAGAGACAGAAGCCTGCACCCCGAAACACGAGGTGCAGGCATTACTGTTTGGTTCTAGCGACTGGCGAGTCACTCACACCATCAAGTCTTCACCGACTCCAGAGCAGCCCGACACAACACCCGCGAGAAGCGGAATGCATACTGGTCGTACCGACCCTGAAACGAGTGGAACTACTTGACGTCAGCCTTACCACCGGCTGCTTCGATTTCAGTCTTGAGCTTCTTGGCGTCAGCTTCAGGAATCCCGGTCTTGACGGTCTTCGGAGCGCCTTCAACCAAGTCCTTAGCTTCCTTCAAGCCCAAGCCAGTTGCAGCCCGGACAACCTTGATGACGGCGATCTTCGCGGTGTCGGTAAACCCGGTCAGAATGACGTCAAATTCGGTCTTGGCTTCAACCGGAGCCGCAGCGGCAGCGGGACCAGCCGCAGCCATTACGACACCACCGCCAGCCGGCTTAATGCCGTGGGTGTTTTCGAGGTAATCAGCCAGCGCCTTCGCTTGCAGAAGGGTCAAGCCAACGATTTGATCTCCCAACGCACTGATCGCCGGGTCAACAGTTGCTGTGTCTGACATTCTCTACGTCTCTCTTTCTCGCCACGTCGCCCGAGGAACTCCCCCGAACGTACCAGTTGAATGAAACCAGTGAGGCTGTAACCGCGAAAGCTCGGTCCTCACTGCACCGCCAGCCATCGCATCCAACAGGAATGCTCTGATTGTGATCCAACCCAAACCCGAAGCAACACTGCCCAGTTCGATCAGACCGCATACGATATTTCGAGCCGTTACGATGCCGCTGGGGCATCCACGGGAGTCTCCGAACCTTCTTCAGCTGCCTCTTCGGTCTTCTCAGCGAGGGCCTTAACCTGACCGCTGATGTAACCGCCGGGACCGATCAACGCTGCCGCCAACTGACCACCAGGCGACTTGATCAGGCTGAGAATTTGACCGAGCAATTCCGGCTTACCGGCACTCTTGCTCAGCAGATCAACACCCTTCTCATCAAGAGCGGTGCCGTCGATCGTGCCACCCTTGATCTTCAGATCTTTCAGATCTTTTTCTTTCGCCCACTTCGCAATTTCCTTGGCCAGGGCGACCATATCGGCCCCACCCCAAACCAATGCGCTGGGCCCATTCATCACCGGCTTCAACGTTGTGACGCCGACTTCCGTCAGAGCCTTCAACGCCAAGGTGTTCTTAACAGCCAACATCTTGATCCCGAGCTTTTCAGCCCGCAACCGCAGCTTGTTGACCTTGACTGCAGTGACCTTCGAGGCGTCTAGCACCAGAAAGTCTTTTGTATCGCCGAATCGCTTGGTGATTTCTGACATCACCAACGTCTTAACTCGCTTGCTCATTGTTCGCTCTCAATCGGTCCGGCAGCTAATAATAAGCCGCACGCGACACGAGATGGACGTTGCCTATTTCGCAACGCCGATAACCCACTGAACCGGTCCGTCACGATCCAACACAAACTGACCCACCGTCAACTAGGCAGCGATATTGATGCCGGGGCTGAACGTCGCGGACACAGTCACATTGCGAATGTAAACACCCTTGGAAGAAGCGGGCTTCAACGACCGCAGGTACTTCAACAGGGCTTCAATATTCTCACTCAGCTGCTCGGGAGTGAAGCTCAACTTGCCGACGACACAGTGGACGTTACCACCAGCGTCAACGCGGAACTCAACCTTACCAGCCTTATATTCACGAACAGTGTTCGTCACGTCCTGGGTCACAGTACCAGCACGGGGCGAAGGCATCAAACCACGCGGGCCGAGCACCTTACCGAGCGGACCAACAACACCCATCATGTCGGGTGTCGCGATCGCGGCATCGAAGTCAACCCAGCCGGCCTTGATCTTGTCGGCGAGCTCTTTACCGCCAACGTAATCAGCACCAGCAGCCTTGGCAGCATCAGCGTTCGCACCTTGAGCGAACACCAAAACCGTCTTCGACTTACCGATACCGTTCGGCAACACGATCGAACCACGAACGATCTGATCAGCTTGCTTGGGATCAACACCCAAACGCACTGCGATCTCCACGGTCTGATCGAACTTCGTTCGCTTGATCTTCGGGGGCAGGGTCTCTTCCAGGCCCTTGAGCTTGGAGACCGCTTCCACGACAGGCAACGAACCGAGAGTCTCAACCTGCTTATTCAGGTGTGTCATTCGCTTGGAAAGCTTGGCCATCGAACACTGCTCACTTGTGTCAACTCGCGAGCCCTCAATCGAGCCGGCGAAAACTTATTATCTGGAGTGACCTATCAACTGTTGCCAGTCGAACACTAGTCGATTACTTCGATACCCATGCTCCGAGCCGTACCAGCAATGATGCGGGAAGCATGATCGAGATTCGGAGCGTTCAAGTCGGCAAACTTCTTTTGAGCGATTTCGCGAACCTGCTCTTGAGTCACCCGACCAACTTTACTGGCCTTGGCGTTCGCCGAGCCCTTCGCCACCTTTGCGGCCGTCTTCAACAAGACAGCAGCCGGCGGGCTCTTCATAATGAACTCGAACGAGCGATCGTTGTACACAGTGATGATCACCGGAATGGTGACCCCCATCATGTCACGAGTCTTCTCGTTGAACTGCATCACGAACTGCCCGATGTTGACACCGTGCGGCCCGAGCGCGGTACCGACTGGGGGTGCCGGGGTCGCCTGACCGCCGGTCACTTGGATCTTCACCTGGGCTTTGACTTCTTTGGCCATCGTCTCTCAACCAACTAAGTAGATTACCTTAACGGATATTTATTGTTTCTGGCGGCACACGGGCCGGGGCAACTGAAACACTCAGTTCTTGCGAACTAGACCGTTTCAACCTGCCAATATCCTAATTCAACTGGAGTGGACCGTCCGAAGATTTCCACCAGCACGCTAACGCGCCCATTGGCGTCGTCGATTGCGTCGACAGCTCCTTCGAAACCCTCGAAGCCGCCCTCCAGAATCTTAACTTTATCACCACGAGCGAAGTCAATCTTGACCTTCGTCGGCTCAACTTGCGTTTCAACACCGGCACCCAACATCCGAGCAATTTCGTGCTCTTGCATGGGCATTGGTTTACGAGCAGCTCCGGTAAAGTCACCGACACCGCCGGTTTCCCGAACCAAGTACCACGTCTCATCATTGAGGACCATATTGATCATCAAATAGCCGGGATACAACTTACGCTCGGTAACCTTCTTCTTACCGCCTTTTGTCTCAACGACCTTCTCAGTCGGGATCTTAATATCACCGAAGAACTCTTCGAGCCCTTCGCGCTTCATCCTGCGGAGCAGGTTGTCGCGGATTGTCTTCTCGCGATTGCTCTGAACCTTCAAGACATACCACAGCATCGGCGCCGCAGGCTGCGACGGCAATTCATCAGGCTCTTGAGTCTCGTTTGTAGTCGGTTCATCCGCCATCTGCAGGCAATCCCAGTTCCGTAGTCTTCAGATCGAGTCACTTCATCACACGAGTCAAACACTCGCGTTATACCTGCAATACCCCAACCAACGACAGAACCTTATACCACAAGAAATCGTAAGCGAACAAAATAGCCCCGAGGAAGAACATCGCGAAGATGACCACAATGGTCGCTCGCTTCAATTCACCCCAACTCGGCCAATTGACCTTAGCAACTTCCGCTTGCACCGAAATCAAAAACTCCGCGAACGGAGGATAGTTCACTGCCCGAAACGCCAACCACGTCATCACAACGCCTAGAAGAATCGGCAAACCGGTACGAATTGCTGGCGACTCTAAATCCAACCAAGTTGCCGAAAGCTGGTAACACGCACAGACGGTCCCCACCACGACAGCAAGAAACGTTAACTGGCGAGTCAACCGGCCCTGAGTCTTCTTATAGAGACTTAGCGAGCTGAGCTCGGTTACAAATTTTGGACTTTGATTAACGTTCGCCATAATCCGCAGCGACTCTTTCACCGATCAGCCCAAGTGCGGCCGACATGTTTTCAATCCCTGAAACCCAAACCGTCCTGTTGTGTGGCAAGCGACCGACAACAATCACCCGTCGCTAGCCACTCAACAAGACCAATTAAGATTCGCCGAGCCTTTCGCGAACCCTCAACAACACCGACACAACTTCAACTAAGCAGGGGCGGAGGGAGTCGAACCCCCAACCGCTGGATTTGGAATCCAGTGCTCTGCCAATTAAGCTACGCCCCTCCGTTACCCACAACACCCGCAACCGTTGCAATTACCCGCCGGCAGCAAGTGATGCCAATCATACAGCATCACGGCGCCGCGAGCAAAAGCTACTTCTTACGGGATTCTTTGTGAATCGTATGACGGCGCAACTTGGGGCAGTACTTCTTCAACTCCAAGCGCTCAGTGCCGCGAGTCTCTTTCTGGACACGATAATTTCGCACGCCAGATTCAGTGCATTCCAGCCAAACGTATTCCCGAGCCATAACTCGACTCCGCACCTTCTGCTTGTAATTGAGCTAAGCGAACGCACCGAAGACGATTCGCACCCAGTATAAAAACTCGTGGCCCGTCTGACTTTGTCGCCGAGACGGGACACGAGCCTTGTTTCAAACCCACAACACGATCAACTAGGCGAGGATCTTCGACACAACGCCTGAACCGACCGTCTTACCACCTTCGCGGATCGCGAAGCGGCTTTGCTCAACCAGAGCAACCGGGCAGTGCAATTCAACTTCCAACCGGACGTTATCGCCAGGCATACACATTTCGGCGCCACCGAGCAGCTTCGCTGTTCCGGTCACGTCGGTGGTGCGGAAGTAGAACTGAGGACGATACCCGCTGAAGAACGGCGTGTGACGGCCGCCTTCGTCCTTGCTCAGAACGTACACTTCGCACTCGAACTTCGTATGCGGCTTGATCGAACCGGGCTTGGCCAGAACCTGACCACGCTCGATACCGTCACGCTCAACACCACGCAGGAGAATACCGACGTTATCGCCAGCTTGACCTTCGTCGAGCAACTTCTTGAACATTTCAACGCCGGTGCAAACCGTTTCAACCGTCGGGCGAATGCCGATGATTTCAACCTTTTCACCAACCTTGACGATACCCGATTCAATACGGCCGGTGGCAACAGTACCACGACCCTTGATCGAGAACACGTCTTCAACAGCCATCAAGAACGGCTTGTCAGTCTGACGAGTCGGCTCAGGAATAGCGACGTCGAGCGCGTCCATCAGATTTTGAATACAGGCGGTCCACTTGGGATCGCTGGGGTTGCTGTAAGCCATGTTGGCTTGCCCGCGAACGATCGGAATCGTGTCGCCGGGGAAGTTGTACTTGCTCAGCAATTCGCGGATTTCCATCTCGACGAGTTCGAGCAATTCTTCGTCATCAACGAGGTCAACCTTATTCAGGAAGACGACGAGGGCGGGCACACCGACCTGACGAGCGAGCAGAATGTGCTCACGAGTCTGGGGCATGGGGCCGTCAGCAGCGGACACCACTAGAATGGCGCCGTCCATCTGAGCAGCACCGGTGATCATGTTTTTGATATAGTCGGCGTGGCCTGGGCAGTCGATGTGAGCGTAGTGACGCTTAACCGACTCGTACTCCACGTGCGAAACGGCGATCGTCACCGTCTTCGTGTCGTCGCGAACCGTACCGCCCTTGGCGATATCAGCATAGTTCTTGAACGTCGCAAGACCCTTGGCAGCCTGAGTCGCAACAATAGCAGCCGTCAGCGTGGTCTTACCGTGGTCGATGTGTCCAATGGTTCCCACGTTCACGTGAGGCTTAGTCCGGACGAACGTGTCCTTAGCCATCTCTTCTCCCTATCCTTTTTCAATCAGCGGTTCAGACTTCGGACGGCATTCGCCGCCATGCACAAATCCGTGATGTCCACACCCGGCACACGCCGGAAAACTAAATCTACGCGTTACCAAACTGACGTTTTCGCTCTACCAGCGGCACAAGGCCACTTACTGCTTCCGCAGACAAAGAGCTGCTAGTGGGATTCGAACCCACGACCTCGTCCTTACCAAGGACGCACTCTACCAACTGAGCTACAGCAGCCAATCAAGCCTGCAACGGCTCGGGGAAAGCCCCACAGGATACACAGACAGATGCCTGCGCACCAGTATCGGCAAGGCCCCCAAGGCCATTTTTCTCAACTTTTCCGACAAACAAGAGCGGGCGATGGGAATCGAACCCACGCCACCAGCTTGGAAGGCTGGAGCTCTACCATTGAGCTACGCCCGCATCTTTTCAACTTTTTCATCGGCACTGAATTCAGCCACACGAGCTAAACGCAAACACCGACACTGCATTACCAGGAAGTGGGAGCGGTAGGATTCGAACCTACGAAGGCATAGCCACCAGATTTACAGTCTGGCCCCGTTGGCCGCTTAGGTACGCTCCCGGCGAATCTCGGTGGCGAACCACCTTTTCTGCTTTACCAATCTTCTTTGCCGCAATCAACTGCAATTGCCTGCAGAAGCGGTAAGAGCTAGCGGTGGGAGTTGAACCCACAACGTCCGGTTTACAAAACCGGTACTCTGCCATTGAGCTACGCTAGCCAAGGCAGCATTCACGGCAGTGAATCGACCAATATAGCAATGACTTCACACGTTGCAAGCGTGAATGCCAGATTCCCGTGGCCGAACTGCCGCATGCTGAATTTTTTATCCGTATTGAGGCCCATATTCCCCTCAATTTGCTCCAAATACCGCTAACAAACGATATCCAAGCCACAGATAAGACTAATGGGAAAAGGAATTCCCCGTATATCGGCATCCGGTTAGACAACCAATGCCTATTTTCGGTTCGCAAACCGGATTAATCCCAACAAGCCACCACCGGCCGATACTCTATCAGAAGCAGCAACAACCGGAAACACAAGAAGGGAGGGCCAGGAAACCTGACCCTCCCAACTGCTTATCGATCAAACCAGCCACCAGCCTGCCATGCAGCAGACACCAGCTGATATTACACACCAGGAATATCCAGCTTGCCTTCTTCGGCAATCTTCCGCAGCTTGGTCAACGCCCGCGTCTCTAACTGCCGGATACGCTCCTTCGTCACACCAAAGTGACTACCAACCTGCTCCAGGGTCTGAGGCTCAGTCCCCTGATCCAAACCGAAGCGGTACCGAATAATCTCCCGCTCACGCTCTTCCAGCTGATCCAAAATCCCCATGATCAACTGATGCTGACGCTGGTGCGTCAACTCTTCAGCAAACTGATCACCACGCTTCTCCTGCGAGGCCTGGAAGAGTTCATCACTACCAGTACGGTAGCGTTCTTGCCAGGTGTTCTCGGCCGGGATCGAGCGAGCGAAATTCTTCATGATCGCCCAGGTGGCGTACGTGGAGAACTTATTGCCCTTGCTGTAATCAAACTTCTCAATGGCCCGAATCAGGGACATATTCCCGTCACTGACCATTTCGAAGAAGTTGCTGGATGGCTTGATATGCCGCTTGGCAATCGACACCACCAACCGCAGATTACTGCGAATCAGCAGATTCTTCACTTCATTGCTCTGATCTAGCAACGCCTCGATCGTGTCGATGTCCCGCGAGCGAGCTCGCGTCACATCCAGCTGATCCCGCAACTGAGCCGCACAGAACCGCAAATAATTCATCTTGCGGAAGTAGTACGCCTCTTCGTCCTTCGTCAGCAACGGCACACTATAGAGACTGGCCAAGTACGGGGGCAAACCCGGAGGTGGCTTTAGCCGACCCGTGCGTTTTTCAACGACAGGAGCCGCCGCCAGAATCACTTGATCAGCATCTTCCGCTTCAAACGTCTCGTGGTAAATAAACTCGATGGGTTGCTCCAACAACCGCTGAGCCCGCACTTCCGCAATAATGCGGTACACGCTGGTCCGAGTCCGGCAATACCGAGAGGACAGCCGTTCAACGGACTCTCCCCGCCGGAAATCGCGGAAGATCTGCAGCCGTGTCTCGTCCGTAAGCGGCTGCGAAGCGCTTGGGAAGACGGCGGATTCGGGATGTTCTTGGTCGTAGTTCTTCAAGGTGTAGCGAATCGTTTCTGGAGATCGCCCGGTCCGTTCGGCGAGTCGTCGGCAGATTTCCGAAAGGCAACCACCAAACCGAGCGAGCTTCCGAGCCCGACCGATCAGGATTTCCTTCTCTTCATCTGTTAGCTGACTGAAGTCACTGCCTCGCTGCACATCTTCCGGGTGAGCCTTCACAAAGTGCTCAATGGAAGATTTCAGGAAGCCAATTCGCTTGCGGTTACCAAACACGAAGCGTCGACTGACCAGACCTCGATCACGCCAGCGGCCAACTGTCTTTGTAGAGACGTTATATCGCTGACTGACTTGGTCCACCGTGAGAACATCTTCGCCAAAACTGGCGGCGTCGATATTCGCGCTGTCAGACAGATCTTCAACCAGCAGCCGCAAATCGTGGATCGCGTCTTTACCGGAGACTATTAGGTCCGGATACATTTCCGGGCGATAACTGGTGATATGGCGAAAAATATCCTGATAAGGATAGTCACGTGTGTCTTTAATCTCGTGCAGTAACGATTCCGCACGTTCGATCTGCGCTAAGCGCACATCTCGAGGGGCGAAACGGACCTGTTGGTCCATGAATTGTCGGATGGCGGGGTTCTTGTATCTGGACATGGTGCACCTCCTGCTAACAACCAACACCACGCAATAGAGCTTAAATTGAGCTTGCCTGGTCTGGTGCTGTTATGACGCAAGTTTGATGCCATGAACCCTGAAATGGTTCGCTGGCTAATAGTGACGTTCAACACCAATGCAACCGATTGTTTTCTAATTTTCTAACCTCAAATGCTAAATACGTAATCTTGGATGCGACTCTCCAGCAGAAAGTTCGCTGGCTAATGGTTTTTCGTGAGACTTTCTGGTGCAGCGCACCTCTGAGTCGACACTAACGCCGGCCAGAGATCGCTTTTGCGTCGCTGAGTTTCTGCTTAACGTGTTTCAATATTTCAGGTTACGGCATGCCGTTCGGATAACCGAACGAATTAGGAAGGCGGTCGCATTCTTGTTTCACAAATTATGTGAACGTCAAGAAGTCGCTAGCGGTTCACTCAAAAACATACGCCAGATCGGCGGCCTTTTGAGTTGAGATGACAAAAACTGACCCAGTTGGTGACCGGAACTTAGCCACCGAGGGCAAAGATCGGCAGTTCTCAACCTGGATCCTGTCAGTTTGGCGGCGAAGTCTAAATGGAATCCTCAATGGCGTCGATGGGTGGTTTGCAACATTCTGAATCAAAATGCTACAACCCGATGCAACAGTTTGTATTGCACCGGGTTGCGACTATTTCTTAATGGCCACCGTGTGCCATAACAGATCAGCGGCTACTTATCTCGAAAAATCGACTTTCGAAAATCCGCGAAATAACCCACTCGCGACTCTTGCTGGACAGCTGGCTCGCCATCGAGCAACGGGCCATCGCCAATCGACCAAGCGCCGGGAGGTATTCCGATCCAAATCAAGATACCCGCCGCACGCCCCGACCTCAACCGACTTTCCGAGTCCAGCCATCTATTCTCAAGACTCCTCCGCAAAACTAGCCCTCGCCGTCTTTATTCCCGAGCGGACGTGGCCGCAGTAACAGCTGCCTCAACCGGAGCCGACTTAACCGGCACGCCGCGGGACTTCAGGAATCCCGACAACATGATGATCACGACCGCCAGGGCCAAGTTGATCAGCAGGAACTTCGAGCCGTTCTGTCGCAACTTCTCGGCGAGCTTGGACCGGCCCACCAGAACTTCCGCCAGCCCGAACACCCCCATCGCCAGCAGCATCTTCACTCCCATCAGGGCGTGATAGAGACCATCCCCTTTATGCTGCGGAGCCATGACCGCGATGTAGTTATAAAATCCGCTGATCAAGAACAGCGCCACGCCGCCGTGCACGATCCACTTCCATCGCTTGAGCACTGCCGCTCGCAACTTGAGATGCTCGTCATGAGCAATCTCTTTGGCTGCCGGCAGCAGCACAAAAATCATGAACACTGATCCGCCGACGACCGTGATCGCGGAACCAATGTGAATCCAACGGAAGATTAAGGGCAACAGAAGATCCATATCAGTAACTCCAGAGCAGTTCGCTTTGATTTATCCACAACAACCCAGGCAGGCCATACGGCCTAAGCCTTCGGCTTTTCAATGTCTCTGACACAACTTTGACTTGGAAACACTCCCTAAGTCGCTGTCGTGCCACTGCTTTGCAACTGTCCCCAGTTGTTAAGCAGTGCATTCCAAGCCATCCGGGCACTGCTTAACGACCGAGTACGATCGCAAAGCAGTGGCACGCAATCCGAAATCTTCGCTACAACACAACACGAGCACTATTTCCGCCTACAAATTGAGCGCCACCGGGCTCGCCTGATCTTCTCAATCGTCTCCCCAGTGTCGAGTTCTCGCTTGAATCTCGCAAGGAAGACGGCTCACAATTGAGACGCCGCTTGACCACGCGGAACAACGGGGCCTATTATCCGCCGTCTTGGCCCCGCAAGTTATCACGCCACTTCCATCGAATATCGAAACGTCATCATGACTGTCCGCACCCGATTCGCCCCCAGTCCCACCGGCTACATGCATATCGGCGGCATGCGCACCGCCTTCTTCGCCTGGCTATTTGCCCGCCACATGGACGGCAAATTCATCCTGCGAATTGACGATACCGATGAAGCCCGCAACATGTCCGAAGCCCTGGGCCCGATCCTGCAGGCCTTCCGCTGGCTGGGACTCGACTGGGACGAGGGCCCCGAAGTCGGTGGCGACTACGGCCCGTACTACCAGTCACAGCGCGGGAACCTCTACACCGCGGCGGCCGACAAGCTGATCGCTTCTGGCCAAGCCTACCACGACTTCTCCACACCCGCAGAAATTGCCGCGGACCGTGCCGAAGCCGACAAAGCCAAACGCCCCTACATCAATATCCGACGCTCCCTCGACCTGACCGCCGAACAGCGAGCCCAATACTTGGCCGAAGGCCGGCCGTGGGTCTTGCGATTCCTGGTCCCCCGCGGTGAAACACTGGCCATCGACGACATGATCCGCGGCCACGTGGAATGGGACACTTCACTACTGCCCGACCCGGTCATCGTCCGCGCCAACGGCGGGCCGCTCTACAACTTCGCCACCGTGGTCGACGATGCACAGCTGGAAATCACGCACGTCATCCGCGCCGAAGAACACCTGTCAAACACTCCGATCCAGGTGATGTTGCACCGCGCCCTGGGCAATGTCATGCCGATCTTCGCTCACGTGCCGTATGTGGCGGCCCCTGGTTCCAAAGAAAAACTCGCCAAGCGGAAACTCGCCGAGTATCGCAAGAACCCCAAGTTCAAAATGCTGTTCGAAAGGGCCGATAGTGTGTTCCCCAAACTGGGACTCGAAGCCACCCCCGAACGCAGCCCGGTCACCGTCGAATACTACGAGAAGATCGGCTACTTACCGGCCGGCGTGCTGAATGCCCTCGGCCGACTGGGATGGTCGCTCGACGAGAAGACCGAGATCATGTCGCTGGCCGAAATGGTGCAGAACTTCACACTCGAACGCGTGGTCAAAGCGCCCGCCGGATTTGACCCCGACAAGCTGTTCAGCTTCCAAAGCCACTGGATGAAGGAACTGCCTCTCGAGCAAAAAATCGACGGCTGCATTCCATACTTGGTCGCGGCGAAATTGGTTACCGAGCCCATCGCCCCGGAATCGCGGCAATTCATCGCCCAGGTCATCACGGCCTTCGGCGATCGCCTGAAGCTGTTTTCGGACATCATCGATACGGAATACTTCTTCCACGATGAATTTCCGATTGACGAGAAGATGTTCCAGAAGCGAGTCTGTAAGGAAGGCGTCCCCGCGTTACTGCGAGAGTTTTCTCAGCAACTGGCGACGATCGAACCCTTCACACTGGAATCCCTGGAAGGCGCACTCCAAGCATTCACGACCGCGAAGGGTGTCGGGCTGGGGGACTTGATCCACGCCTTGCGCCTGAGCACCACCGGCACCCCCGTTGGCCCCGGCGTTTACGAATGCTTGGTCTTACTGGGCCGAGAAAAATCCTTGCAACGAATCGACGCGGCCCTGCAGCGAGTGCAGCCGTAGCCTGACTCTTCGAGTCGGGCGCCCCGCGTTTCAACAGCCCCGACTCCACGAGTCGGGCGACAAGAGAGCGACCATGCACACCGAGCTGAAAGTCGTGCCGGAAGGTGATGTGGTGCACATCACTTTGAATCGCCCCGATAAGCGCAATGCGCTGACTCGGGCGATGCTCACTACGCTCCTCGAGACGCTGCGCAACTTACCGGCAGCCACCCGGCTCGTCGTATTAAAAGCCGACGGCCCGGTGTTCTGCGCCGGAATGGATCTGCAAGAAATGCAGGACACGGCCGCACTAGAAAATGCGGCCGAAATCTGGCAACACGACGCCGACCTCTACCGCCAGGTGCTCGAGACTCTGACGTTCATCTCCTGCCCCACCCTGTGTGTAGTGCAAGGTCCAGCATTGGCCGGCGGGGCAGGGCTAGTCCTCGCCTGCGACATGGTCCTGGCAACAGAATCCGCGAGCTTCTCGCTACCAGAACCCAAGCGCGGCATCGTCGCCGCCATGGTCCTGCCGCTCCTGATACTCCGGATCGGGCAGGGCAGGGCGAGCTGGCTGCTGCTGTCGGGGCAGACACTCATTCTGGACGAGGCCCGACGCTTCGGCCTGATTCACAAAACAACCACCAGCGCCACAATCGACCGAGACCTGCCAGCGACAATCGTGTCGATTCTCACCGGCGCACCAGAAGCACTCCGCGCGACGAAGCAACAACTGCTCAGCGGCACCGCCGAACGCCTGCGGTCCGAATGGAACACCGCAACAGAAGTCTCTGCCGCCGCTCGGAAGCAACCAGAAGCCAGAGAAGGGCTACAGGCATTCCTGGAGCGTAGAGTCCCGCAATGGGTCCCAAAGCCGTAAGGCGCCATAGTCGTTGTTCGCTCCGCGAACATAACGCAATCGCAGTAGCCGGTCGGAATTGTTCGTCACGATCCAATGCGAATTCCAAACGGCTATTGCA
>JAZKFE010000289.1:13150-19146 GCA_040386595.1 Planctomycetota bacterium | reverse complement strand
TTCGCTGCGCTCACCCAGATTCGAGAATCTGGGCTACCCATCGACTTCGTCGATGGAGACGCAAGCGTTAAGTGAAACCTCAACTATCCCAAAATGAAACGTTCTTCAATTCTTGGCGCCTTCGCGCCTTTGCGTGAGATAACTCTTTCTTATCTCCCGGTTCACATGCAAAAAACAACGCAACTTCCAAATTGGAGCCCCAATTTCAGGAGAGACTTCACGGCACCCCTTCTTGAATGCCGGCCCCGGCACCCCTAGAATCAGCGGGACGGTTAATTGAGGAGCCGGTGGTCGAAATTTGCCTCTTGTTGTAATCACGGTCGTGATCATGACAAATCGAGCAACAGCCGGTCGGTCTCGGCGAGCGGTGGAATACGCCATCAGTTTCAGATGACGTCTCCAGCCTCTGCGAAGAACCGTGACAGCCCCTTGAATCCTACAAAAAACAGAGCATATCTTGGCCGCTGAACAACCACCGAGTTTCGACAATTTCCTGACGCAATTCAAACGCCGCCGCGACCTCATGTCCGAGGAATTGCATAAGGTGGTGATTGGCCAGGACGCCGTCATCGAACAGATCATGGCGGCCATCTTTACCGGCGGGCATTGCCTGCTGGAAGGTGTTCCGGGGCTGGCGAAAACATTGCTGGTCAGCACGCTGGCGAAGATTCTGGATGTGCAATTCAAACGCATTCAGTTCACCCCCGACTTGATGCCCTCCGACATCACCGGGACCAACGTCCTGGACGAAAACGAATCGGGACGTCGCGAATTCCGCTTCGTCCAAGGGCCGGTCTTCACCAATATCTTGCTGGCGGACGAAATCAACCGGACGCCGCCCAAGACGCAAGCCGCACTGTTGCAGGCGATGCAGGAACGCGAAGTCACCATCGGCCAGCAGACCTATCCGATTGCCGAGCCCTTCTTCGTGATTGCCACACAGAATCCGATCGAGCAGGAAGGCACCTACCCGTTGCCCGAAGCCCAACTCGACCGCTTCATGTTTAACATCAAGGTCGACTATCCGACGTTCGAAGAGGAAGAGCGAATCCTCGCCTCCACCACCGCTTCCGAGAAACCCGAAGTCAGCAAAGTGCTGTCCGCACGTGGGATCACGCAGGTGCAGGCCGGGATCGGTCAGATTGAAGTCACGCCCTACACCATCGCCTATTGTGCCCGCCTGGTGCGAGCCACTCGGCCGGCGGACGTTTCCGCCCCGAAGTTTGCCCGTGAGCTGATCGACTGGGGGGCTGGTCCGCGTGCCGGCCAGTTTCTCATCACCGGCGGCCGAGCCATGGCCGCCATGGATGGCCGTCCGAGTGTTTCGCTGGACGACATTCGCAAGGTGGCGATCCCCGTGCTGCGACACCGTATTTCGACCAATTTTCAGGCTCAGGCCGAAGGCTTGTCGACCGACGACATTATCCGTCGCTTGATTAAAGAAGTTCCTGAACCTCCCGTACCCAAGTATGCATAGTCGTTGTTCGCTCCGCGAACTGAACGTCTTCGTAGTTTTTGAGTCGAGTGCATATTAAAAATTGAAGCCAATTCCAATCTCGTAGCAGCAAAAGACGTTCAGTTCGCGGAGCGAACAACGACTCTTGCTAGAAATCAGCCTGATCCACCATGCCCTCCGCAGAACAATACCTGAAGCCGGACGTCATTCAGACGGTGGCCCGGCTTGATCTGCGCGCCCGGTTCATCGTGGAAGGATTTTTGAGCGGCCTGCACGCCAGCCCTTACCACGGCTTCAGCGTGGAGTTCAGCGAACATCGCCGATACGCACACGGTGATGACCCGAAGGACATTGACTGGCTGGTGTTCGCGAAAACCGACCGCTTCTACATCAAGAAGTATCAGGCCGAAACCAACATCACCGGCTATCTGGTGATGGACCTGTCAGAAAGCATGGCCTACACCTACCGCCAGCAACTAACAAAATTTGAATACAGCGTCTGCCTGGCAGCGGCCCTGGGCTACCTGATGATTCATCAACAGGATCCCGTCGGTCTGATCACGTTCGACGACAAGATTCGCAACAGTCTGCCCGCCAAAAGTAAACGGGCCCAGCTGGGCAGCATCCTGGCGTTGCTGGCCAAGCTGAAGCCGGCTGGTCCGACCGAGATTGCTCGCAATTTGCGGCAGATCGCGTCGATGATGAAGCACCGCAGCCTGGTGATGTTGTTTTCGGATTTACTGGCCGACCCCGAACCTGTCATCAACAGCCTGCATCTGCTCCGTCATCGCGGTCACGATGTGATCCTGTTTCACATTCTGGACGAGGCCGAAGTGAACTTCCCGTTTGACGGGATGGTCGACCTGAAGGACCCCGAATCAGGCGAAAATCTGGTCGTGGATGCCGACGGCATGCGAGCCGACTATCTCGATGCCATGCGGGAACTGTGCGAGAAATACAAGCGCGAGTGCTTTGCCGCGGGGGTCGATTACGTCGCGATCAACACCAGCCAACCATTCGACAAAGCCCTTTTGGAATATTTGTCTCAGCGGAAGGCTCGTTTTTAACGGCACGACATGCCAGCCGAGACCGCAGAGCCAATTTCCCATAGCGGAAACCCTTCATCCGCCAGCCCGAATTCGTTACAATTCGAAACAGAGCGGAATCGACCTGTTTTGCAGGTTGGGACCAATCGATAGCCAGCATCAGCGAGTGTGGCGGAATTGGCAGACGCGCCAGACTTAGGATCTGGTGCCGCAAGGCGTGCAGGTTCGATTCCTGTCACTCGCAATGAGCAAAAACCCCTGAGAAACCAATGGTTTTCAGGGGTTTTTCTTTTAAAGTTTCCTGGACCTTCAAGTCGTGGCGGCCTCGTCCGGAGTACCAACGGGAATAAGGTTTCTCCTGATGCGATCTGGTGATCGTGGCCAGGCTGCCGCCCGTGTCTTCCCGAACGACCTCACCCAATGCAAAGAACTCTGATTTTTGCGACAAATGTCCAAGCGCTGTTGGCCTACGAAGGGTTGACCAGACGAGAAGCGGCGTTGAAGTGGGGGCTCGATTACGACTTATTGACTCGTTGGAGTTCCGCCGGTCTGTCCCATCCCCACAAGAAAAGCATCGAGCAACTGCGGCAATTGATGTCGCAGTTTGGCTTCACGGAACTGCATCAGTTCTGGGAACCGTGGGTCTCGCCGCTGAATGAAGTGGAGACACCTGCCAAGATTGTCCAAGACGTTGAGTCGAGGATTGCCGGGCTCCCTCTGGAGCAACGGCTCGAAGTCATCCAGAAGCTGCAAGATTGGATCAATGTCTACCAGCCTGGTGTCGTCCGGGCGATCGCGATTGAAGCGATGTCCTCGAATCGCAGGCCTGCCTCTGTTAATCCGGCGGCCGCCGAACCCTACCTGCAACCGCGGCCGCCGAATTCGGTCTCTGAAACCTCAGCGGATTACGAACCTGTTTGGGAAGATGGCGAACTGGAGCCGCAGGAAGACCCGGACGACGATTTCCCCGAGGAATATTCCTGATCCAGCCGGCTCAGCCTTGGAGCTCGGATCTTGAAATCTGGTAGGCCAGGCTGCACCTGATGATGCTCTGGTGTTGTGTTCCCGCAGGATGATTGAGGGCGAAGCGATCAGATCATTCTGTAGGATGGGCATTCCTGCCCGTCGGTTTTGGCGTTTCCTACGAAGAGACGGGCAGGAATGCCCATCCTACGGATCTGTGATCGCCCCAAGTTCGGTGGGCACTCGTGATTATCAGTGAATCTCTGTTCAAAAACGCTTCGAGGCGTTGCTCGTCAGGCACAGTCCGACCGGCCCCATTAGTGCCCTAAAAGATATGTCTCCGCTGCACCAATTGAGTTGGGCATTATCAAGACAAATCAATTCAGAAACCGACGAGTTGACTCCCTCCAAGACCCCTCAAAAGCCCGAAATGCCGATTTTTCGGTTTACTTGAGATTATCTGATAATATACTAAGGTGAAGTCGATTCGGTTTCTTACGTTCGCGAATCTCAACGGCCAATACCATTCACAATATATTGTCGAACCCAAAACTCAACACATTGGGTTCTATTTCTATTGCTGTAGTTGACTGTTTCTTCTTCTTTCTCAGTGAGCGAACCCATGAAACTCTCTAACCGCCGTCCAGGATTTACCCTGATCGAGCTTCTGGTCGTGATTGCGATCATCGCCGTGTTAATCGCGCTGCTGCTGCCGGCAGTGCAGCAGGCTCGGGAAGCGGCCAGGCGTTCGCAGTGTAAGAATAACTTGAAGCAACTCGGGTTGGCGTTACACAATTATCACGACAATTTTAGCCGATTTCCGCCGGGTTCCATCAGCCGCTCGGGGGGCAGCTTCGGTGGACCGGAATGGCCCTATTTGCTTCACTTTTTGCTACCGAATATGGATCAGGCGGCGATGTACAATGAGCTAGCGCTAAATTGGGGACGCCCTGGGCCGTGGATTGATCCCGCGGCCTGGCCCACCACCGTGCGGACGGCTCTACCTGCCTTGCAATGCCCCAGTGATGGCATGGGCGGGGCCATCAAAACGGCCGGTACGGCGGTGAATTTGCCCTCGTCTAACTACATGGGCTTTTTCTCCGGCCTCAATGACGGCCAGACGGCTGCGGATGCACTCGCCACCCGCGGCGCCTTTGGCATCAATCGGGGGGCAGGGATCCGGGATCTCAAAGATGGAAGCAGCAATACGATGCTGATGGCCGAGTATTTGACCGGCACCAATACCGACTGGCGAGGTTGGTTTTATACGAACCGGGCGGGTGCCCAGTATTTGCACGCGACCAATCCACCAAACAGCGCGGTTCCCGATAACCTGCTGGATTACCCGTATGCCTGCACTCCAGCAGTGAATCTGCCGTTGCAGAATCTGCCTTGCCTGGCTGACGGCAATACTGCTAACAATTTTTCGACATCACGCAGCCGGCATGTCGGAGGGACTCAAGTTCTGCTGGGCGATGGAGCTGTCCGCTTTGTCAGTGCCAACATTTCCTTGACCACTTGGCAAAATCTCACCTGGATTTCTGATGGGCAAGTGATTGGGGAATTCTAATCAGGCAAAAAAAGAGAGCTGTCTGTGTACACAGACAGCTCTCTTTGGATTTCGAGTTGTGTTTCTTCAGCCCACAAGTCACAGGGCTAACGCAACTTGTTGCGTGAAATTCTCTCCGACAATTACGCCGCATCCTGCAGTTTCACTGGGTGATGGCGTACGGTCATCAAGTGGATTGCTGCTGTCAGTCCGTGGAGCGCTTCGTCGATCTGACCTGACTGTCGCAGGGCATGGATGTTGTCCGACAGAGTGCTTTGCAAATCGACCAATTTGCCTTCACCGCGAGCGATGATTTCCAGGGTATTTGTCAAGCCTGTCAGTTCGCCGCGGAATTCTGAGACGCGTTCCAGAATCTCTTGAATCATCGCCAGGTGCCGGCCTCCAGCGGCGTCAATCAGGCCGAGTGACTCGATGACGTGGTCCTCGCGCGATAGCGAGTACTGTTCGTGTTGCTCTTGCAGATTCGACAGTGCTGCTTGCCAGGCGGCCGTGGCATTGTCTTGATGGGAATCAAAGCGGGAGAAGAGTCCGTCAATCTTGCTGTTCCAGACCTCGAATTGTCGTTCGAGCGTCGTGGCGATACCTCCCAAAGCGGCCTCGTGCACGGACTGAATGACGGCGAGAAACGGCTCGATCTGCTGTTCTTTGACTTCAAAACGGGTGACGACTTCGCGCTCGATAAAGCGATCTACGGTTTGCAGGATTCCGCGTTCGACTCGTTCGCAAATGAACATCATACACATGGCGGTCATCGCCGCCGCCAACGCCACGGTTGTGGTGTTAAAGGCCATGCCCATTTCGGCGACAACCGCGGGCAAACGCTCGGTCATTTCATCGAACGACATGCCGCTGAGTGCAGTACCGAAGTGGACCACCGTCCCCAGAAATCCCAGAATCGGGGTGACGGCCACCACAAATCGGAGCAACGAATAGTCGGTGTGCATCCGGTCGTCTTCGCGAT
>JAZKFE010000289.1:0-13140 GCA_040386595.1 Planctomycetota bacterium | reverse complement strand
CAGGGTGGTCTACGACAATCCTTGGCTGTCCCTTTTTCAACAATGAACTCCAGCATTTCACGGAGCGCGCGCCCCATCCTGGATTGCAGTTGCCAGCTCGGCAGCTGTCGAATCTGCTGGAGCAGTACGGTGGCATTGGCGATCGATTCGCGCCCGCGACAAGGGGGTAGCCACTCTTGTCGCAATGCTCGGTACTCGCCCGGATAGGCCATGCATTTGAAGAGAACGTCGACCATGGCCCAGATGAACATGCCCACGATGACATATTCGACAACATGCTCGGTCGTGTAATGATAAAGCGTCGTGTTCCGCATCGAGGGTTGCAGAATGACGGCGTAGTACGATCCCGTGCAGATTGCTGCGAGCAGGAATGAGGGATCCAGCCGGCGCAACAAGGCGGTGAAAAAGTTTTGAGCACCGGGACGCGACGTGCGTTCTTCCCCAGCGCTGCGGTTGGTATGGAGGTTGCTCATAATATCATCCTGATGAAGAGCCTTGACTAATTCTTGTCGGCGATGCAACCGAAGTTCGCGAAATTGTATTTGCCCTGCATGATCGCGCAGTGCATTGAGGCTATTTACACGGCCTTGAAGATTTCCGCCACGTCACTTCTGATGACTGCATCTCGCCCTGTGTCCTAACGGCTTAAAAATGTGTCATAGAAATACCAATGCTCAACGGCTGTCGTCTTCGTCCTCGACGACGGAGAGTTGAATACGTTCGAATCCCAATTCATGACCTGAATCCAGGACGGTAACCAATGTCCCGTGGGTCGCGCCTCCGCTGCCAACAACTCGCAGAACGGAGGGGACGCCGGCGTTTGTTCGCAACTTTCGCAGGTGCAAATACAGCTCGTCCGGGCCGCGGACTTCGGTACCATCGACCGAAATCCGGTCGGCTCGATCAATGCGGACAACGACTTCGTCCCGCTGTGTGATCGGGTCAGAAGCTGCAGCCTGTTCTTTGCCGGCACCACTCTTGACGTCAGGCAAAGGCATTTCGATCGCGGAATCCACCGTCTGCAATGACGTCACCAGAAAGAAAATCAGCAGGAAAAAGACGATGTCGACCATCGCCGTCATGTCGATCAGGTCTTCGAAGTCAATTTTCTTGGTGGGTTTGATCAGGGGCTCTTGATCATCCCCAGTCTGCACATGCTCGCTGCCTTGTGGCTCGTCCACCGGTACTGGAAGCTCTTGGGGTGGCACGCGGACGCCGCAATGGGGGCAAGTTGGGGTCTGCCCTTCCCTTTTTTCGGGAAGTCGGAAGCTCGTGCCGCAATTATCGCAAGTGATTCGTAGAGACATGTGCCATCACTCCTTCTCTGCGACAGAGATTTTCAGAGTGGCACCTTCAACCGTTCCGACCGTTCTCGCGATACGCATCGTCTCCCGTAACAGCACTTCTTTTTCCGCCCGAATGATGACGGACGTCAGCCCGCTACGCACACCCTCTTCGACCGCTCGCAGAACTTCACGCTGCTGTGCTCCTGGTTCAACGAGGGGCTCGCCCGACGTATCGTCCCCGATGTAGACGCCGGGGGCCTGACCGTCATGAGCAGACAAAATTGTGATCACCACCGCGGCAGTACGATCGGCGGGCACGCAATTTCGGGCAGTCGGCAGATCGATATCGGCCAATGCTGCGGTGATCGTCGTCACGAGGAAAAAGATATTCATCATGAACACGAGATCGATCATCGCCGTAATGTCGAAATGCACGTCCTCCTGGAGCGGACGTCGTGGCAGCAGCGGTTGCCAGCCATCTTCGTTCCCGGACAGATTTGATTGGAATGATCCGAACTGCGTGGGCATGGTCCCTGGCCTCAACAACGTCAAGACTGATCCGACCGAAAGCACTCCAGAACCCGAGAGAGTCCCATTTCCAGTGATTCCTGAAGCGTTCGCAACCGAATCGACATGCTGGCCAGGATGTACCCGAAGGGAATCGCCGTCCCCAGCCCCATGGCCGTGCAGATCAACGCGATACTGATTTCGTCGGCGATCTGGGAGGGTTGGACTTTCTCACCCGTACCAATACGAGCAAACGCGGCCATCATTCCCAGCACCGTTCCAAACAGCCCCAACAACGGACCACTTTTGATCACGGTGGCGATCCAACTTAGCCGGAACTCGAGATCGGCGAGAATGTCGCGTTGCAGCAATTCCGCGACAAGTTGACGCAGTTGCGAGTACCCCAATTTCCGATTCTCGATCATGACCAACGTGATGCGGGGCAAAGCCCGAAAATCGTAATCGCAGAGGGTTCTGGCCGCCGCATAGTCACGAGCCTGGAGGTGCTTGAGCAACTGCCCCAGGAACACCGTTTCTTCACCGGAATTCCGGAAACGGAGCTGCCGCAGCCGACGCCAAATCAGAATGACGCAGTACAGCCCCCACAGAAAATTGAGGGCGAGAAAACCGTAACAGCTATCTCCCAGAAACTTAACCAGATGCCCGACGTTCATCGGAATCCTCACGGGACAAGATGTATGGACTAAGGCGAATTCGAAGTGATCCAGATTTTACGAAGGGAATGTCAGATTCTGACCTGTGGATCAGCGGCACCGACTTGGCTCGGGCAATAGCTGATCGAGGTATTTGACATTCCAATCATAGTAACGACAAATCAGCGCAAGATTCGCCAAATTTGGTAAGTGGGGGGGAGACCGAATGGTCGCGGATGGCGGGTGGTGTGGCAGGGCGAGACGAGAATTGGGTGTAGCAGACAATACTTACGACGAATTTTCACACCGCGCAGACTCCGCCCAGAGAGATTCGTAATGTCCACAAGTCGATTGGAAAACGCAACTTAAGGCTTTGCCAAAACAATGCGTGCCAGTACGGTGTGGGTAGCGGCGAATGTAACAGAACCAGGCAAAAATCATCAATCCGAATTTGGAACGCTGGATTTCAACGTTCCAAACACAGGCCGGGCCGCGACTCCCGATGAGAAGCGGCGTCTGTTTTTCGGATTTGTCTGAAAGCGGGGGCGGCTTGGGATTTTCCTTCAGACGCAGGATGGCATACCGGGGATCTCTAAGAGCGGACGGACTTCGACCGTTCCTGTGCGGGCCACCGGGATGCGCGCGGCAATAGCGATGGCTTCATTCAAGTCGCGGGCTTCGACCAGAAAATAGCCCCCCAGTTGCTCGCGCGTTTCGGCGAAGGGGCCATCGGTTACGAGTCGTTTGCCCTGTCGAACTTGGACGCACGTTGAGAGTGATGCCGGTTGCAAGGGAGATGCCCCCAGGAGGCGTCCCTGAGATTGCAGTTCCTGCGTCAATTGTAGGGACTCGGCGTAGCACTCCTGACGCTCCTCTTCATTCAAGTTTTCGGTGCAGTGGATCAACAGCATGTATTTCATTCATCAGCTCCAGAATTGTTGGTTGTGAGTGACTCGGTCTAATGATGATGGCCCAGATTCGTGGATCTGGACTAGAGCGCTTTAACTGAATGTGTTCTTGAAGAAGGCAACGAATTGTCGTTTGTCTTCAGTCGTCAGCCTTCGCAAATGTCTGTTCCCCGAAGGGGATACACAACATAGCCCAGGGTCGCCGAGTACTCGCGGCGCACCCTGGGTACAGGATCAAACAGGCAAAGGAACCCTGAAAGGGTTCAACCCGCAAAACGGACGGTTCAACCCTTACAGGGTTGGGAACTCGCGAGGGATTTAACCCAGGGTGCGCTCGGCGTACCGACCGACCCTGGGCTATGTTGTGCTTCCCTTTCAGGGAAGTTTTCTGCAACCTCGAATTCAAAAGCCAATCGCATTCATTGTGATCAGCATACTCTAAGAGTTTACGAAGACTTTAATTTAAGGCGATCTACCCATCGCCATGATGTCGTATAACTACGAGCCGTACGTCGGTTTCTGCGGCCAGCCTGCGGGCGAATCTTCAAAATCTTCCTGTCGACCATAAGGGGTGACGTCGAGCAGTCGATAGGCATCCGTCAAACTCTCACATCCCCGGGCGTAGGTTGAATAGGTGTGATACAGTTTATCTTCGAGTCGGAAAAAGACGCTCAGGCCGTGCGTTTCTCCCTTTATCGCGTGAGGTTCGACAGCCTGCCGAGCCTCCAGTTCCTCCTTCTGACGGTAGTTATACTGGATGGAGACAACGCTATTGTCCTGCGTGACATGGAAGTCGTAATTGAAACTGGTTTCGAACGACGAATACCAGGGCCAGGTCCAGCCTTGCTCCTGCTGATAACGCTGCAGCTTTTCCCATGGTGCGCGCGAGATCAGCACGAACGTGGTATCTCGCTTTTTCAGCAGCGATAGGTCACCCATGGCGTTGACCAAGCCGGTACAACCCGGACACCCTTTGTCCCACTCGGGATCGAACATGAAGTGGTACACGATCAGCTGACGGCGATTGTCGAACAGATCGGCCAGGCTGGCTTTCCCGTTGGCTCCATTAAAAACATACTGCTTATCGAGCTCAACCATGGGCAGTCGCCGTCGTTGAGCACTCACACGGTCGTATTGCTTGGTTAATGCCTTTTCGGCATCCAACAGTACCTTGCGTTGGGCCAGCCAGTCTCCACGCGAGACAACTTCGGGATGTGCCATCGTGCTTTCCATGATGTTTCCTTATTGCCGATTGAAATGATTTTATTCTCTACGCGGCCAACGCTGAGACTTTTATCAAAGTAGTACTCCCGCGATTAAAACGTCTCATTGATGACCGTGCATGGTATAAATCGAAATCTGCGGCGGATGATTAGCGCAAATATGTCCGCCGACTGATCACATAAACAAATCCCAAAGACACCACGCCGAGGACAATCATTCCGATTCGCAACTGGGATGCCGTCTGCATCGATAGGCTGATTCCCGTGCCCAAGGCCACATACATTGCCAGACAGGCCGGACATTTGGGAACAACAGCTAGCAGGCAGATCGGCAACAAACCAGTCGCGACCCCGAAACCTCGACGCACGACCCCTGCAGTGTTTCGCTGCGAACAGCCGCAATGACACGGTTTTCCGCGAGCCCATTGGAAAAATCGCGATTCCTGGCCAGTACCAGATCCAAGGATCGGTTTGGGGATGGATTGTGGATCGTCTGGCAACAGAATGAGATCGGTCGATGACATCGCATCCTCAACAACTTTGGGTGAGATCAGGAGCCCTCACCAATGAGTCGAATGGCGAAATCGGAAATCGACAGGTCGCGGAAATATTTTTCGTCGCGCGAGAAACTATTACACGAAGACATGCGTTATCGGATTAACGACAGATGCTAAATCGTTTCCCGTAAACGACTTTCGAGAAATCGTCGTTCCGGTTCCTGGCGAGCCAATTCCAGGGCTCGCTGGTAACACGCCTTGGCTTGAGCCAGCTGCCCTAGGCGTCGAAACAGGTCGGCGCGGGCCGCATGGGCGAGGTGATAGTCAGCCAATTCCTCTTGTGCGAGCTCATTGATGAGATCCAGCCCCGCCTGCGGCCCATCTCGCATCGCCACCGCGACGGCTCGATTCAGTTTGACAATGGGCGAGGCATTCGCCTGCAGCAGCAGATCGTAAAGGGCGACAATCTGGGGCCAATTGGTGCCTGTTGCTTGAACGGCATTGGCATGCACTGCGGCAATCGCTGCCTGGATCGTATAGGCCCCGAATTGACCCGACGCCAAGACCTTCTCGACGAGGCTCGTCCCCTCCGTGATCAGCGCACGATTCCATCGCGACCGGTCTTGGTCTTCAAGCAGAATCAGATCTCCCGACGCGGTGACTCGCGCTGTGCGGCGCGATTCCTGGAGCAACATGAGCGACAACAGCCCGGTAACTTCAGAATCAGGGAGCAGCTCGCTCAATAGCCGTCCGAGGCGAATGGCTTCGGTCGACAGATCCACCCGAGTGAGAAAATCTCCCGACGAGGCCGAATACCCTTCGTTGAAGACGAGATAGATAACCGACAGCACGGAGTCGAGTCGTTCGGGAAGATCTGTGAGCGACGGCAGTTCATAGGGAATCCCCGCGTCACGAATCTTCGCCTTGCCGCGCACGATGCGCTGGGCAGTCGTCGTTGGCGTTGTCAGAAAGGCGCGAGCGACCTCTTCGGTGGACAATCCACACACTTCACGCAACGTGAGAGCGATCTGGGTCTCCGGGGCGAGTGCCGGGTGGCAGCAGGTAAAAATGAGTCGCAGCCGGTCGTCAGGCAACTCGTGATCGTTGTGGACTTGATCCTGAACGCCGCGCTGATCGAGTTGCTTCGCGATTGTCCCCAATGAGGCATCAAACCGGACTCGACGGCGGATGGTGTCAATTGCCTTGAAGTGGCCCGTGGAGACCAGCCAAGCTCGGGGATTGGCGGGAGCACCATCACGCGGCCAACTCTCAACGGCGGCGGTAAATGCCTCGTGCAAGGCTTCTTCTGCCAGATCAAAGTCACCCAGCAAACGAACCAATGTGGCGAAGACTCGCCGTGATTCGGTGCGGTAAACTTCGTCGATGAACGCCCGATTTGAAGACTCTGTGCGTGCGTTCATAAAACTGCCTTGTCAGCCATTTTGATGACTCCTCAACAATATCCAAGTCGTCATGTCGCAGGACGATCTTACGATATCGAAAAGTGATCTCGGCTGAATCCGTTTATTGCCAAGACTCAATGGCAGATATTCTCCTTCGGTTGGATTTTCACAATGGAGTGAACGACCGAGGTGCAGCTCATGGGGCATTTTTCAAGGTGCCATTCCCGCGAGCGACTGTCTGCCCTCGGTACAATATGCGGCGGCATGCCACACTGCAATCGCGACTTCTGGTGGTCGCGCTGGTGATCGCAGGATGCTGCTCACCCCGATGGTTTTGCCGAGTGTGCTGATTCCTGGCTTTCAGCCTTCGTAATTCGGTCGGCTAGAGGACGTTGCCGGTTTGGCCTTCTTCACCAGTTTGATGGTGAAGTCATTGTCGATATCGGGCAACACTTCCACCACAAGTTCTTCAGGTAGCGTGCAACCGTGTTTTATGGGCACTTCTGCGCCGTCGGCTATCTCGCGAGGTTCGGGCATGGCGGGCTCCATAATCCGAACGCGATGCGGCCCCAGGACCGCTCCATCACCTTCTGAGTAAGTCGACAAGACGAATGATCCATCGGCTTGAATTCGGCCCATCGCCGTTTTGCCGGGCAGTGTTTTGTCGTTCTCCGGAATCGGTGATAGCTGCACCCAGCCGCTCGCGATGGGTTCTCCTTCGCACAGACACACGCCGCTGGCCTTAATCACTTGATAGGATTGTTTGCCGCACCCCGAGCCCAACAGGCAACAAGCCGCAAAACAAACCACAAACCGTCTCATTTCGTCTCTCCTTATATCGTCAGGGCCGCATCATCAACCGTTGCGGCTGTGAGCCACGAACTTGCACTGGTTGGAATACAACCGACATGGCACATCAGGGCCTGTCAACAGACCAGTTCGGTTATGGTACGGATCCCGCACACCTAAACTGACTATTTCTTAGTAGGCTCCGAGTGGCTTTCCGTCATTTCGCTGGCCGAGATTGACGTAGGTGTCGAAGTTGATGTTCTCACTAATAAAATGGACCGACCCGTCAGCGAAGACAAATTGGGCCCCTCCTTGGTGATAGCTCATCGCACAGTCGTCATCGACCGTGTTCCAGAAGTTCAACGGCGACGCGCCACCACCGAGCGGACTGTTCGTCTTCATGATTAACTGTTCGTCGCTACTTCCGACAGCAGCCCAGGTGGGCCAGTCGCTCTTGGCATCGATCCCGGGATAGGATGATTCTCCGATGGCGATAGTATTGCTCAAGCCGTCAGTAACGTCTCGGAATCGAATCGAGGAATTGAAGCCAACTCCGCCGTTTCCATAGACCACCGCGTCGGCATATCTCATAAATAAACCATCGAGATACCAACCAGAGCTCCCCTTGTAGTCAGTCGTTGCGTAACCCACGAGCCAGACATTCACGTTCTTCGTCTTGTTATTGAAAGCGTAGCTGGCAGGAACGATTGCCGGCAGGTTTGAGCTGGGGCAACGAAAAACGGGAAGCACCGTTTCCGCTCCGGGGATCGGCTTACCCGTTGCCGCATAAGTTTTATTAACGATCCCCGCTTGGCCAGCGGGAGCCAATTTACTATACAGAGCTGCCTGGTCAAGATAAGGCAGGAAATACACGGGCCATCCCCAACCATCGTCTGCATAAGTCCCATTGGGATTGGGATCCGAGAACGTTCCAATGGGCAACGTATTGCACGCGTCAAAGTACGAGTGCATGGCCAGGCCGATTTGCTTCAGGTTGTTCTTGCACTGCGAGCGTCGAGCCGCCTCGCGTGCTTGCTGCACGGCTGGCAGCAGAAGAGCGATTAAAACAGCGATCACGGCGATCACCACCAGAAGTTCGATCAGCGTGAAACCTCGAGAGCGACGATTCATTGGGTTCTCCATTGTGCCAGGTAAATAGGGGGAGTGCCGCACTGTTTGTGGGTGGTTGTTTTGAAGGCTCATTCGTGCCGACCTTGCTTTCTAAGATAGGCCAGCAATTCCCGAGGCCGATCGGTGCAAAAAACGGTAGCGCCTTGGTCCATCAACCAGCCCCAATTTCCATCGGGGTCAGTCAGTGCGGCTTCATCCGTGCTGCCGGCGGCCATTTCCGGACTTAACGGGCTGGCCCAAATCCGAGGTTTTCGCTCGCGGATGTTTCGGCAGACATCAAGCACCGGAGAGTTTTGATTGGCAAAGCTCAGCACGAATGCGACGGGCTTCAATTGGTCTTGATATTCCTGGACATACTCAGTGAGACGTGGCGTATCATCGCCGATTTTGGGTAAATAGTTGATTTGTTCCAGGACTGGACCACAGGCCTTTTTTAGCTCCGCGAGAGGTCGTTCCCCATAGAAGAAAACCTGCTCTTTCATCTTCATGCGGTCGACTACCTGATAGGTTGCCGGAATGATGAGCTCGCTTTTATCGAGGTACACAAGAATCCTCCCTCGTGCGACTTCCAGTGCTTCTTCCAAACTGGGCGGACGCTGGTCTGTGACTTGATCACGATGATCCTTAAGCTTGAATTGTTGCAGCTCATCCAGCGTATAATTTGACACCTTACCGGTGCCTGTCGTGGTACGCTCCAAGGTTTTATCGTGCATGAGCACAAACCGGCCGTCGCGCGTCGGACGCACATCGATTTCGACCATGTCCACACCCATCTCGATGCAGCTTTCAATGGCAGCGAGTGAGTTCTCGGGGGCACTGTGCCAGTCACCGCGATGTGCGACAACTAGAACACTGGGGTCCGCAGCATTGCGAAACGTGTGGAGTAGCTTGGCGGCACGCGAATCTGGCTTCAGAGCGACATACACTTTGCTCGCCGGAGCCGATTGTGATGGCGTCTGGAGATGAGACGTCGTCGTATCAGAAGTGATACGAGGCACACTGGCACTCGGCAATGCTGTTTCAGAACATCCGCAACTGATAGCACCAATGATCAACAGCAATGCCACGCGTATCATAAGTCCGACTTCTTTAAAGGTGGTTAACTTTATGGGATATCGCATTCACACGATCATTAAGTCCCGACACGTAATTCCAACGCTCATCGCATCGGGCTTACATGAACTTCGTGAGAATAAATGAGACGACGTTTAAAGACGCGCCCGTCGTCTCTCGATTGCGACTGGTTTTGTCAGCTATCGAGAAACGCGATAGAGCGACTCAACTTCGGAGGCATCGAGCGCGCGATTCCAGACGAACAGCTCATCAATGAGCCCGTTCAGACTGCGGTTCTCGCGATTGCCAGCCGGCGGCTGCCAGCCTCCCAGCGTGCAATTTCCTAACTGCATCGAGCGGAATGGAATGTTGAGAGATTCATTCGAGAGAGCCCGGCCATCAAGATACTGCACGACACGCCGTTGGTGTTGGCCATCGATCACCGTCACCAGCAGATGCCATTGTTGATCATCGAGTTGTTTGGTCTCGGCCACATAACGAGCATGATCGGTGGCATCAATGCGTGGAAACGTCAATCGAAAGTCTCGCGATTTTCGTTGCCAGTGGATCTGTCCCGGTAAGCCCCAGCCATCTGACATCAGGATTCCGCGGTGATCTCGAGCATTCCGCGGCTCCGGAAAAAACTTAACCCACGCCGCCAAAGTCAGATTCTGAAATGAACCCGGAATCTGCATCTGAACCGCATGCTTGGCATCCAGGATCTGCAATGCCGTGGCCCCCCGATGACGCCCCGCCTGCGTCTGGAGTGCCGTCTTCGGGGAGATGATTCTTGTTCCGTTATTCAACACTGGGGCCGCATTAATGAGCTGCCCGGCAGGTCCCGGTGTCATGTCAGACCACAACACCAACGTGCGATCTCGACGCAATGTTTGCGCATACTCGGCCCAGGGGCCTCGTGTCCCCAGAAGGCGAAAGTCGATCGGCCTGATGAACGCAGAATCATCCACCAAAATGGGATGGGGCGGACCGTTCGAGTAGTCCAGGCGACAGGCTTGTTGTTGCCGATAAATCGTTGGATTGGATTGGCTAGCCGCTTGCCGACGGACCGCGACACTCCCCTCGAAAACATGTAACTCTGCATTGTCCGCACCGGCAATCACACCAAATTCAGTTCCCAGATCGGTGATTTGAATTCCCGGTAAGATTAGCTCGAAACCGCGGCTTTCCGGCGTTGGGCAGGAGATGACCACTTTGCCGGAGGTAACCTGGAGCTGCGTGGATGAAATGGGTTGGAAGCGGGCGGGGCCTTGGATGATCGCTTCTGCGCCGTTGCTAAAGGCGAGTGAGATTGTGCCCGACGTAAGGTTCCGGGCTTCTAGTGACATCGGCCCCAATGGTGGAGCCTCATGCGCTGGATCCCACGCTGCGGCTATGGCTTCTCGCAGTTGAACCTTACTCGTCGCTGAAGCCAGCGGGAGAGCCTGATTTTTGACCGGAAGCACACTCCATATAATGCATGCAATAAGGCAGGCCACGACTGCCGTCACTACCCGATTGCTAGTATTCCAACTTCGAAATGATCGCGCCGGTGTTACTAGAGAAGTCCGAGGAGAAGGGGCTAGCGAGTCAATCGCCTGAGATGTCGCCGTTGGTTCCTGTTCAGACTCCAGAAACTGACGGCACACTTCGCGACCATGCCACTCGGTCCGAAGTGTGTTGTGGACAATTGCCTCACGAACAAACAAGCGGGCATTGGCTGTGTCTTGGCGAATCCAGGCATTCAGGGCCGATGCCTCCGCGTCCGTCAGCGTGCCGTAAAAATGTTTGCTGATCAGCGCATGAGGATCGTTCACCGCGGCTCTCCTGACGAAATGGACAAAGTGCCTTTCTCCATGCATTCACGCAGCGCCGTTCGTGCCCGATGCAGACGCACGAAGACGGCGTTTTGCGAAATCCCTAAGCGGCTGGAAATCTGGGCGGGATCAAACTCCTGCAGGTAATGCAGCTCTAATATTTGTCGCGCACTCCCCTGCAATCGTTGCAGGCACTTTCTGAGTGCCGAGCGCAGGTCAGAGATTTCGAGAGAGGTTTGCTCGAACGCGTTCATCACGACATCCAGAGTTTCCGCTTCGAAGACTAAGCGGTCCCGTTTTGATTCCTGACGAAATCGGAGAATCTCGATCTTGGCCATGCCGATGGCCCAACCGATGAACGGGCGAGATGAGTCGTAACTAGAAAACTTGGAGGCCACAGCGACCGCAGTACGCTGCAGCAAGTCTTCGCTCTTATGGAAGTCGGTCACCAAAGACGAAATGAATGCCGAGACCGCAGGCTGTGCCCGGGTCCATTCAATCGCGAGCCGCTCGAGATCCGGGCGACCTTCTGGTTCTGACGACTTCCCCGCACTCATCTCCCGCAATCCTCATAGACTTCCGAGCCTCCAGATAAGAATCACCAAGGATTCTCCAAGATCTCCAACAGCAGCAGAGCGGGACTTACATGAATTTGCTGTGAAGATCGTTTTGGAGGGAGCTCGAAACGCAAATGGATGCCCTTCTCCGAGAATTAACGGAGAGATTGGCATCCATGTTTTGAAGTTGCATTGTTTCTGCAGATGACTAGAGATCCAGGTCAACCCACACCAGATCGTGGTCACTAGCGGGGTCAGGGCGTTCAATCAGTCGGCGTAACTCATGGTCTTTTGGGGGATAAAAAACACCCGATGCTTTCACCTTCAAACTCCGCGAAGGCAGAACATAATCCAAGCGGCCGAAGTGCGATGTTTTGAATTGATCTGGATCTGTTGCGCCGGCATCGGATGGTGTTTGGCCTGGTAAATTCCTGGCGGGACGAGGATCGGACAGCTGCGGCAAGTCGAGCAGTTGCTGGATGGGTGATTTGCCGTACGTGGCCTCACTACGGATTGGATCAGAGTTCAGATCGCCAACGACAATAAAGTCGGAACCAGCAGCCAAGCCGCCTGCCTGACCTTGGTCATCGCGTAGATAAGCGGCTTTTTCGCCACCTGCAATATAGTCAGCCCACAATCGGATTTCGTCAAAATTGCGGCGACCATTGACGTCTTCTGCACCGTCGAACACCGGGGGAGTCGGATGACTGCACAGGAAATGAATCTTGCGATCGCCGATACGCACCGGAACATCCCAGTGACTCTTGCTCGACAGGCGGAAATTTTTTACCTCAGTCGCAGAGAGATATGCCGGCTTTTTTGATTCACCATCGGGGATCAGGGCTCCTGGCATGTCGATCCAGCGAAACAATCGAAATGTACGAGCCTGGTCGGCAACCAAGGGAAATCGACTCAGTAAGACCATCCCATATTGTCCCGGGTAGCGTCCAAACCCATAGGCATCCGCGGGACCGTCGGTCCGGCCGTCATTGTCCAGGTCAAGTCCGGTGAGAACCCCCGTATTAACCGGTTGGTAGAACAGATGCGGATAGTCCAGCGGAGCTTGCCCCTGTTGCGCGACTTTTAAATATCGATTTAAAAAGAGCAGCGCTGCATGCGGGCGATCAGAGGCAGGCTTGTCTTCAGTTGGTCCGTCGTAATCGATCTCATTAATAAGGACGATGTCCGGGCGAATCCGTTGCAAGATCTCTGCAGCTTTGAGCAGTTGCGGATGGTTGCCCTGCCCCTTGGCATCGACTGCCTCTAGAACGCGTTTCAAAACTTGTAATTCAGTGGACGCCATGGCAAGCAATTTGCTT
>JAZKFE010000288.1:0-6482 GCA_040386595.1 Planctomycetota bacterium | reverse complement strand
CCGAAAGACCAAGCGGTTCGGCAGGAGCCTCACCCTCCCTGAATGCGTCCCGGTGGCTACCGACCCGTCCTTTCGGGTGATTTCTGGTTGACACTTGTCGCAGAAGAAGCCGAAAATATCTGAGCACAGGCACGACGGCGGTCGGTTTCACGGCTCATCAAATAGACATCCTCTAGCATTTCGCTGCGCCGCTCGTGCGTGATCGAAAAACGCTCCCCAAGAAAGGCAGGTCGCAGCATGCGGAACCTTCAAATTGCCGTGTTGGCCGGAGATGGGATTGGCCCCGAGGTGACTCGTCAAGCCGTCCGCGCCGTGGAGGCTGTTCTGCCCCGAGTCGACGCGATGGTGACCTGGACCTACTTCCCGTGGGGCACCGACTACTACTTCCAGCATTCCCGCATGGCGCCCGTCGATTATCTCGATCAATTGGCGGGCTTTGATGCCATTCTGCTAGGCGCGGTTGGGCATCCGAAAGTTCAAGATCACATCACCCTGAACGGCCTGTTGCTGCCGATCCGTCGGCGGTTTGATCAGTACGTCTGCTTGCGGCCTTCCTACTTGTATGAAGGTGTCCAAAGTCCGCTACGAGATAAGCCGGCCGGCTCGATTGATCTGGTGGTGTTCCGGGAAAATACCGAAGGCGAGTATGTCAATTCGGGCGGCCGGATCTACCAGACGTTCCCGGAAGAGGTCGCTCTGCAGACGGCCGTCTTCACGCGACGTGGGTGTGAACGGATCATCCGCGCGGCGTTCGAACGTGCGGTACAGCGACCGCGGAAGAAGGTGACGTCGATCACCAAGAGCAACGCGCAGGGCTACGGCATGGTGCTGTGGGACGAGTGTTTCATGCGGGTCGCTCGGGAGTTCCCGGACATTGAAACCGAATCACTGCTGATCGATCGCGCGGTGATGGAATTCATTCGGCGGCCGGAATCATTCGACGTGGTCGTAGCCAGCAACCTGTTTGGCGACATCCTGACCGACCTGGGGGCGATTGTGGTCGGCAGCATGGGCTTGGCCGCGAGCGGCAACATCGACCCGACTCGGAGACACCCCAGCATGTTCGAGCCGGTTCACGGTTCGGCTCCCGACATTGCCGGCAAGGGAATCGCGAACCCCCTGGCCGCGATCCTGTCGGCCGCCATGATGTTGGAGCATCTGCATCTGGAAACGGCCGCGAGCATCCTGCACCAGGCGGTCGCCGACCTCCTGAAGAGCGGTGGCCCCAGAACCCCCGACTTGGGAGGCACGTCGCATTGCTGCGAAGTGGGCGACGCGATTTTGGAGCTGTTGGGGAAGAAATGACGAATGTCGAAACCCGAATGACGAATGAATGTCGAATGCCCAAATCCGAATGTTCTGAGGGGTAGCCCAGATTCTCGAATCTGGGTGAGCGCAGCGAACAAGAGGCCGGGCTCCTTCGACTCCCACTAAACGATCGTCTGGGCGAGCCGGGCGACGTCGGTCCCCGGATTCTTCATCGATCGATACGAATTCGACTGCAGGTCGTGGTCGGTCATTCGGATTTAGACATTCGTCATTCTTTCGACATTCGAGCTTCGTCATTCGACATTCCTCCCTCCCCGCTCCTCTGGACAGTCTGTCGCGACACCGATACGTTTAATAAGCAGCGGTGTTTCATTTCAGAGACGTCGCTTTGTCGAGTTTGCGCGACCGAGGTTCCTGCGTCGCTCTGGCCACTTCATCGTGATCCGTTCGCCGGCGTGCGAAATCGGTCGCAACTGCATTTATTGAGACGTCTTAAGGAAATACGAATGAGTTCAAATGAGTTGAATCGCCGGGACTTTCACCGCTTGTCGATGGCCGCAATGGGTGGCGTGATGGCGGGAAGTTTTGTGGGCTGCGAACAAAAGCCGGCCGTTCCTCCGACGGCGGCAATGCCCCCCGCGACGACCGACGTAGCAGCGACCGGCGATGCTGCTGGCGAGAAGGAATGGCATCTGTGCCGTGGTCTGAATGACTGTAAGGGCAAAGGTGGCGGTGCCACAGCTGGCAAGAATGAATGCGCCGGACAAGGCGAATGTGCGTCGGTGAAAGAACATGGTTGTAGTGGTGAGAACGAGTGCAAGGGCCAAGGGGGCTGCGGCGAGAACCCGGCTGCCAACGAGTGCAAAACCAAAGGTGGCTGCCACATTCCGTTGATGGATAGTGCTTGGAAAAAAGTCCGTCAGCGGTTTGAAGACAAGATGAAGACGGCCGGCAAGAAATTCGGTGACGCGCCGCCGGTGAAGAAGTCGGCATAACGAAGCGATCGCGTCAGGTTCACGACCTCCGGGAAGAAGACGTTCAAGAGTCCTGCACGGCGTAGTCGGGTGGGGAGTAGCTGATATGGCTCGCAAACGCTTGACGTCGCTTCCTGAGGGGCTCTGGTCCAAGCTCGCCGAATTGGAAGCGTACGTCCGCCAACTCGATATCGTACGCGGCTGCGGTTGGACCCTGGCAGTCGCCGCGATCGGGCTCGGGTTGGGTTTGTTAGCGGACATCACGGTCGACCTGCCGCTGTCGGTGCGGATTGGAATGCTGGCGGCCGCGTGCCTGGCGACTGTCGGGACCGCCTATGGGGCCATCTGGCGGCCGTGGCGCCGGCAACGTTCGGTGTTGGATTTGGCGGCGGTGGTCGAGCGGGCGCATCCGCAGCTGAAAGAAAGCCTGATCTCCTGCATTGAGCTGTACGACACGACGATTCCCGAAGCGGAACGTGGCTCGTCCCTGATGCGCGAGATGGCGGCCAAGCAAGCTCTGCAGAACGTGGCCCCGCTCGATTTTTGTGGCGCAGTCTCGCCCCATCCGGCCCACCGCATGGCACTCGGCGGATTACTGGCCTGGGTTCTGTTGCTCGTTCCGCTGTTGCTGCCGTCCAGCTATCGCCTGCTACTGGCGCGGTTCTTGACCCCGTGGCAGAACCTGGACCGGGTCACCAGTTTTTGGTTTGAAGTCGATCGCGGCGACCGTGTGGTCGTGCGCGGCAGCGATGTCACTCTGGCCGCGCATCCCAAAGGCGATAACGTCGTCTTGCCGGCCACCGCACAGCTGCATTGGGTTGACTCGCAAGGCGAGTCGGACTCACGGCGTGTGGACTACGATGCGTCGACGGGGCTCTATTCGACCACCATTCCGCACGTCATGCACGGCTTTCAATATTACCTGTCGGGGGCCGGCAACCGTTCGAGAACCTATCGCATTCAAGTCGTTGAAGCTCCTGCAATCACCAGTCTGAAGGTGGAGATCCAGCCTCCGGCCTACACTGGCCACCCGGCGAAAGTTTTGGATGGTCCCGCGGGAGAAATCGCGGTCCTCGAACGCAGCCGCATGCGGTGGCAGCTGACTTTCAATAAGCCCTTACAAGCAGCCGAGTGGCACTGGCAAGAAGATTTGGACGCGGCCGGAGATCGTCCTCTCGTTGCCAATGAAAAAGCCCCGAAAGCCGTGGTGAAACGGGCCGCTCGGCCGGTGATTCCCTTTAAGCTGGCTGCTGATCGACTCTCGGCAACGTGGGATTCCGTGCCCGAACATGGGGGGCAATTTCGATTGGTGGTGCGTGACGAATACGGACTGACCAACGACGCGGACGGCGCGCGGCAATTGGTCGTCACCCCGGATACCGCACCGACTTTGACCGTCGCGGGAAGTGCCGACGCGGAAGTGGCGCAGGCGAGTGATGTGATTCCGGTGAAGGTGGTGGCGACGGACGATATTGGAGTCGAAGCACTGGAGTTGCATTACACGATTGATGTGGCCCGCAATGGTGTCTTGAAGTGCGAATTGCGAGACCTCGGAAAACCGCGGGTGGAACATCAATTTGACCTCGTCCTGGCCGAGTTCCACGTGCGAAACGGCGAAGTTCTGAGCTACCGGGTCCGCGCCGCGGATGAGCGGCCTGTTCCCGGACCGAATGAAACGTGGTCCGAGCAACGCTTCATTCACATCGATGCCAAGGCCTTGCCACCCGGCACGCAGCAGCTCGCGCTGGATCAAGAACAACTGCAAAAGTTTTTGAAGCAACTGCGGAGCGATGTGACGGACCAGCAGCGGCAAGCCGAGCAGCTGAAAACGCAGTCTGCCAGACCCAGTGCCCCCGATGCGGCCGAGAAACTCCAGCGACAGGTCGAACAGGCGGCCGATCAGCAGGCGAAATTGCAGGCTCGATTGGAACAGCTGGCGGCGTCTTTGGAACACCATCCGTTGCTAGCTAACTTGGCCGAGCAAACTCACGAACTGGCGGCGGCTGAGTTCGCCCAGGCCCAAGCGGCTCTGAGTGCTGCCGAACAGGCTCAGGGGGCCGAACGTACGGAGAAGTTACAGGCTGCAGAAGCTCAGCTGGCCAAAGCCGACGAGCAACTCGGTGCCTTGGAGCAACGGTTAGACAAATTGGCGCAGTTGGAACGCGATCTCCTCGAACTGAATCGTCTGGCGGCGCAGGCCGATCACTTGGCTGAGCGGTTGAAAAAACTGGATCAGCAACAGCACACGCCGTCTCCTGTTAACGAGACACAACAGGCACGTGAGAACCGCGAACAGCTGCAGAAAGCCGAGCAAAATCAGCTGTTGACTCAGCAACGCGAGCTGACCAAACAAGCGGCGGAATTGCTTCAAAAGCAGCCCGACCTGCACGCTGCGGCTCAGCAAAAGCAGGCAGAACAACGGGCCCAGTTGGCGCAGCGGGCAGAACAATTGGCCCCGCCGCAACAGGCTTTGTCCGAGGAGTTACGAAAAGCCGCGGCAGAGACGGCGCGGGGCCAGGAAGCGTTGGCGGCGCGGCAGGATGAACTGCAGAAACAGATTGAAAAGCTGAACGAGCAGGTTGTGAAAAGTGATCTGCCCGGAGTTCCGCCGCTCGACCCTGCGGAACTGAAGAAGCCGGCAGAAGCCTTGCGAGCCGGCAACTTGGGAGCTGCGGCTCAGGAAGAGGAACGCCTGGCGAAACGTCTTGAGGATCTGGAGCAGAAACTGCAGGCTGCCAACCAGCCGAACGCCGAGCAAGCCCAAAAGCTGGCGCAGGAAACGCGTGACTTACAACAGGAATTGACGCGGGCGCAACAGGCCCAGGACTTATCGCCGCAGCAAGAAAAACAAAAACAGTTGGCGGAAATGCTGAGCCAATTGAACGAGCAAATTCGGCAGGCGGGCGAACGCACGCCCCCCTCTCCTCCGGGGAAAGAGGCCGCAAAGGGGCAGCCGGGGGCTCGACCGATGCCGGAGTCTCCGGCATCGACTGCAACGGCGGAGAAGACTCCGGGCCAGCAGGCTCAAGCGGCGATGGCCGAGGCACAACGCGAACTCGCCCAGGGAAATCCAGAACGTTCGGCCGAGGCGGGCCAGAAGGCGGCGGACGCCTTACGACAGTTAGGACCGAAGTCGGAAGCGGCTCCTGAGGGAGCGAATCGCTCCCCGGGATCGGGGGCTGAGGGACGTCCGATGTCACCAAGGGGAGAGCCCGCTGGAACTCCCGGGACGAGTCCCGCGGGGGGAGCAGTTCCGATGGCGGCGAGCGAACAAATCGCTGCGGCCGTCAAGCAGTTGCAGGACGCTCTCGCCACGTCTCCTCCAGTCGCACCCCCGCGGTCGACGGAACGGAAGCCGGCCGGAATCCCTGAATCGGATCCGGAATCGGCAGCAGGAGCACCGGGTTCACCAGCCAAGTCTGGAGACGGGGCTCAGGGAGCTCCGATGGGCAAGTCGCCGGCGGGTGAGTCAAAACCAGGAGCTGGTCCGCCCGGAGATCCGAGTTCGAGTGGACCAGCTGGTTCCCCGTCCGGTACGCCACAAGCCGCCTCGTCGGGCCAGGCTGGTAGTCCAGGCCAAGGGGGAGTGCCCGGTGCTGCAACTTCAAACCCGGAGGGAGCACCGCAGCCCGGGGCCGCGACGGGGGCGGAATCGACTGGCCCGTCGAGCCGGCAGCCGAGTGGTTTGCCGGGGCCGAGTTCACCACCATCCCCAAGTCCCTTGCAGGCGGCTGCCGAACGACTCCAGCAGGCGGCTGGGGCATTACGACAGGCGACTGCGGAATGGCAGGCGAAAGGTTCGGGCGGCTCGCCGCAAGCGGGTTCGCCAGGTGGTCCGCCCAGCGGCCCGGTGGAGGGGGGGCCTGGCGGGGGAGGTGGTCACGACGGCAAGGGGGACGCTGGGGCGGCGGATAAGGTGGATGCGGCGAATCTGGCTCGTTTGAAGAAACGCTTGGCGAGTCGAAAATGGGGCGAGCTCCCCGGCACATTGCAGACCGAGATTTTGCAGGCTGCTCAGAAGAAACCGAATAGTGAGTACGGCGAATTGATCCGGCAATATTTCAAAGAAATCGCCAAGACACAACCCGCCACGACAGCCCCGTAGCTCTATGCTGTGAAGAGTTTTGGATACGAATTATCGAGGAATCTTGAATCTGGTGGTGTTTCGAAGCGTTGGGAGGGTGAGGCTCCTGCCGAACCGCTTAGTCTTTCCGTTCCCAGTAAACTAAGCGGTTCGGC
>JAZKFE010000287.1:713-2553 GCA_040386595.1 Planctomycetota bacterium | reverse complement strand
CGGTCCCCAGTACACTCTGTTTCTTCTGTTTTGCCAACATACAAGACACGGAGTTTTGAAAAAGTTCTTCGCGTCCGTGGTGGCTCAAACTTTTGGAGATGTTGTTAGGGCATCTTTAAAAACTATTCGCCTTCGACTCGTAATCGGGGGATCTCGTATTTTGCTCCTGAGGTCTGCAGGGACCAAGTGATCTCGCGGCCCGATTGAGCCGCGAGTTGCTCTGCCGTGAGGAATCGTTTGCGGTCCCAACTCACGACGACACGGTTGCCGGTGGCGACGACTCGAATCTGCCGTACAGTCGTGGCACTCAATGGGGCGGCGAGAGTTTTTTCTACCACCACACGCGTCAAACCATTCTCCGTTGCAACGATCGACAGCCGCCCATCGCGGAGAATCAGGCTCATCACGGCGTGATCGTTATGAGTCGCCAGTCGCAATTCCCACATGCTGCCGGGTAATTCGGCCGCTTGGACGTCGCATTCGAACATCAGCTTGTGATACGGCCGACGGAAAACCGCTGACGCGGCTTCTGCCCCTACAGTCTGCATCGACTGCGGACCGAAGGTCCAACCCGACGATTCCCATAACTCGGGCGAGAACGGATTCTCCCAGCTGGAGGATGACATGTCGGCCGCACTCGCTGCAATTGGAGAGGCTGCAACTTGAGGTTTGGGGAGCTCAATCACCTGAGATTTTGCCACAGCGGCCGGCGCGACGGGTTTCGAGATTGTGGTAGGTGGACTCGACAGGTCAACCTTCTGGCGGCCCTCCGCCCGCAGGACGGTTACTGGAGGAATCTCTTTCCGCCCCTGTACACCGCGCGAGAAAAAAACCACACCGGCGGTCAATGAAACGATGAAAATCAGGGAGAACGGGATTTTGCTGCGTGACATGGTGCTCGACAAATCACCCTCGGAGGGCTCGGCTGAATCGAAGTTGGGACGCGGGAGACGGAAAACAACTCGGGCTTAATATGGTTGTTTTGGATGTCTATGGGTAGTCCAGGTTCTGGCCATGATCATGGTGCACATCTAGCCCTCTCTCGGCGGGTCGCTTGAAGAATCAGGCTCAGTCTGACATTCTAATCACTGTCAGAGACCACTCGACTCCGCAGTCGGCCCACAAACCGGCCGGAGCCCGCTGGAGTCCAATCACGACAAATATCCTCCACAGAACAAGACCACCTGAATGACCATCCTGATCCTGATTGCCGTTGCTCTGCTCGCTTTTGCCAACGGAGCCAACGACAACTTCAAAGGGGTGGCGACACTATTCGGGAGTGGTTCGACAAACTACCGCTTGGCGTTGATCTGGGCCAACCTGACCACCCTGATGGGCTCGATCGCCGCCGTCTTTTTTGCCGAGCAGCTACTCCAAAAATTCAGCGGTCGAGGCCTCGTTTCGGAAACGTTAGCCGCCAACCCCGCATTTGCGGCATCGGTGGCCATTGGTGCCGGATTGACGGTGTTGCTGGCGACTCGGTTCGGGATGCCGATTTCGACCACACATGGCCTGATCGGAGCCATTATCGGTTCCGGGCTGGTCGCGGGTGAGATCGTCAACTGGAGCAAACTCTCCGCAGGCTTTTTTGTCCCCTTGCTGCTGAGCCCCTTGCTCGCGGGGACCGCAACTGTCATCGTTTACTGGCTGCTCCATCAGTCGCGGCAACGCTTGGGGATTTGTCAGGAAACCTGCTTTTGTGTCGGTTCTGAGATCATTGAGGTGGTTCCCAGCCGACTGAATTCGGTGATGGCTGCAACGCGTGTTGAAGAGCTGACGCTCAGCATGGGAAATGCGGTCAGCTGCCGGTCGCGCTACCTCGGGCGGGCGTGGGGCATCG
>JAZKFE010000287.1:334-703 GCA_040386595.1 Planctomycetota bacterium | reverse complement strand
GGGGCATCGAAATCGGCAGTGTGCTGCAAGTGTTCCATTTTCTCTCGGCCGGCTTCGTGGGGTTTGCTCGCGCGTTCAATGATACGCCGAAGATTGCCGCACTGTTGCTGGTGGTCCCCTTCATCCCTGTGACGCTGTGCAGTTTGATTGTCGGCTTCGCCATCCTGGCTGGGGGTTGGCTGGCAGCCAAGCGCGTGGCGGAAGTCGTCAGCCACAAGATCACGCGGATGAATGACGGGCAGGGCTTCACCGCCAACGCCGTGACCAGCTCCATCGTGATTGCCGCCAGCATCTTCCATCTGCCGGTTTCGACGACACACGTCAGCTGCGGATCAGTCATGGGAATCGGTGCCGTGACCGGCGAAGGGA
>JAZKFE010000287.1:0-324 GCA_040386595.1 Planctomycetota bacterium | reverse complement strand
GCGTCTGATCCTCAAGATTCTCGGTGCCTGGGGCATCACGCTGCCGATCGGCGCCCTTCTGGGAGCAGCCGCGATGGGCATCTGCCGAATGCTGGCGATTGGCTAGTGCCGGTTGCCTCTTGGCTGCGACGAAATGCCTGGATATCGCCATACGTCCCCCGAACTTGCCGCCTGAGCGACGAGAACTATGTCGAAGAACGGGAGCGATCCGTGAATTCGTAGGATGGGCATTCCTGCCAGTCTCTTCCTTTAAAACGACATACAACACCGACGGGCAGGAATGCCTTAGGATTACCCTACTTTTTAGTCGCAAAAATCCCTGAG
>JAZKFE010000286.1:0-16414 GCA_040386595.1 Planctomycetota bacterium | reverse complement strand
GGGATAATATTCAGCGAAAATGGACCTGAAGTTACCGAACTGGGGAGGCCCCAATACATGGTGGCGGATAGCGTCCAACAACCATCCAGCTGACGCTGGACGCTCGCCTATGAAGAATCCCGGGGCTAACGCCGCCGGGCTCGCCTGGAATGGGTTGTAGGTCTCGGTCGAATGAGCCAAATCCTCTTGTTCGCGGCGCTCACCCAGATTCAAGAATCTGGGCTACCCACCTGCAAACTCACTGCGAGGTTCTGTCGTCCCTTACGGGATTTGATCACGTTCGAACTCTATTCTCGGCGGAACTTGTACTGTGCATTCGCCTGGTCGAATTCGCTTTCTGGGAGCCGCGACTGATAGCGGATGCCGGTGAAGGCGTAGAACTCAATCAGCGTGTCGTCCGTGAGCTTCTCATTGGCCGACTCGGGAGCTCCACAACGGCCGGACCAGCCGTAGTTCTTCACGCACAATGGGAGAGCAGTCTCTTTGTCGACGAATATGATCGAAGAGCGATACTCCGGATCGACCTCGGCACAGCCGTAGTCGGTGCGAATCACATAACACATGCGACCATCAATCTTCTGGTCGGGCAAAAACTGACAGACGACTCCTTCTTCGAGTTTCACGTCTCGATTGCAGTAGTCGAGCAGTTTTTCGACCAACTTCAAAATCCCTGAAGTGGTCACCGGGTACCGCGATTCTTTCATCGCGATGTCGCCGTCGGGTTCGACTTTGAATGTGGGCAGCATTTCGCCCACCTGGCCACCCTTTTTGACCAGCATCCGATTGTCGTTCTGGCCTTCCACGAACAAGATCTCGCGGCCGATGTCGCTGCCTTCATTCCACTTCATGTAGACACTGAAGGGAGCGTGGCGAACTTTGAGGTCGGTCGATTCTCGCATCAACAATTGTTTGTTGACTCGCTCTTGCCGCGTAAACGTGGCCATGTAGTCGGGAATCGTCTGCAGCCGGGATTTAGCATCCACCAGGATGGCCTGCTTCAACCGCAGTGCCAATTTGCCGTCAATCTTCGGCCCGGCAACGGTCGTGACCGCTTGCGTTGCGGCCGAATTGTCCCCGGCTGGAGCGGTAGACTGAGTGGTCAGCTCGGGGATTTGCGGAGGCACTGCCCCCCGGTAGGCTCCCGCCGACTTGGCGTGGGTATTCCAATTAATGACCCCCAGCGTGAGGGCAAAAAGACCCACCACCCACCCATTGGCTCGGGTCGCTGGTGAGACGGATGGTAACGCAATCCGCAGGCGTGGAAATCGAGGTAGCCGCATCAAACCCTCTGTCCGGCCGTAAGTGGCGTAGCCAGCTGGCGACGCGCAGAATCCTGTGATAACGAGTCCAAATAGCGTCGACGAAACGCCTAATTGACGACCGCATCGATCTATTGAACAACAGGGAAGCAACGAACTGCTGCCCGCAGATGGCATCCGAACAGAGAACTACTCGGCAAGAATACTATTCGGCATCCTCGTGCCGGTCATTTCAGCCTCCTTGGTTTTGTCGGTGTATGTCGCATGACCGAGTCATCAAGCGAGACAGTCAAAGTCTCCCTCGTATGCAAGAGCGAGCTAACCGGCCTGGATTACCAACCCGGGATCCTTAACGCCTGAATTCTGGAGAAACTGCGAAAACAATTCCGAACACGCCAGTATCGCGTCCAGTCTCTGATTCACCCGATGCGAGGTCGCTTCATACGACCTTATGCAATTAGTATCCCTGGGTTTCGAATTGAGACTGGGGGGAGATGACGAAATCACCGAATGACAAATCCTTCAGGTGAAACGGCACAGGAACCTACATCGCCCCCCCAACACGGAGTACACTGAGTGACAATCCTGACCTGTATTCCATGCGTTTGACCCCGGTGTGCATCTGGGGCTCCGCTTCGATCGTTGCCGGTCTTCGTTTTAAGGAGAATGACCTTTGTCCGCTGAACGCCCAACTTCGTTTTCGCTGGCCGACCTGCAGGCGTTGATCGCCAAGATGTATTCTTCCAAGGATGAAGCACGGGGCGTCGACGGCACCTTCATGTGGCTGATGGAAGAGATTGGCGAACTGGCCGCCGCGTTGCGCGAAGGGACGCCGGAAGAACTCGCCATGGAGTTTGCCGATGTACTCGCCTGGCTGGCCACCATTGCCAACGTGGCCAAGGTCGACCTGCAAGCCGCGGTTCTGAAAAAATACGGCCAAGGCTGCCCCGGCTGCGGACAGCTCGTCTGCACCTGCGATCTGAGCGAAAAGCCGTAGGCCGAACGCCCGGGGCCTGTTCACTGAAATTATGGGGTGACCGCGTTTACAGAATGTCTTCTCCGGAAAGGCGTGGAATCGTTTTCGGATCTTCAGTTAGCAGGCTTCGCAAAGCTCTGTTCCCCGAAGGGGATACACAACATAGCCCAGGGTCGCCGAGTACTCGCGGCGCACCCTGGGTACATGATCAAAATGGCGAAAGAACCCTGAATGGGTTCCACTTACAGCGGGCAATGATGCAGGTGCAACCCTTTCATGGTTTGGGACTTGTGGGGCTCTGAACCCAGGGTGAGCTCGGCATACCGAGCGACCCTAGGCGATGTTGTCCTTCCCTTTCAGGGAAGTTTTCTGCAAACCCGAATTCACGAGCCAACCGAATTTCTCGCGATCAGCATCTCAGAACATTGACGACGGAGAGGCTTTGCGGCGTTGGCAGATTTTCTTGACGTTTCCAACCAAATCAACGTACTGGAGTGGCGACATCGTCGCCTGGAGGCGGTTTGCGGTTGGTATGATTGAGAGACGGGCGTGGCCGAATTGTGGCTCCCCAGCGAATCCGGTAGAGTATCCCGGTCTGGCTGACTTGTCGCAGGTCATTGTCAGGTTTCGGTTTAGAGTGCATTTGGCGCGGATTGATCGGATGCACCAAGTTGGCAGAGCGATCTGCCGCAGGCGATAGGCTGAGTCGAATTGGCTTCGTTCGGAAACACCTTGAATCGGTATTTTATCCCTATCCCACTGCAATTCTGGGGCCTGGTTGTCGCGATTTGTCTCGGGACGACTCCGGGCTGGGCCGCTGCGCCTCTGGAAATCAAACGTGTGCAAACCGGGCTGGCTGGCCGCTTTCAAGCGGGCAGCTGGACTCCCGTGGCGGTGACCGCAACGGCCGTCGGCAAAGAGCCGGTGCCAGCCAAGCTCGTCATCATCGCCGCTGACCCTGATGGCCAATTCGTTCACACCGCCAGTCCGGAACAAGTTCTGACCTCTGACCAACCGCAGATATTTCATTCGCGGTTCATGCCCGGCCGCCTGCAGGGCGAGTTTACCGTGCGACTGGAAACTCGAGACGGCCAGTTTGTCGAACAGAAGGTACGGCCAGCCACAACCCCAGCGGGCGAATCGGACCTCCGCACCGGATTTCGACAGGATGTCCCGTTCTGGGGACTAAGCGGAATTCCCGCGAAGACGTTCACCACCGCGATTGCCGCACCACCGGACGCCGAGTCGGCCCCGGGGGCCTTGATTCGTCATGACGGTCAGACTCCCGAATTAATTCCGCTCGCTCCGGCAGACCTGCCGTCGGACGTGACGGACTACGCTGCTTTGGACGTGTTGATCCTGGCCGCCAACGCAGAAGTGCCCGGGGCAACCAAGACGTTCCTCTCGCAGCTGACCGCCGCACAGCAATCGGCGCTGCGCGAATGGGTAGAAGTCCACGGCGGTCACCTGGTCCTTTCAGTGGGAAGTAATCTGGCAGAGTTCCAAAACACAGATCTCGCCAAATGGTTGAAATTGCCGCTGCAGGCCGAAACGGCCATCCGTCAGTTGGACGGCCTGGAAAGCTATTCCCCGCATCCCACCCCGTTACGTGTTGATGGACCAGTCTCGTCGATCCGTATGGGGCCGACGCATGGAAACGTGTTGGCTCGTTCGCTGGACGGCCCTTTGCTGGTGCAATTGCCGTATGGGTTTGGTCGCGTGTCGTTTATCGCGTTGAACATTGCTGAGCCTCCGTTGCGGGATTGGGAAGGCCTAGGCCACCTGTTACGAAAACTGCTCAGCACCGAGCGTGATCAAGTCCGCGGGGTCCGTGTCAAAGGGACGCAGCTGGCCAAGTCGACCATCAATGATTTGTCGTCCCAGTTGTTCGCGTCGTTGGAAGAATTCCCACAAGTCACCCGGTTGTCTCTATGGTCGGTGATGGCGCTGTTGGGTGTTTACATTCTGATTGTCGGACCAATCGATTATCTGCTCGTTCACCGTTGGTTGAAGCGTCCGCACTGGACTTGGATCACCCTCTCGATCTGGGTGTTTCTCGGCTCGGCGTTGATTGTTGGCGTATCCAATCAGCTGAATGGAACTCAACTGCGTTCGACCCAATTGGAGATCGTGGATCTGGATGAATCCACGAATTCACTGCGTGGTCAAAGTTGGTTGACCGTCTACAACCCGCGGACCGCCAGAAGTTCGATTGAGCTGGCGAGCGTCGTACCAGACTGGTCGGCAACGGGTAAAATTCAGGTTGAGGCACCGCTCGTGTCGTGGGCCGCGGCAGCGGAAAACCGAGTTGGCGGCCTGTATCGCGAAGGGGGCGTGCAACTGACCCAACGCGACTATCACACTCTCAACCCGACGGCAAACAGCCATGCGACAGGCTTCGCGGATTATCCGCTGCAAGTCTGGTCGACGGGTCACTTCTCCGGAGAATGGTCGGCCAAAACGCCTCAACTGGTTGAATCCAAGCTGGTGAGTTCCGGGCTGGGCCGACTGACGGGGACGATCTCTCATCAACTTCCGGGCACCTTGGAAGACTGCTTACTAGCCTATGCTAACCGGGTGTACTTCCCCGTCATCCGCCGCACTCAAGGTGCCGGCCGATCTGATCTCGTACCGCATTTTACTTGGGAAATTGGGGGGGAGGGGGGGCAGCCGGTCGAACAACGTGATTTGCGGAGCTTCCTGACTCAGGTTTATATGAAGGAAGTGCGTAAGGACAGCAGCAGTAAGCTCAACCCCGAGATGCTGGATTTGCAAACACCGTATGACGTGACGCGGCGCGATCAGGAATACATCGTGCGGATGCTGACTTTCCACCAGGCATCCGGAGGACGTGACTACACCGGCATGCACCATGATGTCCTCGGCAACTTCGATCTGTCATCGCATTTGCGACTGGGACGAGCCGTATTACTGGCCCGTCTGAAGAAGCCGGCGGCCGACTGGAAAGTGAATGGAACCACCGTCACGCCCCCCGATTCGAAGACCTTCGTGCGGATCGTACTGCCGGTGGATCGAGCGGGTGAAGAACAAATCAAAGCACTCCCCAAGATCGACTGATGCCGTAACATGACTGGCGATCAAGCGTCTCTGAGCCACGAAGAACGCCCAGCAACCAGGCTGCAGAAAACCATTCTCGACGCGGCCACGAACAAGACATTCTCCACATGACACCTGCGATCAATCATGTTTCCGTGATGATCGTTCGAGGGATAGAAGCGGTAGGCCGACAGTGATTGAAACCAACAAACTGACCAAGCGGTATGGCGATCTGATCGCCGCGAATGAGATCACCCTGAAGCTCAACGAGGGTGACGTGTTTGGATTTATTGGACCGAACGGGTCCGGTAAAACCACGACCATGCGCATGCTGGCCACGCTGCTGAATCCCGACTACGGCGAAGCGTATGTCTGCGGCAAATCGATCTACACGCACCCGCAAGAGATCCGCCGCCTGGTGGGCTACATGCCCGACTTCTTCGGCGTCTATGACGACATGAAGGTCATCGAATACCTCGAGTTCTTCGCCGCGGCCTACCGCATTGACGGTCCCGCTCGTCGCAAGGTTTGCGAAGAGAAGCTGGAACTGGTCGATATGACTTACAAGCGGGACGCGATGGTCAACCAACTCTCACGTGGTCAAACCCAGCGTATCGGGCTGGCCCGCGTGTTGTTGCATGAGCCGCAAGTTCTGTTGCTGGACGAACCCGCGAGCGGTCTCGATCCGCGCGTCCGTATCGAAATCCGCAACCTGCTGAAGCGACTCGGTCAGCTGAAGAAGACCATCATCGTCTCCAGTCACATTCTGCCCGAATTGGCCGACGTCTGTAACAAGGTCGGCATGATCGAGAAGGGTGTGTTGTTCATCAACGGCCACGTCAGCGAAGTGATGCAGCAAGTTCGCCAGGCGATTATCCTTAACATCCGAGTCCAATCGGAGACCGAACGCGCCGCAAAAATGCTGCAGCAGCACGACCAGGTCGCCAGCCTGAAGATCGACGACGGCACGCTGATCGTGACCCTCAAGCCAAACATTGATGACTACAGCGACATCCCCACTCAAATCATCGCGGCCAACTTCAAACTGACACTCTTCCGCGAGGAAGAGCTCAACCTCGAAACAGCATTCATGGAGCTGACCAAGGGGTTGGTTCAGTAGCCCATGCCGTTTCCTGCCAGCGGTGAAATCAAAGCCGCGGCAGGCTTCTCGATCAAGCGTCATTGCCGCTTGGGATTAGACCATGGCAGCTCAAGGACAGAATCCTTCTGAGACGGACAATCCCCCAAAGGGATTGAGTTACCTTGAGCTGTTTGTCGTGCTGACAGTCTCGTCGATCGTGTCCATCCTCTGTTTCATGCCGTCTCCACCCCGAGTGTATACGTGCTCGAAATGTGGCAATGAAATTCGTCAGCAACTCTGGACCGTCTTGGATTTCCCAGAACGCCACTGCCTGACATCTCATCCCCTCAGTCCGACCTGCAAACACCCGGCATACGCACCGCGAAAAGTCACCATGCTCTCGCAAGCGGCAGACATGGTGAATCGACAATGCGACCGGCTAGAGCGGATCGCGGATTGGTCGTCTTCCTGGTTTCATTGACGCCAATCCGCAGACCCGCATGGAAATCAACTCACATCGTTTTTCCGCCGTCCACCACCAGACATTGTCCGGTGGTTAACGTCGTTCCGGTGGCGAGATAAATAATCGCGTCGGCAATGTCTTCCGGTTGAGCCGCCCGTCGCAAAGGATAGCTGGCGGTACGGTCCTTAATTTCTTCGCCGGACATCATCTTTCGCAACCAACGTGTGTCGACCGGACCGGGACAGACGGCGTTCACGCGGATCTCGGGGGCCAACGCACGGGCCAACGATTTGGTCAGCGTGTTCACGGCTCCCTTGCTGGCAGCATAAGCGATCGAAGACCCTTCGCCACCAACACCGGCGACCGAGCTGACGCTCACCACATTTCCATGCGACTTCTTCAGCAACGGTGCCGCAGCACGAATACAGAAGAACGTCCCCTTCACATTCGTCTGCAGAATGTCGTCCCACTTATCTTCACTCATCTCTTCGAGATTCTTGTGATCGACGATGTGGGTCGTGGCTGCATTATTGACCAGCACATCCAACTTCCCGAAATGGGCTTCGATCTGGGCGATCATCTTGCGGACCGCAGCATCCTGGCCGATGTTGCATTGAATGAGCAGCGTCTGAGCCCCCTGCTCGGCCACCAACCGCACGGTCTCCTGAGCTTCGCCCTCACTGCGTGAATAATTCACGATGACGTCGTATCCCAATTTGGCAAATCGGATGGCGGTCGCGCGGCCAATCCCAGTGGCTGAACCGGTGACTAAGACCACGGGGCGAGAAGCTGTCGGCATAGTGTTTCAAATCCAATATCAGGGTTCTACGTCGGGAATTGCGAATGCAGTGAGAAAACTTACTCGCCCGTGTCGTTCTGGTCTTCCGCCTGGAACATCTCTTGAGCCAGACGATCCGGAGCCAGATCTTCGACAATGGCATACTTGCCAGCAAACCACCGATAGAGGTCGGCCTGCTGACAGCGTTTGCTGCAAAACGGAATGGTTTCAGGGACGGATCCATCGGCCTTGGCGAGCGGCTGGTGGCAAATCGGACAGGTCGCGGGACGAACCATGGTAAGCCTCAACGAAAACGGCGGAAAACGGACCAGCAAGCGAGGCAGCAGCAATCTCTCACTGACGATTTCAAGCCTGACAAGTCGGGCCTGCGGTGTCGTCCCCTCACCCGCTGGAAGAGAACGTACGCGGAGCGCGTCACGTCCTCAATTCACGTTCATTATAACGGAACAGCCCTCTGTTTGTCGCAGACGATCTCATCAATGAACGTCGATAATTCGATGCAAAAATCCGATTCGGCGCTCGCTTTTCATTTTCCGAGGCAGCATCTCCTGGCCTCGAAATGCTACAATCCGCCGGGGAAGAGCGGGAATCTGGGCCGGCATCGGAGCCTGTCTGACCGCAGCTCATTCGAACCCGAACACCGCTTGCCGCAACACGCCTGCTTATGCTGACTCCCTTCGACCGGTGGGCCGCCAATTATGTGGTCAATGGCTCGGCCCTGTGGCTGATGGTGACCGCTGGCGTATTCGGCTGGCTCGCAAGCCGCTGGTGCTGGCACTGGATCGACTGCCTGACGTGGGACCTGCCCCCTTGGCCCGTTCGAGTCTGCCCTCGCTGCGGAGCACGGCCCGCGAAGTTTTCTCTCCCCGATACCATTCGTGCCATCTGCGGCGGCCCCCGCTGTCAGACTTGCGGGTTTCAAGGGTCTCGCCGCTGGTTGGCGAGCGCCGTGGTCGCCCTGCTCTTTGCCGGATTTGCCTGGGCGGTCGCCAAAGGAGAATGCCAAAGCCTGACGGCCGGTGGCAGTATCGACTGGATTCATTGGCGAATTGCGTATCACCTTGTGCTGATCACGCTGCTGATTACGGCAACAGGCATCGACTTCAGAGCCTATCTGATTCCCGACAGCATCACCATTACCGGAATGATCCTGGGAGTTGCCGGAGCCACCTGGTTTGGAAATTTGCAGCTGATTCCCGCGTGGATCGATGCCAATCAGGAAGTTCCCGGTATTAGCGGTCCATTCATTCCCGAATGGATCAAGCTGCATTCAAACTGGCACGGCCTCGCCTGGAGTCTCGCCGGATTACTGGCGGGGGGCGGATTGACATGGCTGGTCCGCGCCGTGTCTTCAATCGTGCTGGGACAAGAAGCCCTGGGTTTCGGTGACGTGACCCTGATGGCCATGATCGGCAGCTTTGTCGGCTGGCAAGCAGTGCTGTTGATCTTCGCTCTGGCCCCGATGTGCGGCATGTGCCTGGCATTAGCGGCCTGGCTGCTGACCGGAAAACCGTATGTGCCCTACGGCCCCTACCTCAGCGCGGCGACTTTGGTGGTACTCTTCAGCTGGAAATGGCTGTGGACACCGCTGAGATTTATCCTGGGGCATCCGCAAACCACAGGCGCCTTGGTCGGAGGGGCAGTCGCCGCCCTGGCGATTCTGCTCGCAGGAATCCGCTTGTTCCGGTCAATTCCCGGCAAAAGCCGATAGCGATTCCGCAGCTCGCCGTTTCACTTCAAGCTTCGACCAAAAGAAAGCATTGGCGAGCCAGCTGTAGGATGGGCATTCTTGCCCGTCTCTGCATTAAAAACGCAAATACAGACGGGCAAGAATGCCCATCCTACAAATCATCAGGAGCGCAAATTCTTCTGCACTCAGACTTTTAGATCATGTCCAGTTTGCGGTGGCCACGTGACGGCGGACGGCTGCAGTTGGCACAAATGCCAGAGACTTCCAGCCGGTGGCCTTCCATTCGGAATCCGTAGGCGGCAGCAACCTGTTGCAGAATCTCTTTCACTTCGGGATTCTGGAACTCGGTCAATTCCCCGCACTTTTTGCAGATCAAGTGGTCGTGCTGCGGATATCCATAATCGTGCTCGTAGATCTCACGATCATTGGTCCGCGCGACCTTACGCAACAAGCCAGCCTTTTCCAATTCGGCCAGAGCCCGGTACACCGTCGAGCGACTCACGCGGCTGCCATCCGTCCGTTGGACCAGCCGGGCGACCAATTGTTCGGCGTCGAAGTGCTCGTGGGAGGCAAAAACCTCATCCACAATGATAGCCCGTTCGCGAGTCAGCCGCATTCCCTGCGTGGCCAAGTACTCACGAAAACGCTCCGAAGGAGTCACATCTACTGCGATCGCCGCTAAATCACTCACCGCTACCTCGCGCTCACCATCAATTCAAAGGGGTGACCTTGTGCGGTGCTGGCTGGCTACTCGTCACTCAGGCCGTATTTATCGAGAAATTTGTCGAGGGCGGCGTCCAGTTTTTCTGGCGTGTCGTACTTGCCGTCCGCAATCTCCTGCTGAATTTGCTCAATCCGTTCCTGGCGTACACCAGAAGTACGGCTGAGTTCATCCATCATTCTGGCCGACGACGAAATCTGCACCTCATCCTGGGGTGCTAATGCGTCTGTTGCGGCCGGCGTTTCCACGCCTTGAGCCGGACGCGCTGCTCCGAGCGCACTCGTCCGACCGACACTACTAATGCCGTTCACATCCATGTGGTCACTCCCTGCTGAAAAGAGAGCTTCAATCTCGGCCCAATCTGAGTCATCCTCATCCGAGACTAGTTCATGGCGTGTATCATACCGCAAAACAAAGCTGCGATTCAACCGGGGTTGAGTTTCCGTTGACATATTGTGTTCCACAAGTTGCGCAAAACAAGTGGCTGGCAAGGTGATTCGCCGCGCAGCCGTACGGCGGAGGGATGCATAGTCCCACGTCATAACATGCATATGTTCCGGGAGTTGCGTAGCCTGAAAAAAGCGCAACTCGCAACCGGAACTCTGGTTCGGGCGATATCCTGCGATCCGTTCCTGTCTGCCCGGTCCTGGCTGTCGCAGCGTTCATTGCTGCCTGACAGCGGATCGCATCCCCGATCCCATGACGTCCTGCCTGTTAAGAATTATCGGCTGCAGAGACCGCGACGATGAACTCTGGATGAAGAATTCTGCTCGACTTACGGCCAATTGCCATGTCGTACCGGCTATGCCGATCCTGCCACAAGGTCCCAAATCATATCAAGTTGCGGTTTGTCAAATAAAATTTCATCCCCCCGGGCAGCTTATTCACACCGGCGGCCACAGTTCCTACGAAGAACCGGTTTATCAAGGGAAATCCGAATGTCGACATCCTGATCCCTGCAACATTCGAGCCAGAAATTTGGGGCTCATATTCCCCTCAACTGCGGAGACAAATCACCAATCGAGCAAATTACGACTCAAGACTCCCTCCAAACCGGGTCCGCGGCCGGGCTCCGCACACGACACGTCGCAAAACCGATTTTCCGGGACGGCCCGTCGGCGAAACCTTCAAATGCCCCCTTGAGCTATTTTGGTGAATCCACACGACGCCCCCCCCCGGCTCGTTGCACTCCTCTATTAATCCTGTGCTCAACCCGGGAACCGCGAGGGGGCCCGCGGGACAACTTCCAACCTCTCCCGACTGGCGATCGATTCGCATTCTGGATGAAGGTGAACCCCTGGACGATTTGTTTGTATAATGAGCTCGGGCCCTGAGAACCTCGTCCCGGCCATTGATCCGAGCAGTGGATGGTGAGCGCTGGACGAGATTCGCGATTCCATCCCCGTGGATCGCGCGGCAACCGTGCCGTGAGTTCTCAGAGTTACTTTCTGCAGCTTGGCTGCCTTACGGAAAGGCTCGAGAATGATGATGGACAACTCAGAGCACACATGGTTGCCGGCTCGCACCGCCGGTTCTTCTGGTTATTCCGACTGGCAACGCGGCTGGCGAAGAGTCGCCGTGTTATCCCTGGCGGCAACTCCTCTACTGTTGCTGGTGGGATTACTGCCGGCTCAAGAGAAAAAAGAGCCGCCTCAAGCCAAGGTCGTGGCACCCTTCGGCATCGTCCGGGGCACGACCACCACAGTCATCATTCGAGGCCTCAATCTGTCCGACGCCACCGAAATTCGGTTTCCCGATTTAAAGCCGGCTCCGGTCATCAAAATCAAATCCAAAGGCGCCGCACCAGGAGCCGACAAGGTGTCAGTCGACAAAATTGGCAACACTCAATTAGAGGTCGAGCTCACACTGCCCCCTGACGCTCCCTTGCGACCCGTTCCGTTCATCATTGTGGGACCAAGTGGTCAAAGCGAAGCCAAGCAGATTTTGATCCTGGATGAAACCAAGACCGTCGCCGAGAAAGAACCGAATGACGGTTTCGCCGGAGCCCAGGAGATTTCTCTCGGCCAATCCATTACCGGCATCTTGTCACCGGGCCAAAAGAGCGATGTCTTCCGCTTCACCGGCCAAGCCGGACAGAAGATTCGGATCGAAGCCCAAGCGGTCCGGTTCGGCAGCCCCTTGGACCCCTTCCTGATCCTGAATAACGCCGACGGTCAGTTACTGGCCGAAGTGGATGATGGATTAGAGGTTTCCGATCCGATTCTGGAGTTTACGTTCGCGAAGGACGGAGCGTATTTCCTCACGATTCGAGATGCTCATGACCTCGCCAGCCCTGTCCATGCTTATGTGCTACGAACCAAGGTCCAGTAGCCAACGGGAATTAGTCCGCAACGGTTCTCTCACAGGCGAGAGAGAGAAAAGCGGCATTCTCGAACTGAAACTGTGGCATGTCCTCCCCACCGAACAGTAGAAACCAACCGTTTGCACCAGAGGGGTCTACGGGACGGTTCTCCACGGTATCGGCCATCGCCGTCAGGATGTCCGCCAAGTTGCGAAATGCCTGGGTATCCCCCGACAGGCGGACGCGTGTGCCATCGCCTCCCACATTGAGATCAACTTCAATATTTAAACGCCAGTCGTTTTGCTCAAGAACTTCCTGAATGCGATGCATGGTAATCGGCCTGACGAATATTGAGAGAGGGGCTGTGGTCGCGTGATTCTATCACTCTTGGCAGCCTGAAATCACGACGAAAAACTCAGTTCTGACTCAACCCGGCTTCTGCGAACACGTGCAGTTCGCGGAGCGAACAACGACTATTACGACCATCCGGACACCCTATGCATTTATCGCTCACGGCGGGAGCCATCCGCTCTCTGGAACTTGCCGCCCAGCTGTCTCAAGAATCGGCCGCCACCGAAGCCCAGGCTGGTCATATCCTGTGGGCTCTCGTCTTGCAGGAAACGCGAGCCGGCGCCATCCTGGCTCACTGCGGATTGACGGCCGAGACGCTCTCCCCCCTGTTCGCTCCGCCGCCTGGTGGTTTCGACCCCAATCTGATCGCCGCCGTTTCGGAAGCACACATCGATCCTACACTCGGATTGTCCCTCCATATCGAGCGACAACCGCTCGTCCGCGATCTCTTGCGTCAGATACGGGATCAACTGACGCTGTCTCTGGAAGACAACGAAATCGGGACCGAGCACCTGCTCTACGGGCTGCTGGCGACCGAGCCAACCCTGGCCATTGAATTGCGACGTTACGGCCTAACCTTGGAATTTCTGTCGCAAAAGCTGGCTGGATTGGCTCCTCTGCCGTTTGAGGTGGATGGCGACATTACCCTGCACTACCGCGAAGGGCACGAGGTCGAAAACCACGACACGCTGCGGATCCTCGACGCAGCCGCCAATCGAGCACGAGAAGGCTTGCGGGTTCTGGAAGACTATGTGCGATTCATCCTGGATGATGCTCACCTCTCATCGCGTTTGAAGAACTGGCGGCATCAGCTGTCACACGCCTTGCGGAGTATCGCACCCCATCAGATGCTGGCGGCTCGCGAAACGGAGCAAGATGTCGGGACGCAAATCCGCACGCTGACCGAAGCCAAACGCGAATCAGTCAGCGCGGTCGTGCAGGCCAATTTCAAACGGGTCGAAGAGGCTGCCCGCACGTTAGAAGAATTTAGCAAGATCCTATCGTCCGACTTGGGACAGCAGATCGGCCAGCTACGTTACGAGATCTACACGCTCGAAAAGGCCGTGCTGCAAACGCATTATTCACGGCAGCGACTGACAGGCCGTGAGCTCTACATGCTGGTTTCCGAAGACCTCTGCCACCATGGCTCAGGCCCCGCGGTGCGCGGTGCCCTGCAAGGGGGCGTGGGAATTGTCCAGTTGCGAGAAAAACAGCTACCGGATCGCGAACTGGTGGCTCAAGGGCGACGAATTCGCGAATGGACTCGCGAGGCAGGAGCCCTGTTTATCATGAACGATCGCCCCGATCTGGCCGTCCTGACGGAAGCGGACGGAGTGCATGTGGGACAGGAAGAACTCAGCGTGAAAGATGCCCGGCGGATCGTGGGGCCAGACAAACTGGTGGGGGTCTCAACACACACCATCGAGCAAGCTCGCCAAGCGGTCCTCGACGGTGCCGATTACATCGGCATGGGGCCGGTGTTCGCGACATCCACTAAACAATTCACTCAGTACGCGGGTCTCGATTTTGTCCGACAGGTGGCCGCGGAAATCCGTCTGCCAGCCTATGCCATCGGGGGCATCAATCTCGAAAACATTGATCAAGTCGTCGCGGCCGGTGCACAGTGCGTCGCGATCAGCAGCGCCATCTGCGGAGCCGCACAGCCTCAGGATGTCGCTCAACAATTCCGAGATCGCATCCCCCGTAGCCTGACTCTCTGAGTCGGGTCTTTTTCATGATTGCATTCACATTGTGAGCGGTATGGCGCTAGCCACCGGTGCTTCTGTATCAACAACGAAGAAAAGCCGGCGGCTAGCGCCGTGCCGCTCACAAGCCGCGACTCAGGATGAGCGTCCCAACACGACGTTAGAAAAAAATCAAATCGTCAGCGGCACCGCGGCATCGTCCAGGACTCCGGTAGTTTCAAAGGCCTCGATCCGCTGTTGCAGCGTGTCGCGAATTGTGACTAATCGCTGGCCCTGCTGGATCTTCTGCCCGTTGCTGTCGGTGACATAGAACACGTCCAACACTTGATCGATATGCGTCGCAATCTTGGCCACGCTAACCGACAAATCCAACTCCAGTAGTGTCTTCGTAATGACGTACAGCAAGCCTGTGCGGTCATTAGAAAAGACGTCGATGACGCTGCATTTATCCGACGAGTCATTATCGATCACGACGCGTGTCGGCATCTTCACAATCGTCGGTGTCGCAATCTGATGCCGCGTGTTCGTGGCGAACAATTCAGCGACCGAATTGCGGCCCAGGAGAACGCCTTGGATGGCCGCAGCAACTTCCTGCATCCGGGACTCAGGCACCGCTCCAAAATAGTCGTGGTCGATGACACGAAAACTGTCGAGAATAATCCCCTCGGTACTGGTGGCAATCTGCGCTGACAGAATATCCAACCGCTTAGCAGCCAGCGTGCCGGCCATCTTGCTGAAACACCCCGAACCAATCCGGTCGCGAGTGATGACCCGGTATTCGACAATGCGTGTATCAGGATCGAATGCCGACCGCACATGGACTGCGTCATTCTGCAAATCCTGAATCAGCCGCAACACCACGGCCAACTCCACCGGCGACGTGTCGATGACATACTGCCGCGGCAGCGTATCGAATGTGGCATCAATCCACTTCAACGTGAACTGGCCCCCCTGAACGGCGACGGCCAGCTCTAATTGCACCGCATCCCGCTTGCGACGCAACAGCTCCTGCTCATGCAGATGCACCGACTGGCCGCTCAACACTTCCAGCACACGGCGATACAGGTCGGCCAGCAATCCGGCTTTCCAAGACGTCCAGGTCTCGGGACCCACGGCAATCATGTCCGCGGCACTCAGCACATACAACATCCGCAGAACTTCGGCACTCCCCACGTCACGACTAAACGGCAAATACACCTCGGGATCCGCCAGATTGCGACGCAGCGCCAAATCGGGCATCGTGAGATGCTTCTGAATCAGAAACATCAACATTTCCCGCTGATGGCTGGTCAATCCGAGACGCTCGGCCACATTCCCGCCGAGCTCTTTTCCCAGCGTACTGTGGTCTTCCGTTCCGCCCTTCCCGACATCGTGCAGCAGTACGGCCAGATGCAACACTTCTTTGTGATGAATGGCCCGATAGGCTTCACCCAGCGGTCCAGAATCAGTCTCAAATCCGGTGACCGCCTCAATGGCTCGTAGTGTGTGCTCATCCACGGTGTAATGGTGATATTGATTGAACTGCAGCAAGTACCGTGTGCGGCGGAATTCGGGGATGGCTCGTTCGAGAACCCCGGTTTCGTACATGCTGCGCAGGATTTTCCCCAACGCGGCACCACGCTGAAAGATGGACCGCGTCAGCCGTGCCTCTTCGGCCGAACACAGATTGGACATCTGCGGCGTCACCAGTGCGATCGACTCGGCGAGGTCTGGAGCAATCCCCACGCGGTAGAGACTCGCCAGTTCGTACAGCTTCAGAATCTGTTCCAGGCTACTGCACAATGTCGCCCGGTAACTCGGCTGGACGTCGATCTCATCCAGCCCCACCAGGAAAACATTATTCGCACGGTGTCGCATCAAATACTTGAACAACCGCGACCGGAGCGACCGCGGACGTTGTAGCGTAATAAACCGTTTCACAATCCGGGCGACGTTTGCCGTGTGATGGAAGTACTGCTGCATAAACTGCACAGCCGGATGCTTCCCATCCACCTCCTGAAACCCACGTG
>JAZKFE010000285.1:0-10258 GCA_040386595.1 Planctomycetota bacterium | reverse complement strand
TGGCAGGACGCGGTGCGTGCGGAGGCTCTGAGCGCCGCATCCGCGACCGAGCGACCGGACAGGCTTCCCGTCGCGACCCGCGTGGCGAAAGAGGCGCTGCGGCTGTTCCCACCAGCGCCCGTCCTGGTGCGGTCGGCGGTGCGTCAGCCGTGTACGCACCTGGCTTGACGATCTCGGGCGCAGGTAGCGTCGCTGCTGCCATCTACGCGCGGGCGGTCACCGGAACTGTTCCTGTGCGCTTTTCGGTGTATCCAGGCTCAACGAACGGCACGGAAACTGGCACAGCAGACACCACGCTGACCACCACCTGGCAGCGCCTGTCCGCAATAACTGTTGCTTCGTTTGGACGCACGGACGCAAACATCGCGATCCGGGCAGCAACAGCTGGATCGCCCAATGCCTCCCCAAACTGCCCGTCACTTGGACCAAGGATGACTTGAAGTGGGGTGCGGAAACCTACCCCGCCAGCAATCATCTGCCGGCATTCATCGCCCCCAATCCGCTGCCCACAGCGGCTGGTCGCTACGTTGTGATCAACAGCGGACACACGTTCCGCGGGATCGACTTCGCCACGATCAACTACCTGCTGTTCCCGCGCTGGGGAGACTGGGCCGTGCTACAAATCGACCCCCAACGGCCCGCGACGGAACCCGTCACTGAAACCGTGCTGAAGTTTGGATACTTCAACGAAGAATGGCGTTTGCCGTAACGGCCGAGAAGCATCTGCCATAGCCTGACTCGGAGATTCAGGCTACGGCTATGAAAAAACTACTGGCCGCAGGAGCCGCAGCTCATGGCCTCAAGTGCCGGGAAATGGACGGCGGCCAATTCCTTATCGATCACTTCCCGGTAGTGTTCCAGTCGCTTGCGGGTGTCATCGAGCGATCCGCCGAACGAACGTGAAGCATCCAGATAGACCAACGGCACGGGGAACTCGGTGATCCGCAGTCCCTGTGCCGCAGCCTGGACCCAGACCTGCAGCGGCATGGCGTATCCCAGGTTGGTGACGTTCAATAAGGCCAACGCCGGGACGCGGTACGCTTTGAAACCGCAGAAGGTATCGGTCAGATGCAGCCCCAGGTGCTCGTTCATCAACCGTGTAATCTCCATGTTGACGCGACGGCGATCCGCGGGCGGAATGCTGTCCCCATCAAACTGCTGCAGATAGCGGCTGCCTGAAACGATGTCCCATTCTTCACCGCCCTCAGGGAAGACGGCGGCGGCCATTGCCGGAATCAATTCGGGCTGGTGCTGTCCGTCGCAATCAATCGTCACGAGCACGTCATAGCCATGCTCCAAGGCAAACTGAAAAGCGGTGCGTAAGGCGGCGCCGTAGCCTTGATTCTGGGCATGCGTCACGACGTGAATGCCCGGTTCCTGAGCCAACGCTTCTGCGGTCCCGTCCGACGAGCCATCGTTCACGACCAGGATGTCGGGACTATAGCGCCGGACTTGTTCCAGAACCCCGTGAACGTGTGCCGCTACGTTGTAGACGGGCAATGCGGTCAACAAACGTAAGGCCATCAGCCTGCTCCAGTTAATGAGGGCTCGAGAGATGCTCGGCAATGCGTCGGGCAACGACTGATTCTAAGGAGAGGAGGGATGAAGTCAACCAGCGAAGGAATTCCGGCAACTCGGACAATTCCGATTTCAGAGTCCATAGTCTCTATCCAAGGTCGCCCCCAGAGAACACTTAGGACCGATGCAGATCGTCCATCAACACGGGCGTCAGGGTGTCATGAAGGTGAATTTCTGAACGCGAATTCTCGAAAGATCTGGGATTCGTGGTATTCAAAACAAGGACAGACTAACACGCAGTGTCATTGCAGCCGGCGCCACAGTGCGTATAGTACGTATCAATAAACGCCCTTGGATCTGAGGTCATTCTGTACCATCCCCTGTTGAGCCCCCACCGGAGCAAACTCATGAATCAGGCTGTGACTCGACGGCAATTTCTTGGACAGACCACCGACGCTGCGGCCCTGCTGGCGCTGGCCTCTTTGTTTGTGCCCCTGCCGGTCGGTTCAGAGGCCAAAGCGGCCGACGCCGCTGCGGGTTGGAAAGCCGGCGTTGCCAAGGCTGTCATCACGCCAGAGAAAGCGGTCTGGTTGGCGGGTTACGGGTCAAAGCGGGCTCCCGACGGCAAGCTGCACGATCTGTGGATGAAGGCGCTGGCTCTCGAAGATAGCGCGGGCCACAAGGCGGTCCTGATCACCAGCGACTTCCAAGGCGTCCCCAAGCTCATGAGCGATCCCGCCTTCGAACAGATGAAAGCGAAGTACGGCATTGAACGGCATCAAGTGATGTTGACCTTCTCGCACAACCACTGCGGGCCGCGGCTGGGCGATGATCTGATCGACTACTATCCGGTCGACGAAGAACAAGAAAAGCTAGTGGAAGAATACACCGCACAGATGGTGACCAAGGTCGTCGAGCTGGTTGGCGAGGCGTTGAAAAAACTTGCCCCGGCGAATTTGCAGATGGGAGAAGGCCGCGCCACGTTTGCCGTTAACCGTCGCAATAACCGTGAGGCGGATGTCGCCATGTTGCTGGAAAACGGCACGCCGCTCGTAGGGCCCGTCGACCATACAGTCCCGGTGCTGACGGTCACTCGTCCCGATGGGGCACTCGAAGCGATCCTGTTTGGTTATGCCTGCCACCCCACGACCCTCAGTTTTTTGACGTGGTGCGGCGACTACCCCGGGTTCGCTCAGCTGGAGCTAGAACAGAATCATCCCGGCACAACGGCCATGTTCGTTAACACCTGCGGCGGCGATCAGAATCCATTGCCGCGGCGTAAAGTCGAGCTATGCGAGAAGTATGGCCACATGCTGGCCGTCGGTGTGGAAGAAGCTCTCAAGCAACCCTTGAAACCGGTCTCCGGGGGCTTGAAAACAGCGTTTGAATATGTCGATCTGGCCTATTTGGCGAACGTCTCTCGGGAAGAGCTGGAGACTCAGAAGAAGGACGGCAACGGGGTTAAGCAACGCTGGGCGACCCGCCTCATTCAGAAATTGGACGCTGGCCATAAGTTCGAGGCCAGCTATCCTTATCCGATCCATGCCTGGCAGCTCGGTAAAGAGATGCTGGTGATCGGCATGGGAGCTGAAACGGTCGTGGACTATGCCCTGCGATTTAAAACAGAATTCGGACCGGGCACCTGGGTCTGCGGGTACACCGACGACATGATTTCTTATATCCCCTCGCGCCGCGTGTGGAATGAAGGGGGATATGAAGGGGGATCTAACCTGTATGAATACGGTCGTCCCGCATACCGCTGGGCGGGTGATATTGAAGACCGAATTGCGGCGACCGTACAAAAACTGGTCCAAAAAGTGAAAGAGTGAGCCCCCTCTGTAGCCTGATTTTCCGTAGCCTGACTCTCTGAGTCGGGTGTATTTTCAGGAAGAGGACCCGACTCAGAGAGTCAGGCCACGGGGTTACCAACCTTCTGGCAGGCCGGTCACCGTGGCTCGTGCGATTTCCAGAATGGCCTGTCGCTCGGCAGCGGGAATGACCGTCGCCTGGCCCTCCTGATCGGGTTGTATTAAAAATTCCTTGATCTGTTTCCAGACTTCCAACCGCGGTTCATCGGGAAGTGCGGCGAATGCCGGCGAGTTCACCAGGTAGCTCAAGCGATACTTGAAGATCCGAGTCTGCAGATCGAACTCGCGCAAAGACCGTCCCTGAGAATCGCGTGCCCCTTGTTGCTCAAACCAGCCACGGTACTCGGCATTCCCGGCGACCGCTGTAGGCAGCGGCGCTTCGTCCAAAAACAGCAGATACCGGACTAACGGCTCCAGCGCGGTGAGCGGTTTTTGCAATCGGAATTCATAGCTTAGCCGCGTGATTAAGTTGTGGCCGTGGGCTTGATGATCCAAAATCAGGTGCGGCAGAACATCGCTGGTGGCCGCGAGATAATCGGTCAGATCACACGACTTGGAAATATCAAATGGAGCGGACGCCGTACCTTCCCGAGGAGCCGCGGCACCATACACATTGCCCGGATGTCCCAGCGAATCGGTTTCCCCAGTGACGTACCACCCGGCCCAGCGTTTTTCGAAAGAAGTCTCGTGAGTCGTCCGCGACCAGCCGGATTGCATTTGGCCCAGGGCGTCAGTACTGAAGGACCTCACCAGATGCCCCGGCACGCGCAAGGTATTGCGAGTCTGATGACACAACAGGCACGAGGCATCACGCCGAAATTGGATCTCACCCGAGTTGGGTTGCCGGAGACTGTAAAATGTTCCGCCCAGTTCTGGATCGGCCGCGGAGATCTCGATCAGCGAGCTACCGGGAACCCAGCCGACGTAGACATCATCATTAAAATAGAGGGCTCGCGGAGTCGCCGGCTTAATCAGTTTGGCTTGGGCTGATGACTTGGAAAACACCAATAACTGCGACGAGACGGGAATGTGCAGCTCGTGCAATAGTTGTTTTAAGACACCCGTGGGGCCCTCTTTCTGCAGGGCGATTTCTTTCTGTTCCATTCTGGCCCGCAAATTGGCAACTGGATCGCGAGGCGTCGTTTGCGAATAGCTGATCGGAGGCTGCTGATAGGGCAATTCGTCTTCCGAGGCCATGGGCACTGGCGAGCGGGCGGCTGGGGGCGTTGTTGCGGCCACAGGTCCAGCATCTGGCTCTTGAGCCTTAATGGGCCAGACCGCCAACAGCCCCAAGCAAATCAGCCCCGCAGAGGAACAACGACGCAGCAGAGAACTCAGCATGAAAATTAGCTCGGTCCAGATGTTGTCGAAACAGGACCGCCTCGTGCGACAATCCCTGCCCTTTAACGATGGCCTTCACGGCTCACAGCAGGCCCAGTTCCTGTACCAGGACCCGGAAAAATGGTTCGACGTCAGTCACCAACCCGACCGTTTGAAACGTGCCACGATCGCCGAGCTTCGTGACCGTCGCGGGATTGATATCGACACACACGACCTTCACCCGGGCCGGCAAAATGTTGCCAACGGCGATCGAATGCAGCGTCGTCGCGACCATCAAACAGAATGTAATCCCGGGGACATGCTGCCGCATGACTCGTTGTGATTCCAAGGCATCCGTGATCACGTCGGGCAGGGGACCATCGTCGCGGATGCTACCGCATAACACAAACGGCACCTTCTGCTGCACACATTCATACATGATCCCCGAGGTCACCACACCCGCGTCGACGGCCTGCTTGATCCCCCCCAGCCGACGGATGCGATTGATCGTGCGGAGATGATGTTCATGGCCTCCTTCGGTGGATCGCCCTTCGGCCATCGACACCCCTAGGCTCGTTCCGAACAGCGATTGTTCCATATCGTGCGTGGCCAGCGCGTTGCCCGCGAACAGGACGTTGACATAACCTGCCTGAATGAGCTTGCTGAGATGATCGCGACTGCCGGTGTGCACGACTGCCGGACCGGCAACGATCAGGATTCGCCCCTTGCCGGCTTTTGCCTTGCGCATCTCAGCGGCGATCTCACGGAGCGTCACCCCTTTCGGTTTTTCGCTGGAAACCGTGCTATTCATGAAGGAAAAGGCATCATGCTCCGCGCGATCCGGCTGCTGCGGTTCCACCCGGACACCTTGATGGCCGATCACAATCAGCTCACCCGCCCGCACATCGGTCATGGGCACCGTGGTCACCGTTCGGGTGGCCACATCCACCCGCAGCCCGCAATCCATCTCGGGCAAGTCGAGCTGCATCCAATCGCCGTTCAGCCGAACTTCGGTCTCCTGATTCGTCGTGCAATAAAAGCCTTCGGGAAACGCCCCGTCCATGTCGGCGGCCACCAGCACGCAATCCCGATCATCAATCGGAACGGCTCCATGCCGGCTGATCGACGCCAGAATTTTTTGCAACTGTGCGGCAGAATCCGCCATGACCTGCAGCCGAGCCCGGCTGGGATCGTCTCGTTCCTGACCGATCTGGATGTCGTCGATCTTATAACGACCGCCGAGCATCATGATCTCGTCGAGAATTTTGGGCAGAATCAAACTGTCGATGATGTGCCCTGCGACCTCGATTTCTTCAGAGAAACGAGGTGGCTTGGCATCCTGAGCCGGCGCTGTCATGGCAGTTCCTGCAGGTTGTGGTGCAACAGAAAGATCTATTATTATTGTAACCGTAAGCCGCAAGAGAATCACGATTCAGGAGATCGAGTGAGATGTTGCTCACACCTGTAAAATCTTGGCTGAAAGCGAAAAACGCTCACCGCCGTTGCGCAATTCCGGGGAGTGGAGATTAAAATCTCGAAAGTGCTCGGACTCGTGACCCGTTTTCAAATCATCGAACTCTGCTGCTGGACAATTCCGGCCGGCCCAGAATTACGAGAACTCAGTGGTGGATGACTCGCGGCGTGTGGCCTTGATTACCGGGATCAGCGGGCAGGACGGAAGCTATCTGTCCGAGTTTCTGCTGGCGCGAGGCTACGAAGTTCACGGAACCGTCAGCTCGTCCAGCCGTTCCGTCGAACCGCGTCCGCACGACAAAGCCACTGCGATTTCAGGGGTGACGCTGCATGCCGCCGACCTGACCGATGGGGGCAATCTGTCGGCGCTCCTGGAACAAATTGGCCCCGACGAGATCTACCATCTCGCGGCCCAAAGTGACGTTCGGTTGTCGTTTCAAATTCCGGTTCAAACGGCCAACGCGATTGTGATGGGAACGCTGCGAGTCCTCGAAGCCATCCGCAGTTATCAGCGACGTACCGGCCGTACCATCCGCCTGTACCAGGCGTCCTCCAGCGAAATCTTCGGGCTCCCGCCAGAAACTCCGCAGACCGAAACCACCCCGTTCCATCCGCGGTCGCCGTACGCGTGTGCGAAGGTGTTTGCCTATTGGCAGACAGTCAATTACCGCGAAGCCTACGGGCTGTATGCCTGCAACGGCATTCTCTACAACCATGAATCGCCCCGCCGTGGTGAGCTCTATGTCACGCGAAAAATTACGCGGGCCGCAGGACGCATCAAGGCCGGGCTACAAAGTAAACTATTTCTGGGGCCACTGGATGCACGGCGCGACTGGGGATTTGCCGGCGACTATGTCGAATGCATGTGGTTGATGCTGCAGCAAGAGCAGCCGCAAGACCTGGTCATTGCCACTGGTCAGACGCATTCGGTGCGGGACTTTTTAGATGCGGCTTTCGGATATCTCGATCTGGACTGGCGCGAGTTTGTAGAGATCGATGCCAGCTACTTTCGCCCGGCAGAAGTCGGCCTGCTGTGCGGCAACGCTGACAAGGCACGGCGAGTTCTCGGTTGGACCCCCAAAGTCGATTTTCGTGGCCTCGTGCAAATGATGACCGAGCGAGACTGGCAATTAGCGCAGATCGAGGCCCAAGCCCCAGATAGCGTTCCGTAAACCGGGGAATGGAGCGTCGTAAAAGAATCTGGGAGGGTGAGGCTCCTGCCGAACCGCTAAGTTTTCCGAGTCTCAGTAGACCAAGCGGTTCGGCAGGAGCCTCACCCTCCCAATGAGTCGAAACTTAGATCAAGGGTTGACTGGCCACAGCGGATTTCTCCGTTGCCGCCCTTCTCCATTGCGTTGGCTCCACGTTCTGGTTCCTCTCGATCATCGCTTTGACATCATCGAGATTCTCTTCCAGTGCGGCGGTCAAACGCGCGCCGTAATTGACATCCGCTTGATAGAAGAAACTCAGCATCCGCAGACGTACCTGCTGATCGAGTATCTGCCGCAGATCTCCCGTCAGGTTCGCAATCAAATTATCCTGCATCGGTCCCGGATAGCTGCGGTACAGCTCGCCCGCTTGCTGAAAATTGAGCGTTTTCTCAGTCCGCTGCTGCACGACATGTCCCACCAAGGGGGCCTGACTGGCTGTTGCCCCGGGGACCTCGCGAGCACCGTGGCGGACGCTGGGCTCATAATTCACGTCGGAATTCGTCGTTCCAAAATTCATCGCACCGTGCTGATTGTGATTCACGACTTCGCTGAGCGGCCGATTGATCGGCAGCATCAAATAGTTGGCCCCCAACCGATATCGCTGCGTGTCCGAGTACGAGAACAACCGCCCCTGCAGCATCTTGTCCTCTGAGGGCTCAATCCCCGGAACCACCATTCCCGGTGAGAATGCCGCTTGCTCCGTCGCTTCAAAAAAGTTTCCGGGAACCCGGTTGAGCGTCATCTTGCCGACAATGATTTCCGGCACATCGGTCCAGACCTTGGTGGAGTCCAGCGGATCAAACGGGAAATCGTCGAGTTGCTCGGGCAGTAACATCTGCACTCCCAGCTCCCACGACGGAAAGTTGCCGCTGCCAATCGCCTCATACAGGTCCTGCGTATGGTTGCTGTGATTGACGGCGGTCGCCGCGGCAGCTTCACTGGCCGTAAAATTCTTCAGCCCCTGTTGGGAATGCCAGTTAAATTTGACGTAGGTCACCGCCCCCTGCGCATTCACCCATTTGAAGGCGTGAACGCCGAACCCATCCATCTGCCGCAGGTTCGCCGGAGTTCCCTGGTCCGAGTACACAAACGTCAGCATGTGCGTGCTTTCCGGCACATGACTGAAGAAATCGAAAACCCGATTGGGCTCCTGCTGATTCGTCACCGGCGAGGGCTTCAGGGCATGAATCATGTCTGGAAACTTGATCGCATCCCGAATGAAGAACACCGGTAAGTTGTTCCCCACCAGGTCCCAGTTCCCTTCTTCGGTATAAAACTTGATCGCAAACCCACGCGGATCACGCAACGATTCGGGCGAGCCTTGGGGATGAATCACAGTCGAAAATCGCAAGAAAACCGGTGTGGTTTTCCCTGGAGTGTCAAACAACTTGGCCTTGGTGAATTTTGAGAAATCACCATAGCTCACAAATTCACCATGAGCCCCCACGCCACGGGCATGGACCACTCGCTCTGGAATCCGCTCACGATCAAACCGAGCCAGTTTCTGAACCAAATGAAAATGATCGAGCAACACGCTGCCGCCAGCGCCGGCCGTACGGGAATTCTGATTATCCCCCACAGGCTGCCCGCCATCCTCGGTCAATGCACGAGGCACCTCAGAACCGTTTGCGGGTGTGGAATCGTTAGAGCTGATTGAGTCGGGCCAAGGGGACTGATTCGCAGTAGCCATGATCGTCTCCGATGAGTTGTTACGACGGAAATTGGAGGTCAATGGGCCAACCGTGAACAGTTCCGCCCATCAACTGAGCCAATTATCGAACGCCAGCAACCATACTTCCAATGCATATTCCGCCTACCTACAATACCCTGTGTGCATTACCGAAATATCAGGGAGTCGCCCGTGGAAATCAGTCAGCTACGCTATTTCTTGAAAGTCGCCGAGCGTCAGAACTTCACCCGTGCGGCCGAGGATTTGCTGATTTCACAACCGGCATTGAGCCGTTCCATTGCCAAGCTGGAAGAGGAACTCGGGCAGCCTCTGTTTGAGCGACAGTCGCGAGCCGTCGCGTTAACCGACGCCGGTCACTTGCTGTTGAAGCGGGCCGAGCAAATCCTAGCGTTGATCGACGACACGCTGGCAGAGATATCCGACGATGGTCAGACGGGGCGGATCCGAGTCGGGGCGATTCCGACAGTGGCACCTTATCTCTTGCCCACACTGCTGCGGACATTCACCGCCAAGCATCCCGGCGCAACACTGGTCGTCTATGAGGAGACGACCGACAAGTTGCTGCAAGATTGCAACCAAGGAGAAATCGACGTCGCCATTCTGGCGCTGCCGGTGTCTCGGCAATATCTTCAGGTGGAAGAACTATTCCACGAGGAACTGCTCTTGGTTCTGCCGGTAGAGCATCCATTGGCACTGAAAAAGCTGATCACGATGGCGGACGTGCAGGCCCATCCCTTCGTGCTGCTGGATGAAACTCATTGCCTGTCCGACAACATCATTTCGTTCTGCCGGCACCGTTCGTTTCAACCCGTCTCGGTCGAACGTACCAGCCAATTGATCACGGTCCAGGAACTGGTGAGCCTGGGACACGGAGTTTCCATGGTGCCTACAATGGCCCGGAATCTCGATCAATCCCCTCAGCGAGTCTACCGTTCGATCTCCGGCTCCAAGCCGACTCGCACGATTGCCATAGTCTGGAACCCCTATCGATTCCAAAGCCGTCTGGTCGAGTTGTTTAAAGCCCACCTGCGAACAACGACTCAGGTCCTGAAGTAGTTTTCGTTGGTGCATTCCGTCAGAAGAATTTGCACCACGGAGAACACGGAGTTTTCAAAGGCATTAAGAAAGAGTTTTTAGCCACGGATTAACACAGATTGAACACGGATTGGATCATCCTT
>JAZKFE010000284.1:0-10876 GCA_040386595.1 Planctomycetota bacterium | reverse complement strand
ATGGTCTTGGGTTCCATCGGCGGTGGACTGGTCATCAACTTCTTAGAGAAGTCTGGCGAGAGTTATTTACTGGTGTTTGCTCTGTCATCAGTGTTGCGGTTCTTGACCGTTGGCCTGCTGGTGTTGCTGCCCAAATTGCGAACCGATCGAGTTCCGGAGCCAGTGGTTCCAGTGGTGGCGATCGTGCCCCCCATACCAGAGCGAGTTCCGGCAGCCTTGGCTGTGGAACGCCGCCCGGTGCCGGTCTATGCCGAAGACTCACGTGGACGTAAACCCGAGCCCCAGAGTGCTTTAGCAAACTAGGTAATAGAATACAGTTGAATAAAAAAGCGGCCCGGTGATCGTCACCGAGGCCGCTTTTGCATTGGCAAGTTGGGAAATGTCGAATGACTAAGTCCGAATGACGAATGGGGAGTTCCCCCTGTCATTCTGAGCAGAATCGCCAGCGCCGACTGGCCGCAGCGACCATTGGGGCATTCGACATTTGTCATTCATTCGACATTCGGATTTCGTCATTCGTCATTTCTCTATCACGCAATGATCTCATGAATCGGGTGTCCGTGGTCCACCTCCAGGCGTTTGCGCCCTGGGATCTCCAGCCGATGTGAATCCAGACCGAGCTGATGCAGGACCGTCGCGTGGAGATCGGTGATGTAGTGCCGGCCTTCGACGGCGTGGAACCCGATTTCGTCGGTCTTGCCGTGCGCGATACCACCCTTGATTCCCCCCCCCGCCAAGGCAACTGAGAAACCATACGGGTGATGGTCGCGGCCGTCGCTGCCTTCGGCTCCCGGAGTTCGGCCGAATTCTGTGCCGATGACGATCATGGTTTCGTCTAGCATTCCACGCTGTTTGAGATCTTTAATCAACGCCGCAATCGGCTGGTCGACCTGTCCGCACAACGAGGCATGCCCCGCCTTGAGATTTCCGTGAGCGTCCCAGGCACCGGCACCACCGTTGCTGCCGTGGAAGATCTGAATGAACCGGACACCTCGCTCGACAAGGCGCCGCGCTGCCAGACACTGCCGGCCAAATGCTTGCGTCGGTTCCTTCTCGGTACCGTACATACTAAGTGTCTCGGCCGTTTCGGAAGAAAAATTGACGACCTCGGGAACAGCCGTCTGCATGCGGAAGGCTAACTCGTACGATTTGATTCGCGCCCGCATCGCCTGATCGTCGGGGTACTCGACCGCCGACAAGTTGTTGAGTTTGCCCAACAGGTCGAATTCCGCCGCCTGTTCTTCGCGATAGACTTCTTTGCCAGGAAGCGCGAAGGGCAGTGGATTGTCCGGATTCACTTCCAGCTGCACGCCGTTGTGTTCCGGCCCGAGGTAATTTGCTCCATGGCCCCCGTTCCCACCGCAGCAATCGGCGATGGGCGTACCCATCACGATGAACTGCGGCAAGTTTTCATTCAGCGTTCCCAGCCCGTAATGGATCCACGAGCCGATCGTCGGGAATTGCCCCTCCAGTGAATGCCGTCCGGTGTGGAATTGCAGCTGGGCACCGTGGTTGTTGTCGGTCGTCCACATTCCGCGAACGAGTGCGAGGTCGTCGGCACACCAATCACCCAAGTGCGACCACCAGTCGCTGATATCGAGACCGCTTTGGCCATACTTCTTGGAGCCAACTTGCAGCGGATAGAGCTTCGGATGGACCTTATGCAGGCCGTCTATGACCTCACGCAGATTCTTTTTGACCAGCGGCGATTCCAGCGCGGCCGCGAATGGAGATTCTTGGATGGTCTTACCGGCGTGTTCGTTGAGCGCCGGTTTGGGGTCGAAGCTCTCCATTTGGCTCATTCCTCCGACGAGGAAGATCCAGATGACATTCTTCGCCTTCGGCGGAAAGTGAGGCTTTCCTGACGGCGGCGTCCAGAGAGCCGTGGAGTCGGCTCGAGCAATCCCTTGCTGATTCAACAAGGTGCCCAGTGCCAAGCCGGTGAAACCCATGCCGACATCGGCCAGAAAAGCACGACGCGGGATGCCAAACGGTTTTTGAGTCATCGCGAGACCACGGGGCAGGAGTACAGGGCAGAGACCTCAAACGCAACGGCACCCATCATACCCCAAAAACACATCAATCAATAGCGATGTCGAGAATTGTCCCGGGGGTACTGGAGATGGATGCCGCATTGGAGGGATTAGGAGGGAGTTTTAGCCACGGATTGACACGGATTAAACACGGATTTGAGGCAGCGTATGTGAGTCTTGGCTCCACATCCTTGCTCGGTAGCGACTTCACGAAATGAGTCTTTGAAATTGAACCCATTGATGGGTTGGAATTGAGATCTCGGTCGATGTGATCTCTGGATTTAAGTCCCGACAGGGACGAAAGAATCTAGCCGTGGGCGTGAGCCCACGGACACGTTTAAATTGATATAAAGCCCTGAAGGGGCGACACTTCCGCGATCATATTCAACTGCGGGTGTCGCCCTTTCAGGGCTCAATTGTTCATAGGGGACGCGTCCGTGGGCTTGCGCCCACGGCTAGATTCTTTCGTCCCTGTCGGGACTAGGAACCCCTTATCCACCGTCTTGCAACAACCCCATACCCACAACAACACTTCAATGCCGCAACCGAAGCGCAAAAAAAACCTCTCCGGGTTCTCTGCGGCTCGGTGGCGAATTGTTTCCAAAAGGAAATCACCACGGAGTCGCAAAGAACACGGAGAGGTTGGAATCTCTGTGCCGCCCGTATCTCTTAGAAGAACTCGTGTGCTTCTTGCATGATTTCGGGGTACAGCGTGCGGTTCTCACCAGTCGCTTCGGCGAGCGAGACGTTGATGATATTCATGCCCCGCAAGGCGACCATCTGGCCCCACTTGCCGTCGACAACCAAGCGACCAGCGTGGATCCCCAAGCGGGTGCCGAGGACGCGGTCAAATGCGGTCGGCGTACCGCCACGTTGCATATGGCCGAGGATCACCGCACGGGTGGGGATGTCGGTCTTCTGCTTGATGATTTCCGCAACCGTGTCACCGACACCGCCGAGTTGCACGTGGCCGAAGGAGTCAACTTCACCCGACTTCTTAACCATGCCTTCGGGGAGCTCAATGCCTTCGCTCACCACGACGATACCCCACATCTTGCCGGCAGCACGACGCTTCTTCAGCACGTCGCACATCTTCTCGATGTCGACCTTTTCTTCGGGGACCAGAATGTAGTCGGCCCCGCCAGCGATACCGGCGAACGCGGCAATCCAGCCTGCGTGACGGCCCATCGTTTCCACCACGATGATGCGGCGGTGTGATTCGGCAGTCGTGCGGCAGCGGTCGATCGCTTCCATGCAGATGTTGAGAGCCGTGTCGAAACCGAAGGTGTAGTCGGTGGCACAGAGATCATTGTCGATCGTCTTGGGGCAGCCAACCGTCTTCAATTGATACTTTTCGTGCAGCTTGCGAGCCACGCCCAGCGTGTCGTCGCCGCCGATGGCGATCAAGGCGTCGATCCCCAAACGCTTGAACGAGGCCTGCAATTGCGGCACATTCTTGGCTTCGGTGGCATCGTCCTTGAACAAGTTCGTGCGGGACGAGAACAGAATGGTCCCCCCCTTGTCGATGATGCTGTCGGTGACTGCGGGAGTCAGAGGAATCGCGGTTCCTTCAATGGCACCCTTCCAGCCTTCGAGCAGTCCGACGCATTCGTGCCCGGCATTCGTCAAGGTTTGCACGGCACCACGAATGACCGGATTCAGACCAGGACAATCGCCGCCACCGGTCAACAATGCAACTTTCATAATGATTCTCTAACCTGAGTTGGTGAAAGGTGTAGATAGTCGTTGTTCGCTTTGCGAACGGAACGTATTCGTCGCTTCCGAGGGGAGTCAGGATGGGCCACGAAGACTGTCTCTGGCTCGCCAGGGCGATCACGTTCTATTCGCCGAACGAACAACGACTATGAGTGCTCGGCTGATTTTCGGCTATTTCGCCCCGCCTGTAAACGACCACGTCCGTTCGATGTAGGTCGTGTCCACGTTTCCGGCAGCGAAGTCGGCGTTCTCAAAGATTTCGCGGAGCAGCGGAATCGTGGTCTTGATGCCTTCGACGGAGAACTCGGCGAGAGCCCGGCGCATCGTAGCGAACGATTCTTCGCGTGTCGGCCGATGCACGATCAGCTTGCCAATCAGTGAATCGTAGTACGGCGGCACCACGTAGCCTTCATACACGTGCGAATCCCAGCGAATCCCTGGACCGCCGGGAACTCGCAGCTTGGTGATTTTGCCAGGCGAGCCACGGAAGTTGTTGGCCGGGTCTTCGGCATTGATTCGGACTTCAATGGCAGAGCCGTTGCAGGGAATTTCTTTCTGCTTCCACGGCAGTTTTTCGCCCGCAGCGATGCGAATTTGCTGTTGGACCAAGTCGGTTCCGGTGACCATTTCGGACACGGGGTGTTCGACCTGAATACGAGCATTCACTTCGATGAAGTAGAAGTTGTGATCGGCATCGACCAGGAATTCGCAGGTACCGGCATTGGTATAGCCCGCAGTCTTGATCAGCCGCACGGCCGCCTTGCACATCTCTTCGCGAACGGCGAGCGGCAAGTTCGGGGCAGGGCTTTCTTCGACCAGCTTCTGGTGCCGGCGTTGCAGGCTGCAGTCACGTTCCCACAAGTGGACGACGTTGCCATGCAGGTCGGCGATGACCTGAACTTCCACGTGTCGCGGCTTGGCGATGAACTTTTCGAGATAGACGCCACCATTTTTGAAGGCGTTCTCGGCTTCGATCGAGGCGGACTTCAGACCGGCTTTCAGCGTCACTTCGTCGGTCGCGACACGCATGCCCTTACCACCACCACCAGCGGTGGCCTTGATGAGCACGGGGTAGCCGATTTGTGCAGCCACGCGGACCGCTTCGTTCTCATCGGTCAGCAGGCCATCGCTGCCCGGGACCGTGGGAACTTTGGCTTCTTTCGCGATCGCCTTGGCACTGACCTTGTCACCCAGCTTGGCCATGGCCTCATGCGAGGGGCCGATGAACTCAATATTGCAGGTGCGGCAGACTTCGGCGAAGTGTGCGTTTTCCGACAGAAAGCCGTAGCCGGGATGGATGGCTTGAACGTTGCCGACTTCCGCCGCACTGATGATGCGATTGATCATCAGGTAGCTGTCGACCGCGGCCGGGGGCCCAATGCAGATCGCTTCATTGGCCAAGGAAAGATAGTGCGTTCCCCGGTCGGCCTGACTGAAAACGGCAACCGTCTCAATCCCCAAATCACGGCAGGCACGAATCACCCGCAGCGCGATTTCGCCACGGTTAGCAACCAGGATGCGTTGAAACATTTTTCGAGGATTCTCGAGATTTTCAGGGAGCGGGGAGGCCACCTGCGGGATGACAATTGCAGCCCCCCAAGCACCTGATTCCCCGAGTGTCGAGCCCAACAGGCTCGCACAAAACTTCAATTTCACGGTGGCGATCGGGCAGAACTCGCGGCAGCATTATTTCAGACTGCCGCGAAATCTGCTCGATCTTCAGCTGCCGTATTCAACCGGCGAGAGTCAGTCTCCTGACGGCCGATTGAGTACGAGGCATCTGATTAAGAGTGGCGGTACGACTACGGCTTGACGCGGAACAACGGCTGACCGAATTCCACGGCGTCGGCGTTGTTGACCAGAACTTCGGTGACCGTACCCGAAATGTCGGCTGTAATCTGATTGTAGACCTTCATGGCCTCAATCAAGCAGACGACGGTGTCCGGCTTCACGGTCGAGCCCACCTTCAAGAAGGGGGGATCATCCGGTGAGGGAGAAGAGTAGAACGTTCCCACGGTGGGGCTCTTGATGACGATTGTGCCATCATTCACCGGAGCGGCCGGGGCCGCGGGGGCACTGGCTGCTGCAGGTGCCAAGGGGGCCGGAGCCGCAGCTGCCATTTGCGGTTGCGGCAAATACCCTTGCGGGGCAGCCATCACCGAAACGTTCTGCGGACCACGACGCAGACGACAGCGTTGTTCGCCATTTTGCAGGTCGACCTCGCTGAGATCATGCTTTTCCATGAGGGCGATAAGTTCGCGCAGCCGTTCCAGGTCTAACGGTACGCCGGCTGATTTACCTTCGGCCATAAGCGTTGATCTTTCGCTGGTTAGTACTTACTGACTCCAGGAGTCAGCGAGGTTGATTTATGTTGATTTATCTGGAGTCCACACCAGAAGTGGGACGGTTGTGTGAAGGTCACACTCAAACGAAGTCAGTCCAACCGAAGTTCGACTGGGGTGATCATCTCGCTGGAAAATCGAAACCGATCCCCGGGCGAAACATCTCAATTCATGGGCCGTTTTCAGTCAACAATCATCTGCTCTAGTTCTTTCGGCACCGAAGTCAGGACTTCGCAGCCATCCTTCGTGACGAGAACATCGTCTTCAATTCGGACTCCCAGGACATTGGGGAGATAAATGCCCGGTTCGACGGTGACGACCATTCCCGGTTTGAGAACCGTTTCGGAAATGGCTGCCAGTCGAGGTCCTTCGTGGATGTCTAATCCAATCCCGTGCCCCAAGGAATGTCCGAAATACTTACCGAATCCCGCTTGTTCAATATGCTGACGGGCCACGGCGTCAACATCGCAACCCTTCACGCCAGGTCGAATAGCGGCGATTCCCAGCCGTTGGGCTGTCAACACAACTCTATATACCTTCTCAAGTTTCGCGGAAACTTTACCGGTGACCAAAATTCGCGTCAAGTCACTCTTGTAGCCCCCCGGGCTGTTGGCCCCCCAATCAATGAGGACCGAGTCGGCCTCGGAAATCCGCATTGTCGACGGTCGACCGTGCGGCAAGGCACCGCGGGGGCCTACACCCACAATCGGCGGAAAGCTGGCACCGGATGCACCAAATTTGCGCATGGCGTGCTCAAGATCATGCGCCACTTCCAGTTCCGTCAACTCCTGACGCAACGTCGCACGTAGGGTGGCGAAGCCCTTTTCAGCCATTCGGACTGCCGTGCGGATCTCGGCGATCTCATCGGCATCCTTAATTGTGCGTAATTCTTCCACCAACCCCGGGCAAGACACAAAGTCGGTGGTTGGCGACTCTTTTTTCCACGATTCGAGCGTGTCGACGGTCACGAAGCCCGATTCAAATCCAACTTGAGCCAGCTTGGCCTTCTTAATGACCTTCGCCGTGGCCTCATGCATCTTCTGCGTATGCGGCCGAATGACGATTTCCAGCCCCGTACATTCTTCCGCGATCTGCGTGGTGTAGCGGCTGTCGCTGATTAAGAATGCATGTTCTTGCGTTAATAGAAGATAGGTCGAATCACCGGTGAATCCGGTCAGGTAGCGGACGTTGGTTTCATTGGTAATCAGCAGCGACGCCAATTCCTGTTTACGGACATCCGCCAGTAGCTTCTGACGTCGAGACGGATATCGATCGCTGGGCATGTGACGACCTTTCCTCAACATTGAGGGGGAAACATCCAGTGTGTGGAAAAAACGAATTGCGTAGGAGAGTCAGGCATCATAGCGAACGGAACACTTTGCGGAAGAGAAGCCGACCGCCACGGGTAGCCCCTCTGAGATGAGGGGCGCGATGGTGATCTCAGTGCGCGGTCGCATTTGGGATGTGATTGTGTGAGCCCAGCTGAACATTGAACATTTTGAAATCTGCTCAGGTGGTGCTTCCTTCGCAGCGACCGTTGAAATATGCTGGTATGGACGTCGCAGGCCCTATTCTGGTGCTAAGTCTGGATCACAGTTAGAGGTACTTTTCATGCGCAGGCCCTTGGTCGCGTTTGTTTGCTTGCTCGGTGGTTGCTGGATTGCCGCTCAGGTGTGTCTGGTGTCACCACTGTTGACCGCTTCCGCACAGGAAAAAAGCAAATCGAAGACGTCTAAAAAGAAGGGCAACACGACAGTCCTCGACGTCAAAGCCAATGAAATCCAAGGCGGCTTCATCAAGAGTGCCGAGGAACTGGCTGGCGAATACTACGAGTTGAAGGAATTTGACCGAGCGCGGATGTTGCTGAAGTCGATTCAGGCGCTCGATCCCAATCGCCCCAACCTGGAGTCCAAGCTGAAGTTGCTGGACGAAGACATGATCAATTCCAACGGGACAGAGGTGGAAATCAATTCCAGCCGCAGTTGGGAATCGTCGATGGTCATGGTTTCGGCTGGCAAACCCATTCGGATTAAGGCCGATGGCAACTACAAGTTCGTGTTGACCACGCAACTGGGGCCAACCGGCTTTACTTCCAACAAAACGCCGTCGCCCCATGATCTCGTGAACGATTTGCCGGTCGGGGCACTGATTGGAATCGTCATTCCCCCGGAACGTCTGCAAGCCGCGAAACAGGGGGGGCAACCGGTCGAGAAAGAGGACGAGAAAAAGAAAGACAAACCGTTTCTGATTGGCGACTCCTGCGACCACACGTCACCCAAAGATGGAGTACTCTATCTGCGTGTGAATGCTCCCCCGGACAACAAGAACAACGGGAAGATCAAGGTTTTAGTCTCAGGCGGCACAAAAATCGGGAAGTAATTGGGGGGCTTGGATTAAGGAAAGTCCCTCCCAATAGACGACCAGAGGAGATCAAAACCTCAGGTAGAGATGTGATTGTGCTTACCGTGACTCGTGTTTGAGGGCCTACGCAAGAAATCACGGGGCTCTGCCGACAGATACTACGAGAGAATCGAGAAACAGAGAAAAAATTCCGTTCACAGTCGTGCTGCGCACACCCGAGCAGGGGGCGGCGCGTTAAATCTTGCCCAATTGTTAATCACCATGGCACAGGGCCGAAAACATCACTTCTATAATACCGACATCTTGAGCGTGTGTTCTTACCCTGGTCTGTCACCTGATCGAGACCGTTGGCAGTGAAACTTCAAATCATCCCATCCGGCATGCAGGGCGAAGCACGGTACCAGTACTTGGTGTCGTATGTCGTGAATGATCGCATCGCCGTCGATGCCGGGTGCCTGGGATTTGGGCTGCCGCTCGCTCATCAGAAGCTCGTCACCGATGTGTTTCTGTCGCACTGTCACCTGGATCACGTCGCCACGCTGCCGATTTTTCTGGACAACGTTTACGAATACGGTCCGGAATGCGTCGCCGTGCATGGCAGCAAGTCAACATTGGATGTGCTGCAACAAGACATCTTGAACGACCGGTTGTGGCCCGACTTTGTTTCGTTGTCCACCCCCGCTAGTCCGTTTCTCACGCTGAATCAACTGACCGCGTTCCAGCCGGTGACGGTCGGAAAGATGCGGATCACGCCGCTACCGCTGCTGCATGTCGTACCGGTCTTCGGTTACCTGATCGAGGACGAGACCTCCGCAGTCGCCATCATTTCGGACACCTATCATGGTTCCGGCGTCTGGGCCCATCTGGCTCAGGTTCCCAATCTGCGAGCCGTCCTCCTGGAGTGCAGCTTCCCGGACCGACTCGACTGGCTGGCGGACAAGGCATTACATCTGATCCCGCGAAGCTTTGCGACCGAGATCCAGTCGTTGCCCGAGACGGTGCGTGTGATTGCGATTCACATCAAGCCGGCGTGGTATGACCCGACGGTCGACGAATTGCTGGCGCTGGGGTTGCCCAATATCGAGATTTCCCAGGTGGGAGTCGAGTACGAGTTTTGATCCCCGTAGCCTGACTCTATGAGTCGGGGCCTCTGGAAAGAAGAGAAAAGCTCCCGACTCAGAGAGTCAGGCTACAGGGGGCATCTCAGACATTCTTCGCTATGACTCCAATCGCCGCCCCCTTGAAAAATCCCGCAGCCGTCATGCGTCGAGCCCTTGAGCTCGCGGCGCAAGGGGCCGGTTCCGTCGAGCCCAACCCGATGGTGGGAGCGGTCGTCGTTGATGACGATTTCCAACTGCTGGGCGAAGGCTATCATCAGAAATTTGGCGGCCCCCATGCAGAGGTGCATGCCTTGCAGCAGGCGGGCGAACGAGCTCGCGGGGCGACGCTGTATGTGACGTTGGAACCGTGTTGTCATTACGGTAAGACACCGCCGTGCACCGCAGCCGTATTGGCGGCGGGAATCAAGCGTGTTTATGTCGCCGCGCTCGACCCATTTCCCGCGGTGGCAGGGCAGGGGGTGGCTCAACTGCGAGCGGCTGGAGTCAGTGTCGAGACGGGCCTGTTGGAGCACGAAGCAATCCAATTGACGGCCCCGTTTCGCACGTTGATTCAACACCAGCGACCGTTCGTCATTGCCAAGTGGGCGATGTCACTAGATGGAAAGATTGCGGCTCATACGGGAGTCTCGAAATGGATTTCCAATGCCGCCTCACGCGCGATCGTGCATCAAGTTCGTGGGCGAGTCGACGGGATTCTCGTCGGGATTGGGACGGCTCTGGCTGACGATCCCCAATTGACGGCCCGGCCCGCCGGCCCACGGGTCGCAACACGGATCGTGTTGGATAGCCAGGCGCGGTTACCGCTGGCCTCGCATCTCGTACAAACCGCGAGACAAATTCCCGTCCTGGTTTTCGTGACCTCTGCCGCACCGGCCGAGCGAATCGCGGCCCTGCAGTCTGCCGGAGTCGAAGTGGTTTCTATCGCGGCGGATGCCGGCCAGCATCCCGATCTCGCGGCTTGTTTGCAGGAATTGGGACGGCGACGTTTCACCAACATCTTGGTCGAAGGTGGCGGTGCCGTCCTGGGCGATTTTTTCGACCGGCAGCTCGTCGACGAGGTGCAAGTTTTTATCGCGCCGTTGCTAATCGGCGGGGAGGGGGCTCCCAGTCCGGTGGGAGGCTTGGGGTTGACCTCTCCCGATCTCGCAGCGCGGCTGGCCGATCTCCAAGTTGAGCACGTTGCCGGTGACATCTACCTGCGGGGACGATTCTCGTCGTAGAGCAGTTCAGTCAAACGCATTCGCTCGAAAAGATTGGGTAGCCCAGATTCTTGAATCTGGGTGAGCGGAGCGAACAAGAGGTT